>JAGGWS010000078.1 GCA_021163425.1 Candidatus Omnitrophota bacterium
ATAATAGGAGATGATGAATACTATAGTTTTGCTGATGAGGGGAAGATAAAATGAAAATTACTCTAAGACAACTTGAAACCCATCTTTTTAAAGCTGCAGATATCCTTAGGGGTAAGATGGATCCATCTGAATTTAAAGAATATATCTTTGGCATGCTTTTCTTAAAGCGCACCTCAGATGTTTTTGAAGTAGAAAGAGAAAGGCTGAAAGAACGATTTAACTCACAAGGATTTTCTGAAGACCAAATCAATGAACTTTTAGAAGACCCCAATTCTTATGGAGAAACTTTCTTTGTTCCAGAAAGGGCAAGATGGCATAATATTCTTAATCTAAAAGAAGATGTCGGTAATCAATTGAATAAAGCATTGGCAGCTTTAGAAGAGGCTAATCCAGAACTTGAAGGTGTTCTAAAACACATTGATTTCAATGCTGTTAAAGGCAAAACCCGACTTAAAGATCAACAGCTTATTGATTTAATTCACCATTTTAATAAGTATAGATTAAGAGATGAAGATTTTGAATTTCCTGATTTGCTTGGTGCTGCCTATGAATACCTTCTTAAAGAATTTGCTGATTCTGCAGGAAAGAAAGGAGGAGAATTTTATACCCCTCCTCATGTTAAAACCCTTATGGTTAGACTCTTAAAACCTCAAGAAGGAATGACTATTTATGACCCAACTGTGGGTTCTGGAGGATTTCTTATTGAAGCTTATAAATATGTTGAAGAACAAGGGCAAAACCCTAAAAATCTTGGTTTATATGGACAGGAGTTAAACGGGGTAACTTGGTCTATATGTAAGATGAATATGATTCTTCATGGAATCCCAGATGCTCATATTGAAAATGAAGATACATTAACCACTCCTATGTTTAGAGAAAATAACTACATTAAAAGGTTTGATATAGTTTTAGCTAATCCTCCTTTTTCCCAGAATTACAGCTGTGCAAATATGGAATTTCCAGAAAGGTTCAAATATGGCTTTACTCCTGAGAATGGTAAAAAAGCAGATTTAATGTTTTTACAGCATATGGTAGCAAGTCTAAAAGACAACGGCAGAATGGCAACTGTTATGCCTCATGGAGTTCTTTTTAGAGGAGGGCAAGAAAAAGTAATAAGAGAAGGTATTGTTAGAGATGATTTAATTGAGGCAATAATAGGGCTACCTCCAAAATTATTTTATAACACAGGGATTCCTGCCTGTATTGTGGTTATAAATAAAAATAAGCCAGAAAATTTAAAAAACAAAATCTTTTTCATAAATGCTGACAGAGAATATGGAGAAGGAAGAAACCAAAATTATTTAAGGCCTGAAGATATAGAAAAAATCGTTACTGTTTTTGAGACCAAGAAGGAAATTCCAAAATATTCAAGACTCGTTGATATAAAAGAAATAGAAGAAAATGATTTCAATCTGAACATAAGAAGATATGTAGATAATTCTCCAGACCCTGAACCAGAAGATGTTCATGCTCATCTTGTTGGTGGAATTCCAAAAAAAGAAGTTGAAAGTTATAAAACTCAATTTGATAAATTCGGCTTATCTTTTAATATACTCCTTCAAAGTAAAAATGAAGATTATTTAGAATTTAAAGAGGATGTTAAAGAAAAAAGCAAAATGAAAGAAATTGTTGAAAATATAGACTCTTTAAAAGCTACAATTTCAAGACATAATGAAAAATTAAAAGAATGGTGGAACCAAGTAAAGAGAGATATTGAAAGTTTCTATGGAAATAATAATCTCTGGAAATTTAGAAACAAGGCTATTGATATATTAAAAGAAAAACTTTTACCACTCAAAACCCTTGATGAATTCAAAATTGCAGGAATTTTCGTTAACTGGTGGGAGCAATTACGATACGATTTTAAGACAATTGTTGCCACAGGATGGAGCAAAAACTTAATTGAAGATGAGAGAATAAAAGAGAAGTTCTTTAAAAAAGAATTAGATGAAATTGAAGAATTAGAAAATAAAATTGCAGAAGCAGAGGGAGAATTAAATGAGGTTTTAGACGAAGTTGAAGAGTGGGATGAAGAAGAACAGGGTAATAAGACGGTAAGTAATGTTAAAAAATATTTAAAAGAAACAATCAAAGACTTAAGGACAAATTTAACCGAAGCATCTTTAAAAGAAGCAGCAAGATTAGAAAATTTACTTTCAAAAATTGAAGCAAAAGAGAAGAAATTGAAAAAAATAAGGCAAGAATTCAAAAGAAAAGAAAAAGAACTTGAAAATAAAACAACGGAAAAAAGAGAAAATTTGACAGAAGAAGAAACCAAAAATTTGCTTTTGGAGAAATTTTATGAAGTTATTGAAGAACAGCTCAACAAATACCTTAATGCAGAGAAAAAAGAAATCGTAAAGATTTTTGAGAAATTATGGGATAAATATAAAGTTTCATTGAATGAGTTGATAGAAGAAAGGGATAAAGAGGTAAAAAAACTGAATGAGTTTTTAAATAAACTTAGGTACTACGATGGAAGAGGTTAAAGAGAAAGAAAAATTGCCAGAGGGGTGGGAAAAGGCGAAAATGGGAGAGATAATTAAAGAAAATAAAAAATCTCCTTTTAAAGTCGAAGATGCAGATAAAGAAGGAATGTATCCATTTTTTACTAGTGGTGATACAATTTTGTCTCATAGCTCATTTTTAGTAGATGGCGAAAATCTCTTTCTGTCTACAGGAGGAAAAGCATATGTAAGTTACTACAAAGGGAAAGCATCGTATTCTGCTGATACTTATTCGATTAAATCGAAGATAAATGCAAGGTTATTGTTTTATATCATTTCTAGAAAGATTGATTACATAACATTTAAATTTTTTATAGGTAGCGGTTTAGAACATCTACAGAAAAACGATTTTAAAAGTAATTTTGAAATAAACTTTCCAAATTTCCAAGAAGAACAACAAAAAATTGCTGAAATCCTTGAAACAATTGACAACGCCATAGAAAAAACTGACCAGATTATAGAAAAATACAAACGCATAAAACAGGGTTTGATGCAGGAATTGTTTACAAAAGGAGTTATAGATGGTTTTATGTTTGATACAAATATCTTTGATGCTATTTTAGATAACAAAATAGATTTGAGAGATCTTCCTGCAGGATTCAATTATTATATCACCCATATTCAGAAAGATGAATTAGAAGCTATTAACAAGTCAGGGAAATTAGAGAGGAAATATGATTTAATAGAGATCTTTAATGAATTAGAAAAAGAAGAGTTGCCAACAGAAGGTTTTGTCTTGGGGGTTTCAAGGTTAGGGCAGGCAAAATTAAGTAGTGACGATTTATATGACAAATTACTTAACCGATTGCAAGAGTTAGATAAAAAAGCAGGAAAGAGTAAAACAAAAGAAAACCAGATAAAGGATGTGTTAATCGCCAAAACGTGTATTAAAAATGCCTTGATTTTAGTAAGTAATGACGAAAATCTCCGAATAGTTACGCAAGAATTTGGAGGAGCAGCAATAAGTTTTGAAGATTTGTTAAATGGGAGATATAGAAAGTTTAAACCTTCACCACTTGGCAGGATACCAGAGGAGTGGAAGGTGGTGGAGTTAGGGGAAGTAAGTTCTATTACTATGGGACAGTCTCCTGATTCATTTTTGATTAATAAAGAAAGAAAAGGTGTTCCATTTCTTCAAGGAAATGCAGAATTCACTAGTAGATATCCAAATCCGGTAAACTGGATAGAGAAACCATTAAAAGTTTCTGAAAAAGATAGCATTCTAATAAGTGTAAGAGCACCTGTGGGAGCTTTAAATTTAGCTGATAAACGCTATTGCATTGGACGCGGTTTGGCTTCTATAAAAGCAAATAATAATTTAATGACCACTATTTTTTTGTGGTATTCTATACACTTTTTTATAAACGAGTTAATTAAATTTGGTCAAGGAAGCACCTTTGAAGCAATTGGAAGAGATGAATTGCAATCTCTGAGGATTTTCTTACCCCCTCTTCCCGAACAGAAACGCATTGTTTCAATCCTCTCCCAGATTGATGAAGTAATTGAAAGAGAACAAAAATACAAACAAAAACTTGAAAGAATAAAACAGGGACTTATGGAAGATTTGTTGACGGGAAAGGTGAGGATTAATTGTTTGATTGAGGAAGTTACTACAAGATGAACAAGAGAATTAATATTTCACATCCAACAAAAGTAGTACTTTGGGCAAAAAGTGGAGGACGATGTGCAATATGTAAGAAAGAAATTATTATGGAACGGAAAGATAACGATCCGACCCCCATCGGGCACATAGCGCATATTGAAGGATTTAAACCTAATTCGCCAAGATATAACCCAAATATGACAGACAAAGAAAGAAATTCTTATTATAATCTCATAATATTATGTCCTACGTGCCACACTCAAATAGATAAAGATCCTAATTATTATACAGTGGAAAGACTTAGACAGATTAAACGAGAACATGAAAAATGGGTAAAGGAACAAGTTAGGATTAATATTCCAGATGTAACTTTTGCAGAGTTAGAAGTTATTACAAAGTATCTTATATCCGTCTCAATGCTTGAATCTAATCAGAAATTGACAATTATTCCTCCAAAAGAAAAAATACAAAAAAATGGTTTATCAAGTGAAGTTGAAAATTTAATTATTATGGGGATGATAGGGATTGAGCAAGTAAAAGATTATCTAAATGAAAATCCTGACCCTGATTTTGCAGGTAGATTAAGGAATGGATTTGTCCAAAAATATTTAGAATTAAAACAAGGTGGAGTAGCAGGAGATGAATTGTTTTATGAATTGTGGAATTTTGCGTCAATCAATTCTGACGATTTCAAAATACGTGCTGCAGGGCTTAAAATTTTAACTTATTTTTTTGAAATTTGCGAGGTATTTGAAAAATGATTATCCCCGATAAAATGATTAAGTTTAAGTATTCTTTTCTGGGAGCGGGTAGTAAGATGCTTAAAGAACTTGCCATCCCGCAGACAGTGTCATCCTTATGGGAAAAGGTGAAATATATGGAAGAAATTAAAACATTTGATAAATTTATTCTTATTCTTGACTTTCTCTATATGCTTGGATTGATAGAATTTAAAGGAGGATTATTAAGAAAGGTGAAAAATGATCAAAAGAGTCAGGAGTGATAGGTCTTCTTTCAGGACAGTAGAATTTAAAGAAGGTTTTAATGTTATCGTTGCTGATAGAACCCAAATATCATCAGAGAGAGATTCCAGAAATGGTTTAGGAAAAACAACACTTATTGAGATTATACATTTCTGTTTTGGATCTACGCCTAAAAGAAATGATGTGTTAAAATCAGAGGAATTAAAAAACTGGACTTTTACAGTAGATTTAACGGTAAATGGAAAAGAAATTTCTGTAAGTAGAAATACGTCTAATTCTTCTAAGGTATATTTAGAAGGTGATTTTTCAGATTGGCCGATAGCACCTAAATTTGACAAAGAAAAAAATGGTTTTTATCTAAGAATTGAGGAATGGAAAAAAGTGTTAGGTTATTTAATGTTTAATTTGCCCTTAAATCTTTATGAAAGGAAGTATACTCCGACATTTAGGAGTTTAATCTCTTATTTTGTAAGAAAAGGACCAGATGCATTCCAAAATCCATTTAGACATTATCCTCAGCAAAAAGAATGGGATATCCAAGTCAACAATGCTTATCTGCTAGAATTAAACTGGGAATATGCTTCTCAAATTCAAATATTAAAAGATCAAGAAAATACTCTTATGGAGTTAAAAAAAGCCGCTAAAGAAGGTCTGCTGTCAGGCTATGTAGGAACAGTAGGAGAATTAGAGGCTGAGAGGGTGAGGTTACAGCAAGAAATAGAAGAATTGGAAAAACAATTGAAATCTTTTAGAGTTCACCCGCAATATGCAGAAATCGAGAAAGAAGCTGATAGGTTAACTAATGAGATTCATAAAATTACAAATGAAATAGTTATAAGCGAAAAGATTTTAAAAAATTATCGTAATAGTTTTAAGCTTGAAGAAGATGTCTCTATGGAAATTTTAGAAAAAGTGTATCAAGAGGTAGGAATATGGTTCTCAGAGATCCTAAGGAAGAGATTGAAAGAAGTTAAAAAGTTTCATGAACAGATTGTTAAAAACAGAAAATTATATTTGGAAAATGAAATAGAAAGATTAGAAAATAAAATAACACAATGCCAACTTAAAATAAAAGAATTCTCAAATAGAAGAGCAGAATTACTTAGAATACTTGAGACTCATAAAGCGTTAGATGAGTATAGAATGTTAAATGAAAGATTAGTAAATCTTAGACAGCAATGGAAAGATACACTCAGTAGAATTGATAATTTAAAGAGGTTTGAAACAGGCTTAAGTAAGTTAAAAATTGAGAGAGAAGAATTAATTCAGAAAACGCGGCAAGATAAAGAGGAAAGACGCACTGTCATAGAAAAGGCAATCAAGTTATTTAATCAAAATTCCAAATATTTGTATGCCGAGTCAGGTATACTCTCCATAGATGTGGTTCCCGCTGGTTATAAATTTAATGTAGAAATTAAAAGAGCTCAAAGTCAAGGGGTCAGTCATATGAAAGTATTTTGTTATGACCTAATGTGTATCCAAATGTGGAGCTACGAGAAAAATAAACCAGGCTTTTTAATCCATGATAGTACTATTTTTGATGGAGTTGATGAAAGACAAATTGCTAGAGCAATGGAACTAGCTGCTAAAAAAGCAAATGAGTTAGGATTTCAGTATATATGTCTTATAAATTCTGACAAAGTTCCTTATGGTGAATTTAGTGAAGATTTCCGAGAAATATTTGAAAAATCTATCAGAATCCGCTTAACCGATGACCGACCAGCAGGAGGATTGCTTGGAATCAGATTTTGATATGAGCAATTTAACCTACAAACGACTTGACGAAGAATACTATGTAGAAAATCCTTTCCTTGCCCAACTCAAAAATTTAGGCTGGCAAGTTTTCAGACAAAATAAAGATAATCCCGAGGATATAAAAGAAATCATTTCTTTTAATCAATCTTTTGAACCAGAGTATGGTGAAAGTAAGAAATGGAGAGAGAGTTTTAGAGATGTAATTCTTGAAAGTGTTCTGAAAGAGAGCATAAAAAGAATAAACCCATGGATTGAAGAGGATCAAATAAATGAAGTTGTAAGAAGAATAACTACCCCTCAGGCAAATAATCTTTTAGATGTAAATAGAGAAATTCATGATTTATTGCTTGAAAATACTTCAGTATCAGAAAACCGAAAGACAGGAGAAAGAAGTCCTACCGTCAGATTCATTGATTTTAAAAATTCAGAGAATAACTCTTTTATTGCAATCTCACAATTTAAAGTAAATATTCCTGGGACAGAAAAACATATTATTCCAGACATTGTCCTTTTTGTAAATGGTTTGCCTCTTGTAGTTGTTGAATGTAAATCTCCAACGATTGCTGATCCTATAAATGAAGCAATCATCCAACTTGCAAGATACTCCAACAGGAGAGGAGCAAAAGAAGGAAATGAAAAACTTTTCTGGTATAACCTATTTATGGTTGCTGCATCAAATCAGGTGGCAAAATATGGAACTATTACTGCAGAAAATGAGCACTTTGTTGAGTGGAAGGACCCTTATCCCTATAGTCTTTCAGATATAGATTCCAAAGGCAATATAACAAGTCAACAAATTTTAATTCAGGGGATGCTTACTAAAAGGAATCTGTTAGATCTTTTACATACATTTACAATTTTTAAAGAAGATTCTAAAACAGGTGTTGCAAAAATTGTAGCAAGATATCAACAATTTAGAGCAGTTAAGAAAATAATTAAAAGATTAGAGGAAGGCAAAACCCCAGAAGAGCGAGGCGGAATTATCTGGCATACTCAAGGTTCTGGCAAATCTATAACGATGATGTTTACTGTCAGAGAGATGTATCATAATCCTAAGTTTAAAAATTTTAAAATTGTTTTTGTTACTGACAGAAAGGAATTAGAAAAACAGCTAAAGGAAACCTCAAAAAGTGTTGGGTTTACTGTCCATCCTGCAAGAAGTATAAAAGAACTTCAAGAACTTTTAAAAACAGATACTCCAGATCTTGTTATGGCAATGATTCATAAATTTCAAGAAAGAGAACTTAAAACAGAATTCCCAGTGCTTAATACCTCTCCAAATATTTTAATTATGATTGATGAGGCGCATAGAACTCAATATAAGTTGTTGGGTGCAAATTTAAGAAAGGCTTTACCTAATGCGGTAAAGATTGCCTTTACAGGAACACCTATTGAGAAGACAGAGATGACTTTTGGAGAGTATATAGACAAATATAGTATAAAACAGGCGGTTGAAGATGGTGTGACAGTTGAAATTGTATATGAAGGTAGGGTTCATTCTGGAGAACTTTCAGATGAGGAAGCAGCAAATGCGAAATTTGAAGATGTATTCTCCATGCTAGATGCTGAGGAAAAATCCAAAATTATGGGTAGATATACTTGGCGGGCATATCTTGAAGATGAGAATGTGATAAGAGATAAAACAAAGGATATGATAGAACACTATGTTAGCCATGTTTTTCCTAATGGATTTAAAGCTCAAGTTGTTGCTGTTTCAAGGCTTGCAGCAATAAGATATAAAAAAGCTCTTGAAGATGCATTAAAAGAAAAAATAAATGAACTTAAAAGAAATAATCCGGACAAAATTGATATAAATCAACTTGAGAAACTAAAAGTTGAAGTTGTAATATCAGGCTTACCAAATGATCCGCCAGAATACCACGTTTACACTGATCCTAACGAACACGAGAAGATAATTAAAAGTTTCAAATTACCTTTTGACAAAGCAGATGATACAGGAATTTCTGGAGATGTAGGGATTTTAGTAGTTCAAAGTATGCTTATTACAGGCTTTGATGCGCCTATAGAACAGGTTATGTATTTGGATAATGTTATAAAGGAGCATAGTTTATTACAGGCAATTGCAAGGGTAAATAGAGTTTATAAGAATAAAAGCTGCGGTTTTGTTGTTGATTATGTTGGTGTCTTAAAACATTTAAAAGAATCCCTTGCTATTTATGCTAATGAAGATATAGAGGAAATTACTCAGGTTGTAAAAGATAAAGCGAAAAGTATTGACGATTTAAAGTATACACATAGTCTTGTGAACAATTTCTTTAAAAAATATGGAATCGATAACTGGAGGGAGAATATAGAAGAATGTATAGATCTTTTAGTTGATGAAGAAGTAAGAGATGAATTTATATTGCTGGTGAGAAGATTTAATAAGGCAATGGATGCTGTACTTCCTGATCCAGAAGCTTTGAAATACGTAAGAGATTTAAAAATCCTCAACTTTATAAAGGAATCTGCAAGAAATAGATATAGAGATGATAAGTTAAGTATCAAAGATGCAAGTAAGAAGATAAGAGAAATTGTAGAAGAATATCTGGTATCCAAAGGAGTTGATCCTAAAATACCTCCTACACCTCTTCTTGATGATAGATTTATAGACAAACTAAAGAAAGAAAAGTCAAGTAAAGCAAAAGCAGAAGAGTTAAAATACGCTATTATAGAGCATATTGAAAAGCATTTTGAAGAGGACCCTGAATTTTATGAGAGATTTTCTGACTTATTGAACAGATTGCTTGAGGAATATAAACAAAATTGGGAAATACTTGCTGCTGAGCTTGAAAAATTGAGAGAGGAGATTAAGAAAGGCAGAGAAGGAGAAGAGACTTTTGGTTTTGATCCTAAAAAAGAAATGCCATTTTTCGGGTTGTTAAAGCGTGAGATATATGGGAAGAGAGAAGTCAAAGAACTTACTAAGGAGGAAATGGATTTTCTTATTAATTTAACTAAAGATGTGATTGAAATTATTCGGAGAGAAATTAACGTAGTGGATTTTTGGGACAACTATACAAAACAAAAGAGGTTAAAATCTTATATTGCTTCCCATTTATTAGAGCAAATTTCTAAGTCTGATAAATCAAGAATAGCAGGAATTAAGGAAGGACATGCACCATATTTTACAGGGATAAATAAATTATTATATGGCAAAAGAAACGAAATAGCTCAAAAACTTTTAGAACTTTCGTATCATCTTTATGGAAAGTGATTTTATGGATATCAAAATTGAAAAAATAATTCGAACAAAAAGAAAAACCATTGCTTTACAGATGACTGATAATGCTACTCTTATTGTAAAAGCCCCTTTTTATCTAAGTGACGAGAAAGTAAAAGAAGTAATTTTAAAGCACAGGAAATGGATTGAGAAAAAGAAAAAAGAAATAGAGAAAAGAGACCCTAAATATTCTCCCAAAGAATTTGTTAATGGAGAGGGATTCCTCTACTTGGGGAAGTTTTACAAATTGAAGATAGTGGATTTTCAAGATGAACCATTAAAATTTGATAATGGATTTTATCTTTCAAAAGATGCTTTGCCTGAAGCAAGAAAGCTTTTTATTAACCGGTATAAAAATATGGCTTATAAGAAAATTTTAGAAAGAGTTGAGTGGTATGCTAAAAAAAGAGGTTTTAAGTATAAAAGCATCAAAATTACCAATGCTCAAAAAAGATGGGCTTCCTGTTCTCCCAAAGGAAATTTAAATTTTTCTTGGCGTCTCATAATGGCACCTTTGCCGGTCATAGATTATGTAGTTGTTCATGAACTTGTCCATCTTGAAGAGAAAAACCATACCAAATCATTCTGGACAAAAGTTAAAATGCTAATGCCTGATTATGAGAGATATAAAGAGTGGTTGAGAAAGAACGAATACTTATTAAAAATATAAGATGATAAATAATCATTTTTTCTAAAAAAATCTAGACCTTCGTTTATTCGAAGTGGATAGGGAGTTTTTAGTACTGGGATGTAAAATTGGTATAATATTAGAGAATAAATTATGGAAACAAGAATAAAAAAGTTAGTTTCTGATATAGAAAAGTTAATTAAGCTCCATCTTCATATCGCTTTTGCAATGATGAAGGCTGAGGGAGGCGCAATATATCTCACAGATTTATTTTTTATTTCTTTACTTAATCTTTCTTATAACCTCTCTATTGAGATATTAAGATTTGCTAAAGAGAAGAATATATTGGTAGCAGCTCCATTATTAAGGATGCAAATTGAGAATCTTTTAAAGACATACTATCTTTCGCATTTGAAGGAAAAAGAAAGAGATAAAATAATTATAGAATTATTAAAAGGTAAACGGTTTGACGAAATTAAAGACAACAATAATAAACGACTAACTAACGCGCGTTTGTTAAAATATATCTCAGAGAAATGGTTAACTAAAGCCTATGAAGATACATGTAAATTTATACATTTTTCAGAGCGACATTTTTTTATTCATACCAAAAGTATTGCGGATGCACCAAATGCTTTTGTGACTGAAACAATTTTAAGAAAAGGCACCCCTGAATGGCCGGAGAGAGATTTGAAAATTTTCTTAGAATTGCAGAAAAAGATTACAAGTGAAATCTTACGATATGCAAATTCTTGGGTAGAAGCAAAAAATAGTGTAGACAAAAGCAGTTAATTTATGAAAATGAGTGAAGTAATTTTTAAAGGCTATCTTCAAAATTCCAAGGAAACAAGCCAAAGTCAAAGAATACGAACTCCAGATTGATCAGTTGGTTTATAAATTGTATAGCTTGACGGAAACTGAGATAAAAATTGTAGAGAATTCCTTATGAAATACTTGATTTATGCGGCTTACGGGTCCAATCTTCTTAAGGAAAGGTTTATAATTTATATCAAGGGTGGAGAATATCGGGGACGTTATTACAGAGGTTCTTCTGATAGGAATGATCCCATAGATTTAGGATGGATATATGTCCCTCATAGATTATATTTTGCTAAGCAATCATCAAGGTGGGATAATAAAGGAGTAGCATTTTTGTCATATGAAGCAGAGAGAAACAAAGAGTATTACACTGTTGCTAGATTATGGAAGATTTCAGAAACTCAGTTTGAAGATATTAAAGAACAGGAAGGCAGAAAATGGTATGGTAAAGAATTGTATTTAGGAGAAAAGGACAGATTAGAAATAAAAACGGTTACCGGAAATTGGGAAAGCGAGAAAAACGAGCCATCACAGGAGTATCTTGATGTAATAAAAAGGGGTATAAAAGAGACTACAGGTTGGGAAGATTTTAAGATTGAAGGGTATTTAAGGAAATTTTATGAATAATTCTTATATCAACAAAATCCTCTCCCTCACCCAATCCGAAGACTATCTTGAAAATCCACAAAAACAGGCCAAAGTCAAAGAATACGAACGCCAGATTGATGAGTTGGTTTACAAACTTTATGGCTTGACAGATGAGGAGATAAAAATTGTGGAAGAGAGTAAATGGGAGTAAAATATTCAAGATAGTACGAGATTAAACGAGGAGATGAATTATGTTAAAGTTGAGAGGGCTGTATTATATTACCCATATTAATAATTTGAGTTCAATTTTAAAAAGAGGCATCTTATGTCATAGAAAGATAGAAGATGAGAAAATTTCTTTTACTCCAATTTATGATGCAGAAATTGTTGCTACTAGAAGAGAAAAG
>JAGGWS010000044.1 GCA_021163425.1 Candidatus Omnitrophota bacterium
GGTCTTTGTGATTTTTGTACGGCGATAATTTCTTATCTGCTTTTAGAACATTTTCTTTTTTCTGTTCTTTAGTAATGAGCTTATTAATTTTTTCTAACTCTTGCGGAGTATATTTAGGCTTAAGTTCAACCAGAGGCAATTAATGATACACTATGAATTTAAGAGTAAGGAAGAGTAAAAACTTTCCCTCTCAGAAGATAGTATCTGCAGCCATTAATCTCGAGGGGGACCTTCAAGACCTTCCCCCAAGAAAGAAAAGCCTGAATTTTAATCTTCCTCCTATCTATAGAAACCTTAAATCCCACTCTTCTAAAAAGAAAATTAAAAGTTATCCTCTTCCACTTGCGAGGTAAAGAAGGCTTAATCTCTATTTTATCTTTCTGAAAATTTAAGCCGGCAAATCCTCTTAAAACCAAATCAAGAGAACCTCCCATAACTCCAGTGTGAATACCTTCAGGAGTAGTGCCTCCCTGGATGTCATAAAAATCAGCCTCCAAAACTTCAATAAACCACTTCCAGGCTTCCTCGCTCCTCCCTAAATTCTTAGCTACTAAACAATGGACAACCTTACTTAAGGAAGAGCCGTGAGTGGTCCTCTTCACATAATAATCATAATTCTTCCTAATCTTCTCTAAATCCAGATTAAAACCCAATCTCTTAAAAATAGCCAGAACTTCCTTAAAAGAAAATAAATAAAAAATCATCAAAACATCAGCCTGCTTAGTAATCTTGTACTCATCAGGAGATTTCCCCTCAGCTTTAAGAATTCTATCCATTCGAGAAATATCTCTATATTTAAGCTTATAACTTTGCCAGTCTATATCTCTTAATTTAAAGTAGCCTTCAAATTGCTCAATAATACCTCTCTTATTCACAATTATGTTCATCTTCCTGGTTATATCTTCCCATCTTTCTAAGTCTTTATTAGTTATTTTAAGTTTTCTCAAAAGTTTTCTTTTATCTTCTTCAGAGAGAACCTCTAATATCTCTTTAGCTTTAGTAAGAATCCAGACAATCATAAAATTAGAATAAGCATTATTTCTAAGCCCGGGTTTACAAGCCTGAGGATACTTCTCATGAAATTCATCAGGCCCCATAAGTCCCTGAGTGTGGTAGCGCCCATCTTTCCTATTGTACCTGCAGAGAGAGGCGGCAAACTGAGCTATAGACAAGAACAATTCTCCACCCCAGGAAGCTAAGAACTTATAACTCCCAGTAACCAAGTAGTGCTTATAGACATTGTAAGCAATAGCAAAAGATACGTGTCTCTGATATTGGCTGTAATCAGGACCCCATTCTCCGGATAAAGGATTAAGATGGAAAGTCTGGGTTTCTTCTCTTCCTGAAGAAGCACTTTGCCAGGGAAACATTGCTCCTTTATAATCATACTTCCGAGCATAACTTCGCGCTGAAGATATCCTTCTATATCTATATAATAAAAGAGCTCTGGCTACCCGGGGTAAATGAAGGTCATAAAAATGGAAGGAGAAAACACTATCCCAAAAGATATGACCCCGGTAAGCTTCACCGTGCCAACCCCGAGCAGGGAGTCCAGCATCAATCTTTAAATTATGCAAAGAAGCAGTTTGAAGAAGATGAAAAATATGCAATCTTAACATCTTCTGAGAAAAAGTATCTCCTTCAATCTCAATGTCACAAATATCCCAGAGTTTCTCCCAGACTTTCTTCTGAAAAGAAGCTAATTTTTTAAATTCAGGAATTTTTTTAGCTAAGTTAATTGCTGAAGAAAGAGGAGGGCCTTTTATATCCTGGTCTTTAGAAGTAAACATAGCCAAGCTCTTCTCTATTCTCAAAGGACTCCCCTTCTCTACAAATACTTTAAATTCCTGGCCAATTATTTCCCGACCTTTCTTAACTATTCGCATTTGAGGAAAAACCTCTCTATTTTTCAGGAAAACTCTTAATTTAGAAGCCTGAGCAATCTCTATCTTAGAAGAAGATGTTTCTGTTAAGAGATATATACCTTGGCTAGAAAAAATTCCTAACTCTTTAGGCTTTAAATGTTTAGAATTTAATTCTCTATAACGCTCTACTCCACTATTGATAACTGAACCATCTAACATTGTCCCTACAGTTAAATAACCCTGATAATTTAAAGGCTTAATCTCATAGGATAAAGCTCCAATATGAGGATTGGCCATAGAAACAAGCATTGTAGAAATAATGAGGGTTTTTCTCTTCTGCCAGTCTTCAAAAACTATCTTCCTAACTAGAATTGCTTCTCTTAAATTAAGCTCCTGGTAGTAAGAATTTATCTTAGAAGCAGAAGGTAAGAACCAATCTTCATCCTCAATCCTAAAAGTTAAAAACAGCCAGTTAGGACAATTAACTAAATCTTCGTTTACTACTGTTCTGCCGACTATTCGACTGGTAAGTCTGTTGTAAAGTCCAGCTATATAGGTCCCCGGATAATGAACCGCAGAAGCCACAGCCTCAGGAGCTGCACCCCTGCTTACAAAATAACCATTTCCTAAAGCACAGAGAACTTCTCTTAAACCCTCCTGTTGAGGTCGAAAATCTTTATAGAAAATCTTCCAGGTATAGGGCACAGCCATATAACTATTAATTAAGAATTTAATATCAGCTTAAGAAAATCTTTTACTTCTTCCGGAGAATCAAGATAAAAATAAGCAGAAGAGGATTTGAGGGTTTTGCCTCTGACTAATATAGGTAAACCCTGAGTTCTCACCACCCGGAAGGCATCTTCATCAGTAGTATCATCTCCTAAATAAACCACTAAAGAATCTTCTTCTCTCCCTAAAGTTTGGATTATATATCTTAGGGCTTTGCCTTTGTCCCAATCGATATCAGGGAGAATCTCCAAAACTTTTTTACCTTCCATTAATCGCAGAGAAGGATTATCTTTAAGAATATCTTTTACAAAATTTCTTATTTCCTTAATTTTAGCTTCTTCTTTTACCAAACGGTAATGCACAGCTAAACTGAATTGTTTGTCTTCAATAAGAACTCCTTCTATGCTGCTTAATTTTTCTTCAAGTTCTGGCTTAAGTTGAGGAATTAAGGAAATCATCTTTTCAGCTTGAGGAAAGATAAAATTAAAATCTGGGCCTTCAATCTTAAAACCATGATTACCAGCATAAAAAATATCTTTAATCCCTACCAAGGACTTTATCTCTTCTATTGGTCGCCCACTTACTATAGCCAGCTTAAACTTTTTAGAAACTTCTTTAAGGAGACTGTGCATTCCTTCATCTAACTTAGCTAAATCTGGCTTCTCTACAATAGGGGTTAAAGTCCCATCATAGTCAAAGAAGAGCAACAATTCCCTTTTTTTATCTTTCAAAAAGTAACTAACTGGTTTTAAGAAATCAGGATTTAAAAGAAGAAAAGAAAGTATCGGGATTAATTTTCCTTCCAAATTATATAGTCCTGGGGGTGGTTTATCCCAATACTCTTTTAAAGGAAGAGGAACTTTTTTAAACCAATCCTCACAGAAACCTAAATCTAAATATTCTAAATCTTCTAAAGCTATATCTGCACCAGCAGTAAGTAAATCCTGAGCATTATCTTTGCGGGCTATCCCTACTACTAAACCAAAACCTCCTCGCCTTCCTGCAGAAACCCCTGAGACAGCATCCTCCACTACTATACAGTTAGAAGGTCTAACACCTAAATTGCGAGCTGCAGTTATAAATATATCGGGATAGGGTTTACCTTTAAGAGAAAGCTCTTCAGATACTATTCCATCTACTATTACTCCAAATAAGCCTAATAAACCACAACTCTCAAGGATGCCTCTACAATTTTTAGAAGAAGAAGCTACTCCTATTTTTAAGCCTCTGCTTTTAGCAGATTCAATAAATTTAAGAGTACCGGGGAAAACCTGAGGCTTTTCTTTTTTAATGATTTGGTTAAACTTTAAATTCTTCTCATTTCCCAAACCGCAAACAGTCTCTTTACCAGGAGTATCAGAAGGTGAGCCTTGCTCTATCTCAATACCCCGCGATTTTAAAAAACCTCTCACTCCTTCATAACGGGGCTTACCATCAACATAAGGAAGGTAATCCTGTTCATAAGTAAATTCTCTGAAGGGTTCTTTATTTCTTTTCTCTCTTAATCTTAAATATTCATCAAAAGTTTCCTTCCAGGCTAAAAAATGAAGGCGAGCAGTTTGAGTAATTACTCCATCTAAATCCAAAATAATGCCTTTTAACTTTTCCATTTAACTTCAAAACTTAGGCAGAGGGATATCAGCAATAATTTTACCTATCCACTTCCAGATATTATTCACTCTTACTGACTGTCTTAATCTCCTCATCCTTTCTTTTATTTCTTCCTCTCTCATAGACAAAGCTCTATACAGAACTAAAGCTACTTCTTCCCGAGAATAGGGATTAACTATTAAAGCTTCTTTAAGCTGGCGGGCTGCTCCGGTAAACTTACTTAAAACCAAAACCCCTCTCTCCTCAACCTGCGAAGAAACAAATTCTTTAGCCACTAAATTCATCCCATCATGGAGAGAAGTAACCAGACAAATGTCAGCTAACCTGTAAAAGGCTAAAAGTTCCGAGAAAGACAAATGTCTTCTTACAAATACTATTGGCCTCCAGCTCCCCTTTCTATGCCTAAAGTTTACCTCCTCCACTAAAGCGTTTATCTCATCATTTAACTTCTTGTATTGGGAAAGATGTATCCGGGAAATTTCTCCTACCTGAACAAAAACAATTTTTCCCTTTAAAGAAGGATAAAGTTCAAGAAGTTTATCCACCCCTAAAATTCTTTCAATAATCCCTTTGGTATAATCTATTCTATCTAAACCTACAATTATTTTTTTGCCCTCTAAAGAAAAATCTTCTTTTAAGGATCTCATAGCTTTTTCTACTTCTAAAGACTTAGCCTTCTGAGATATACCTTCAAAATCTACACTTATAGGATAAGCTCTTACCAAACTGGTATGGGACTGGAAAGTAACTGAAGAATTCTCTTTGTTAACTTTTGCTTCCAGCTCACTGGCTACTGCTTCTAAAAAGTTATTACCAAAATATCTTATGTGGAAGCCTAAAAGGTCATAGGAAAGGAGCCCTTTAAGAAACTCTACCCTCTGAGGTAAAATTCTGAATACATCATAAGGAGGCCAGGGGATATGCCAGAAAAAAAGAGTTATAGCGTCAGGTTTAAGCTCTTTTAAATAGAGACTGCCTAGGGCTAAATGGTAGTCCTGAAAGAATACTATGGCTTTTTTATCTTTTACTTCTTTGTATACACTTTGAGCAAATTTCTTATTTACCTTTTTATAAACCTGCCAATCCTCTTCTTTAATTTGAGGCCTAACATATACCAGATGCATAAGAGGCCAGAGAGCCTGGTTAGAAAAACCATAATAAAAACCTAAATTCTCCTCTTTAGTAAGCCAGACATACTTTAAAGTATAACTTTCCTCCTGAGGGGGGACTCTGACTTTAGAATCCCTAGCTACTAACCTATCAGCTTCTCCACTTCCCGAAGCTACCCATAAACCTTTAAGTTCACACATAACCGGGTCTAAAGCAGTAATTACTCCACCCGGCCCTTTCATACACTCAATTCTACCCTTGACAAACTTGTAGATATAAGGCTGGCGATTAGAAACCACCACAAAAAGATAGCCAGAAAATTTGTCTCTTACTAAATCTAATACTGTTCTTTTACTCCAAGCTCTAATCATTTCAAGAAATAAACTTATAATACACCGAGAGAGTTTGCTGAGTTACTCTCTCTTTAGTATACTGATTCTCCACTATTTGCCTTCCCGTATACCCTAATCTTATTCTTAACTTGTAATCCTCTATAAGTTGAGTAATCCGGTGGGCCAAAGCCTCAAAATCTCTTATAGGCACTACAAAACCGTTTATCCCGTCCTTTATAATTTCGGGCATACCTCCAGCATTAGTAACTATCATCGGCTTACCCGAAGCTAAAGCTTCTAACATAGTAAGCCCAAAAGGCTCTCCCACTGAAGAAGGATAAACACAAACCGTAGAAACTCCATAAAGCTGGCGCATCTCTTCTAAGCTGTAAACATCAATAAGTACATTTTTCTCAAGTTTAAAGTACTTAATAAGATTTACAATATAAGCAATATCTTTCTGTTGAGTTTGACCCCAGTCAATTATATTTTTAGAACCAGCTAATACTAATAAGACCTTGGGGAACCTTTCTCTTGCCAAGTTTACAGCTTTCACACTTATATCGCAACCTTTAGCTAACCCTATACGAGCAGGATGAAAGACTACTGGTCTGTTCTTAAGCTGAGGGTACTTAGCAATTATTTTCCTAGTATCTACTGCAGGTTTAAACCTTTCTTCGTCTATACCGTGATGGATAACAGTAATCTTTCTATCGTCTATACCTACACCCATTAACTCTCTTTTTATATAGAAACTTACTGCTATTATGTGGCTCCAGGAAATTTTATGAGCTAACTCTAAAAACAAAGTATCATCCCAGGTATTATGAGCAGTTAAGAATAAAGGTATACCTTTCTTCCTGGTTATCTCCCAAAGAGTCTGAACATGCAAAAGACTAAAATAATGCATATTATGAGCATGGATTAAATCCGGTTTAGACCTTTCTACAAAATTATTAAATAAAGAATAAACTTCTTCCTCTAAACCTTGCAGCCCTCTTTTATAAAGCCAGTTTAAATCCATTAAAGGGGTACGGATTATATCTACCCCTTGATATTTGTAATGAACCTTTACTCCCTCCACAGACCCAGTAAGCAAGCTCACTTTATGACCGTAATTTACCATCTGGGGTAAAATTATAGTTAAGTGAGTCTCCACTCCTCCAATTATCGGAGGGAATCCCCAGTGGAGATGGGCAATACTTAATTTCTTCCTTCTCATCAGTAGTGAGCCTCCTTTCTGGAATAAACAGGTTTTCTCTTAAAAATATATTTTCTATTGGGGTTAAGTCTATAGCTTTTACCGAAGACTATTACTTCTAAAGATTTTTTCTCTCTGGAAGTAAATTTAAATTCTACTAAAGAATTAGAAACTTTAACTCTTATATTTTTTTGACGATAAAGAAAAGAAAAACTTACACTCTTCCAGCGATAGGGAAGTTGAGGTTCTATATATAATCTTTCCTGTCTTAACTTTAACCCCGCAAATCCAAATATTACTGCCTGCCAGGCCCCTCCCAAAGAAGCACTGTGAATTCCTTCGGAAGTATTTCCGTAGAGATTACCGATATCTATTCTCAGAGAGAAATTAAAAAAATTGTAAGCTCGCGGTAAATCTTTCACCCAGGAAGCCAAGATTGAATGGACAGCTGGACTCAAAGAAGACTTATGCACTGTTCGGGGTAAATAAAAATGGTAATTTACCAATTTACTCTTGTAAGAAAAATACTCATCAAGCAAATAGATAAGCATTAAGACCTCAGCCTGCTTTATTATCTGGGTATATTTTAAATCTTTACTCTTTAACTTGGCCGGAATAAGAGGTAAGCCATATTCATCAGTCTGAATAGGCAATATCTTTTTTAACTTAAAATAGCCATCAAATTGCTCAATTAACCCCTCCTTATTAATATTAACCTTAACTTTAGAAGCCATCTTCCGCCAGGAGGTAACTTCTTTATCCTTTAGGTTTATCTTCTTCTTTAATTCAAAAAGTAAATTCTTCCTTCTCTCTTTAAGTAAAATAAAACTCTTATAGGCAGTAACTAAAATCCATTTAGCTAACATATTGGTATAGGCATTGTTATTTACATCTATGTGAAACTCATCAGGACCAATCACTCCATTAATCTCAAACTTATCTTTCTTCTTGTTATATTCTAAACGGCTACTCCAGAAACGAGCAATTTCAAAAAGCATCTCGTAGCCACAATATTCCATAAATTTCTCATCGTTAGTCCATTGATAATACCTATAGACCGCATAAGCAATATCAGCAGTAATATGCTCTTCTAACTTGTGGGTGTAAATCTTTATAACTCTTCCGTCAAAATCTTTAGCCCAGGAAGGAGTTTCCTCCTCGCCAGTATAGGCCGACTCCCAGGGAAACTTTGCTCCCTTAAAACCTTTACTCTTAGCTAACTGCCGGGCTTTATCTAAACGCCGGTAGCGATAAAGAAGCAGGTTTTTAGCTACCTGAGGAAAGTTTAAGATATAAAAAGGCATAAGGAAAATCTCAGTATCCCAGAAGATATGGCCCCTGTAACCTTCTCCTGAAAGAGTTCTTGCTCCCACGCTGGAGAAACCATAATCATAGTTAGCACAGTTAAGCAAATGGTAGATATTAAACCGGAGATTAATCTGAAAATCATTAGATACACCTTCAATAGCTATATCTGCTCTCCTCCAGAGTCTTTTCCAGGCTTTTGTGTGGGAATAAAGTAGGGTAGAAAACTTAGACCTAAAAGCCTTATTAAATATCTTAAAAGTCTCTTTTTTGAATGAGGAATGGTCTTCTTTGTAAGGGAAGCGCTTAACACAAAATATCTTTGTAAAAATTACAGTTTCTCCTTTCTTAACTCTCAAACGGAAGATATTATCCTCTTGATAGATTTTTTTTCTTCCTTTCTCATAATAGAACCCACTCCAGAAAACCACCGGATGTTTTCTCTCCAAAGTTTCTATCACTAAATAACCAGCCTGATTAGCCTGACCTAACTCCCTAACCCGGAAATGTTTTTTTCTTCCTTCACTTAAAACCGAAGCATTAAACACTGCTGTATCTATGCCAGTATTTACATCCAGAGTAACTGCTGAAGTTAAAGGAGAAAACACTATCTGAAGAACTCCAATATTTTTACAAGCCATAGAAATAAACCGCAGAGACTGATAGTCATAAATTCTTCCCTTTGTATCCTTGTATAGAGTATGACGAATAAGAACTCCATATTTTAAATTTAAAATTCTTCTATGTTCTAAATAACCCATAGCTACTAAATCTAATTTTTCTCCTTCTATAGTAAGCCGGAAATTAACAGGGTTGGGAAGATTAACCAATTCTGCTACCTGAGAACCTAATCTATCATAGAGACCGGCTAAATAGGTTCCTGGACAAGAATCGTAAGGAATCTCTTCTAAAATTCCCCTTGCCCCTAAATAACCATTTCCTAAAGAAAATTGAGCTTCTCTTATATTCTGAAGTTCTCGCACAAACTTATCTTCTTTAATTAGCCAGCTCTCATCTCTCAAAAATTCTGAATAAAACTCTTTAACCATAATTCTTCTTTTCCAATCCCTGAGCATAAGTATAATTTATAATCTTGCTCTTACTTAATTCTAGATTGGGAAGAACTATTACTGATTTATTATCTAAAGAGAGAAATTTTGACCTCCTTACTCCCACCTCTAAGACTTTCACTTCCTCTCCTGAAGGAAGCTTAATCCTGTCTCCTATCCGAAAAGGCCTATCAACCATAATCATAAAGCCGGAGATAATATTGGCAATTGTATCTTGAGCCGCTAAAGCTATGGCTAAAGAACTCACTCCTAAAGTAGTAATCAACCCACTTATATTTATCCCAAAAAGAGGAAGGATAATCAGTAAAGCCAGCACCCAGATTACTATTTTAGCCCCTCTCTGGATTAAGGGGATTAATTCTTTGTTTAGGGGTATAAGTCTTTCTTTATCAAGAAGCTGGGAATAATAACTTAAAATACCCGAAACTACTCTCTGAAGA
The DNA here is from genome assembly GCA_021163425.1 of Candidatus Omnitrophota bacterium. Lineage (GTDB taxonomy): Bacteria > Omnitrophota > Gorgyraeia > Duberdicusellales > Duberdicusellaceae > Duberdicusella. The sequence continues at coordinate 9,664 of JAGGWS010000044.1, forward strand.
AAAAAACCTATAATTACCACTAAAAAAGAAAGAAAATACTTGCCTATCTCTTCAGAGACCTTAGAATTTAAGAAAGGGGCTATCTTCAAGCGGTAAATTATATAGATAGCTAAAAATAGAGAAAATAAAAGTAAACTCGAGCCTACCTTCTTAAAAATTTCTACAGGAAGCTTTATTTTAGGCATAGTCCTTATTATTATAACAAATATTTAATATTTTTAAAGGACTTTTCCCGCTGAGTATGTGTCAAGCTTTAGTAGGTAGTTTTTTCTGGCCTTAAAAGTATTAAGGTGCCAAAGGAAAGTTGGGTATATAATGCTTTCATTTAAGGAAAACTTGACTAAAAAAAAGGAGAAAGTATAATAAAAACTGATGAAAAGGCTTATCCTTTTCCTTTTTTTCTTCTTAAATTTTTCCCTTCTTTCCTTCAGCCAGGAAATAAGAATCTTAACTATAAAAGATTATATAATTAATCCGGTTATTGAGGAGTATATAAGAGAAAATATAAAATCTGCTGAAGAAACTTCTTCTTATCTCCTAATCAGGCTGAACACCCCCGGAGGACTTCTCAAATCTACCCAGAATATTGTAAAGGAAATCTTAAACGCAAAAATTCCGGTAATCACCTATATCTGGCCAAAAGGAGCAAGAGCTGCTTCAGCAGGGACTTTTATTGGGTATGCATCTTCAGTTCTGGCTATGGCTCCTTCTACTCATATTGGAGCAGCCCATCCGGTATTAGGAGGAGGCAGATGGGGCAAACTCTCCTTAGAACTTCAGGAAAAGATTATGAATGACACCTTAGCCTGGGCTAAAAATATTGCCAGAGAAAGAAAGAGACCTTATAAATTTTTGGAAGAAGCAATAAAAGAAAGCGAATCTCTTACTGAAGAAGAAGCCCTGAAAGGAAGAATAATCGATTTAATAGCTGAAAACGTAGATGAATTGGTGAAAAAAGCAGAAGGCAAAAAAATAAAATTAGCTGATAAAGAAATTATTCTCTCTTTAAAAAATGTAAAAACTAAATTTGTAGAACTTAATCCCCGGCAGAAGCTCTTAAACGCTCTGCTTGAGCCTAATATTGCTTATTTATTATTTACCTTAGGTTTTTTAGGGTTAATCTTTGAGTTTACCCATCCGGGTTTTGGTTTTCCGGGAATTGCTGGGATAATTTGTTTAGTCTTAGCCTTATATGCCTTTTCCATACTTCCTGTAAACTATGCAGGATTAGCTTTAATAATTTTAGGCCTTATATTTTTTATAGTTGAAGCCTTTACCCCTACCTTCGGAGTCTTTACTTTGAGTGGCCTTATCTCTTTTATATTAGGCTCAATCCTCCTTTTTAGAGAACCCCAAATATTCAAGGTCTCTCTTAAAATAATTACTCCCTTAAGCTTAGTAATTGCTGCCTGGGGCATTTTTATTTTAGGAAAGGTTCTTCAAGCAAGGTTTAGAAAACCCCAAACCGGCAAAGAGGCCTTAATCGGAGAAGCAGGCCAAACCCTCACTGATATAGATAATAATATAGGTAAAGTCTTTATCCACGGAGAAGTATGGCAGGCAAAGAGTAAAGAAAAAATAGAAAAAGGAAAGGAGGTAGAAGTAATAGGAGCTGAAGGCTTGGTTTTAGAGGTCAAAAGGAAAGGGGGCTAAATATGATAAGGATAATTTTAATATTGGCAATTTTTTATATTATCAGTTGTATAAAGATAGTAAAAGAATATGAACGAGCGGTAATCTTCAGGTTAGGAAGGGTCTTAAAGACTCCTAAAGGACCAGGGATATTCTTTGTTCTCTGGCCTATTGATAAGATGACCAAAGTCTCTCTGAGGACTGTTACTCTTGATGTTCCTCCTCAGGATATAATCACCAAAGACAATGTCTCAGTAAAAGTAAATGCTGTAGTCTATTACCGGATAATGGACCCTATAAAAGCAGTGATAGAAGTAGAAGATTATGACTTTGCTACTTCTCAAATTTCTCAAACAACCTTAAGAAGTGTAGTAGGCCAGGTAGAACTCGACGAATTACTTTCCAACAGAGAAAAAATAAACCTCTCTTTACAAGAGATAATTGACAAACAAACTGACCCCTGGGGAGTAAAAGTATCAGTAGTAGAAATAAAACATGTGGATTTACCAACAGAGATGCAAAGAGCTATGGCTAGACAGGCTGAGGCTGAAAGAGAAAGAAGAGCAAAAATTATTGCTGCTGAAGGAGAATTTCAAGCAGCTGACAAGTTAAGGCAGGCGGCTGAAATGATAAAAGACCATCCTATTGCTTTGCAGATGAGATACTTACAAACCTTAGTAGAGATGTCTTCTGAACGTTCATCAACTGTAGTATTTCCTCTACCTCTGGAATTTCTTAAAGTATTTACCAGGGAAAAATAATTAACTCAAAGGTAGCCTCAATGCTGAAGACGAGTGTGGGGTTCTATCTTCCAGGTTCGGCCAGCTACTATTAAGGCTAAAAATAAAGTAAAGATAAGCCAGTCCCGACCGATAAGAATTAGAGATAATACAGAATATCCTCCGTAAGGAGAAGAAAATTCTTTAATCAAAGAATTAATGAGTATAATTATTAATACCAACGGGATTAAAAGCCTTACTGAAAAATCCCAGCCTCTATTGACTTTTAAAGAAGATATATTATTTATATGCTCTCTCAACCTCTGAGTGCGGTAAAACCAGCCTACCAATAAACACTCTAAGATTGCTCCAATTACTAAACCGTATTGAGTAAGAAAGTGGTCTGCTATGTCTAACCAGAGTAAACCGGCCTGAGTAGTAAAAATAATACTTCCCGAAAATCCAGCAACACACAATACTGAAACTACTACTCTCCGAGGATAATGGAACTTATCTACTATCCCTGAAGTAAAGGCTTCAATTATAGAAATGGAGGAAGAAAGCCCGGCAATAACTAAACTCCCAAAGAATAACACTCCAAACAGATGAGAAAAGGCTGGCAAAAGAGAGATAGCTTTAGGAAAAGCTACAAAAGCCAGTCCCAGAGACTGACTCACCACTTTCTCCAAAGGTTGAGAAGTAGCTTTAGCCATATAACCCAATACTGAAAATACTCCCAATCCTGCAAATACAGAGAAAAAGCAATTAGTAAAACTTATAACTATTGAATCTTTTACTATCTGGCTCTTTTTGGGTAAGTAGGAAGCATAAGCAATCATAATCCCAAAGCCTAAGCTGAGAGTAAAAAATATCTGAGAAAAAGCATCTATCCAGACCCGGGGATCTTTAAGACGGGAGAAATCAGGCTTAAGGTAAACCGATAATCCTTGTTTAGAGCCAGGAAATCCTAAACTCCAAAAAACTAATATCCCTACTAAGATAAACAAAAGAGGCATAAAAAATTTATTGGCTCTTTCTAACCCTTTTTGAACCCCTACGAATTCAATAAACCAGTTTAAAAACCAGACTATTGTCAAAGAAAAAAGAATTTGAGTCCTTACATCTCCAATGTTAAGAGGAGAAGAACTCACCACAAGAAAATCTTTAAAAAAGAAATTATTGGGATCAACCCCCCAGGAAAGATTAAAAGAGAAGAAGAAGAAATTAAGGCACCAGGAAATTACTACTGAGTAATAGAGGACTATTCCAAACATCACAAAAATTATCTGCCACCAACCCAGCCATTCACCGTGCTTATTTATAGTAGCAAAAGAAGCCGGAGCCGAGCCTCTCATCTTATGACCTAAACCTACCTCTAGAATCATCAAGGGGATCCCTACTATGAATAAAGCAATAAAATAAGGGATTAAAAATGCTCCTCCTCCGTTCTTATAGCAGAGATAGGGAAATCTCCAGATGTTTCCCAGACCAATAGCTGAACCAATAGCCGCTAATAAAAATCCAATATGGGTCTTCCACTGAGCCCGATGATGAACTAACTGACTCATCTTTCCTCCTAGCTTATTTTTCTATTAAAGCTAAAACTACGCATAAGCAGGTTAAGACACAAATCTCTTAGATAATCCAAGCCAAAATTTATATGCACTTATAAGCTCCTAATTCTAAGGTTTTTTAGCAGTTCTCGTATTTTAAACTCGATATAAACCTTCAACTCTCTTATGCCAGAATGCTCCTTTTAAAAGAACCCGCTAAAGACAAATCTCACCAAATTCACTCCTCTGAAATACCAAAAATTTATCTTTGTTCACAACATTATTTTATCACAAATTTTCACCAGAAAAATAAATTTATTGAGGGAAAGCTCCAGAAATCCACATCTCAGAAAGGAAAGGAGAAAATGAAATTCAGAAGCAATAAACTACGCAGAGTTTACCGTTCTGAACCTTACATGAGATTGAAGGGTATTTAATTCTGCCTGTCTGCCTTTGGTGGAGGGATGTATTTGGTTGTTGAAATATTTTTGATATGTAGACAAAGGAAAATTAGAGTTAAATCTGATATTGCGATTATGAATATTGCAGAAAATGGTTGATTAGTTTTTTCACTTAAATTAAAAAGATTAAATTTTTAATTAATAAGATTAGGTTAAATCTACTAAATGATCTTTTAGAAATTTCTCTATTGCCTTAACAGTCTGGTCTTTTACACTGGGAGGGCTTGATGCCATCCATACAGTAAAGTTATAAAGTTCTTGAGTATCTACTTTTAACCATTTTTTGTTTTTATAGAGAAAAACAAAAAGAGTAGTCATCGCAATTCTTTTATTGCCATTCTGGAAAGGATGATTCTTTATCATAAGATAAAATAATATAGCAGCTTTAGAAACAAGTGTGGGGTATAAAGATTTGCCTCCAAATATTTGAAAAGGCACACTCAGACAACTTTCTAAAATGTTAGGAAATCTGGTGGAAAAATCAGGTATTGGCTCATTAAATGATAGTAATTCTTTTGCTAATCTGAAAGCAATGTATTCTACTTCTTTTACTGTGATTATCTTCACTCTCTACCTAAAAGCCTGAGAACTTCACCGTATTCTTCAACTGTCTTTTTTATTGCTTTATCTATCTGGTGTCTTTCTTCTTCTTGCAAGGTTTTGCCTAAAATTCTAAGAATATATTCTTTAGGGATTAAATAATTTCTGCCTATTTTTATTGCTTTTATCTTGCCTTTTTTTACCTTTTTATATACAGCAATTCTGCTTACCCCTAAAATTTGTGCCAACTGTGGGATGGTAATATACTCAACTTCTCTTTCCCTCATAATTTAAATATTTTTAGTCTTTCAATATGCCAATAATACTTTGTTAACCATTTTCTATTTGGTTAACATATGTTAACTCATCAAATATAGGTTAACATATATATCTAAGAAATTCAAGATGTTTTTGTAAATTTTAATTAATACTCTACTCATTGAACAAAATACAAACTAAAGGTAAAAGATGTCTGATTTTGCCTGTCTGTCTTTTGGCGGAGAAATTATTTGGTAGTTGAGGGATATTAAGGTATTCTATTGATAAAAAACTGGTTAAAAATTTAATACTGTGGTTGTAGTTACCTGCCTGCCGCCTATCCGTCGGCAAGCAGGGCAGGCAGGTTGTGAAAGAAGGCGATGAGATTTTAATTTATGAGCATTATCCGCCAGAGGCGGATCCACCTTTGGTGGATTCAGGGGAGTTGGTTTTTGAGTATAATAAAAATGAGGAAGGGGATAAAGAAGAACATAGGGCATTCTCTGAGACTCTACGTGGTTCAGGGGAGTTTTGAGGAAGTGTGAGGAGCAAACTTCACTTTTGCGAAAAAATGAAAAA
>JAGGWS010000030.1 GCA_021163425.1 Candidatus Omnitrophota bacterium
TAAGAGATAAGATTTTTAAGTTTTTCATAAATAATTTAAGCTAAAAATAATTTAAACCTAAAAGGGAGCAGATTATTCCTATTACTGGTTGAATAATACTACTTCCAAAAAGAATGATGAATAGGAGAGCTATTATAAATCCAAAAGGTTCAATCCGCATATATTTATAAGCTAATTCTGGGGGTAAAAGTCCAGTAAGTATTCGGGAGCCATCTAAGGGAGGTATAGGGATTAAGTTTATTACTGCTAAAACTACATTTATTACTCCTCCATAATTTAGGATAATTGTTATCGGAGAAGAAGGCAGGATTTTTATGATAAGACTTAAAATAAAGGCTATAATTAAATTAGAGGCAGGTCCAGAAAATCCTACCCACATTAGATCTTTTCGGGGATTTCGAAAATTGTAAGGATTGATGGGGACAGGTTTTGCCCAGCCAAAAAGAATTGGTGAATGAGAAAGAATAAGAAATGCAGGGATAAGGATAGTTCCAAATAAGTCAATGTGCACTAAGGGATTGAGAGTTAGCCTCCCTGAGTATTTAGCAGTAGGGTCCCCTAACCGGTAAGCAATATAACCGTGAGAAACTTCATGGATTATGATAGAAAAAAAAAGAATTATGATTAGTATTATTATCATTTTTTAATTTAGAGATTTTTCTCTCGAATAACTTTTTGAGGTTCTCTGCTCTTTTCTCCCGAAGAGGAAGAATTTTCCTGTTTTATTTCTGGTTTTTCTTCAGAGAGATGTTTTTCAGAAATATCTTTTCCTAAGGATATTTTGCTAACAACCAGATAACTCTTCTTTTTCTTAAATACTCCCCACACTTTTACTTTTTTATTTAATAGTTTCATTGCTTTTCTAGATAAGGGATGAGGTATTCTTAAAAAAACTATTCCGTTTTCATTTTCCAACCTGTAATTTATTATTGAAAAAAGTCTATTTTCTTTTTTTAAGATACCTTTAGCTAAAGGTTCCTCTTCTTTTAGAAGTTCTGGAAGAGAAGGTTGTTCCTTTATTTGTTGTTCCGGCACTTCTTCAGGAGAAAGCTCTGTAGTTAAGATTTCTTTTGATTGACTTTCTTCTTCTAACCTTTCCTCTACTTCCTCTTCTACTTTTTTCTCTATTACTTCTTTTGTTTTCCTTACTAATTTTTCCCCTTCCTCTCTGCTTAGTTGGGAAATCTTTTTCTCAGAAATTATTTCTATAGAATTTTTATGCACCCAGCCCCAGCTATAAGGGTAAGCATTTATTTTGTACCAATTTCTCACCTTCTCTACTATTTCTATCCTATCATCTTTTTTGAGCCTTCCGATAATAGGAGATTTTAGGGTAGGTTTTGCCCGAATATTTAGATGATCTGCTTTACATTCTCCCTTTTTTTGACCTATTTCTTCGATATAATCTGCATAAACAAAAGCAAAAAAATTCTCAGGAAGTTTCACTTTAAACCAGTCATATTTTTCTTTGATTATTTCTAAAATAGTATTTTTAGGAATATGCCCAATTTCTTCTGAGAATAAGGTAGAATCAGTCCTTACTACAGTAGATTGCTTTGTTCTACCCAGTGTATCTTCTCCAAAAATAAGGCTATTTATAAACACGAGAAATAAAAAAAGAATAGTTCTTAATAGCATAAAGGCTATTTATTTACTTAGATGTTCCTGTTTCTTTGGGGGACTCTTGTTGAGGAAGTTCCTCTTTCTTTTCTTCTTTCTTCTCTTTCTTAGAAACTTTCAGCCTAACAATCTTTATTTTAGGTAATCCTAATACTCGAGAATCCTCTTTCCATTCTTTTTTGTCTATAAGCCATTTAATTTTCTCGTCTCTCTTGAGAACAGTCTTTTTGGAAGAAATTTTTCCTGAATCTTTTAAAGATGGGTGCAGACTCATTATCTTCCTCCTCTATTTTAGATTAAAGTTTTCTTAAAAAACAGTCGGTATAACGTTTTTTTAAATTGGCAACCAGCTTTTTAGCCTCTTCTTTAGTTCTGAATTTACCTACACACAAGATTAAGTATTTCCCTTTTTTAAGTAATAAAGGATTAAGCCCTTTTCTCTTTAATTTTTCAGCTTCAGCTTCAGCTATTTCTTTTTTGGTGTAAGTAGCTAATTGAATTGAGTAGAATACTTCCTTTTTCTTAATATCTTCTTTTGGAACTTCCTTTATTTTTAAAGATTTATTTTTTGGGGGAAGTTGAGGGGATTTATTTATCTCTATATCTTTTTTAATTATTTCTACTTTTTCATCTTTTTTTACAACACTATTTTTTAATTTTATAGTCTTACCTCTTTCTACCCCTAAAGAAAAGGATACCACTAAACTTAGGATAAAGAGAATAGAGAAAATATACAGCCTATCTATGGAGAAAGTAATTCTCTTTCTTTCCTTTTTCGGCTCTTGAAAAAGAGAAAGCTGATTTCCTTCGGTCATTTTAATTTAATAAAGATAAGAATTATACCCTTTTATTATTATACTTTTTGACTTCTTCCCTTCAAGTATTTTTTTATTCTTTTAGTATTTAGAACTTTTATAAAGCTATCTACTACCTGAGGGTCAAATTGTTTACCTTTATTTTTTTCCAGTTCTTTGATACATTTTTCCAAGGTTAGGGATTTTTTATATGGTCTTCCAAAAAACATAGCATCAAAAGCATCAATTACTGATAGTATTCTTGCTTCTAAGGGTATTTGCTTTTTTTTCAATCCCGAAGGGTACCCTGAGCCGTCATATTTTTCATGGTGATAAAGAATAATGGGAATTACTGGTCTTAAGGCTTGGAGATTCTTTAGTATTTCTGCACCTTTCCTGGGATGTTTTTTGATTATTTCTATTTCTTCTCTTGACAAGGGAGTATTTTTCTTAAGAAGAGTTTGAGGTATATCTATTTTTCCGGTATCATGAAGAAGGGCAGCATATTCTAAAGAAGTGAGTTGTTGTTGAGTGAGGGGAATTATTTTAGCCAGTTCCTTAAGAATTTTCTGGGTAAGTTGAGTGTGGATAACGCTAGAAGGACTGTATTTATTTAAAAATTGAGTTAAAGCCCTTATTGTTCCTATAATCGTCTTGCGATGTTCTTCATAAAGTTGAAAATTTCTCACTACCAACGAGATCTCTTCTATTAATAGAATTAATAGTTTTCTTTCGGTATCTTCAAAATACTTAGATTTAGTTTTCTTCAGGGTAATCAATCCTAAAACATTTATAAAGATTAAAGGTGCTACTATTGTTTTTTTAGAGAAATGGATTCTTCCCGTCTTAAAAATTTCTCTTTCTTTTTTGGTTAAAATAGTTTTGCCTCCTCTTTTAAGGCTAAAATTTTTCCGCTTTAAGTTTCCTTTTATAAAGGGGTTTTTATTGGGATAAAATAGAACCATCGAACAAGAGTCTAAAGAAAAAGCTTGCTGGATTATTCTAAGTAGGCCAGAAATTAAATTTTTTATATCTGAAGAAGAGTTCGCAGCTCGATATATAGCATGAGTTAGATTAAATATTTCTTTATACTTTTTCATAAGGGTCAAATAATTTTTTATATTCTTCTAAGGCATATCTGTCAGTCATGCCTGCAATATAATCGGCAATAAGTCTTTTTAAAGAATCAGGCTTTCTCTTTCTTTTTCTGAAGTCTTCAGGAATCTGCCAGGGGTTATGATAATAGTTCAAGAATAGCTCCTTAATAAATCTTTTTGATTTCTCGGTCATTCTTAAAACTCTCCGGTTAAGATAGAGGTTCTCATAGAGAAACTTTCTTAAAGGGATTCTTAATTTTTCAATTTGGGGACTAAATTTGACTAAGCGCTCTTTACTTTTTTTTACTTTATCCCAAGAGTTTATGTTATGTTTTTTGAGTAAATACTTAGTGTAATTGATTAAATCTGTGACTTGAAGGTCAATAAGACTTCTGATGATTAAAAATTTTAATATTTCAGGCTTAGCCCGGGGATACTTTTCCTTAGCTTCCTTTCTTTTAATCTCCCAAAGTCTTATGTTTTTTAGGTCTTTTTCTGAAAGAAGGCCGGAAGTTAAACCGTCGTCTAAATCATGATTATCATAGGCTATTTCATCAGCTATATCTACTACTTGAGCTTCTAAGGTAGGTTGTTCATCTATGTTTAAGTCAGGAAAATCAGTCAGAGCTTTCTTAGAATTGTAGGATGTAGAGTGTTTAGCAATACCTTCTCTTACTTCCCAGGAGAGATTGAGGCCTATAAATTCAGGGTATTTTATTTCTAAAAAGTCCACGCACCTTAAACCTTGAATATTGTGGTTAAATCCCCCCTCTTCTTTTAGAAGTTCATTTAATATTTCTTCTCCAGCGTGGCCAAAAGGAGTATGCCCTAAATCATGAGCCAGAGCTATTGCTTCTATTAGTTCCTCATTAAGATTTAATGCCTTCCCAATTGTTCGGGCAATTTGAGCTACTTCTAAAGTATGGGTAAGTCTTGTGCGATAATAGTCTCCTTCATGAGTTATAAATACCTGGGTTTTATACTCTAATTTTCTGAAGGCAGCTGAATGGATAATCCTATCTCTATCTCTCTGGTAAGGATCCCTATAGGGGTGTTCTCTTTCTTTATATTTTCTTCCTCGAGAATATTTAGAGCTGGTGGCATAAGTTGCTAAGAATTTTTTCTTAAGAACTTTAAGACTATTCATTCACAGAGATTTTTCTTTATTTCTTTATAAGTTTCTTCTAAAGCCTGAGGCATAACCTTTGTAGAATTTAATAAAGGCATAAAATTTGTATCTCCTTCCCAGCGCGGCACTATATGAATATGGAGATGAGAAATTAATCCTGCTCCAGCAGGTTTTCCTATGTTTAACCCTAAATTAAAACCTGAGGGCTTAAAAGCTTTTTTTAAGGCCGAAATTACTTTATTTATTTGAGAGAATATTTCTTCTATTTCTTGAGAAGTTAACTTCTCTAAAGAGCCTATATGCCTGCAGGGAGCAACTAAAGTATGTCCATTATTGTAAGGATAAATATTTAATATTGAGATGGCTTTTTTAGTTTTAATAAGCACAAAATTTTTTCTCTTAGTCTTTTCTTTTATTGCTTCACAGAGAAAACAAGTCTTATTCTTAATTTTTTTAATATACTTAACTCTCCAGGGCGCCCAGAGAATTTCCATTGTCTTTTAAGGGTTTATTTTAATAATCTCTCTTCTTATTTCTTTTTTCTTTATTTCTAATATACCATAAGAGTTGACTTTAGCAAAGATTTTGTCCGTGGGGGAACCGGGGTTAAAAAATATTTTTCCTTTATGAATCTCGTTGTAGGGAGAATGACTGTGGCCAAATATGTAAATATCTAAGTCTGGACCCAACTCTTTTTCTACTCTTTCCAGTAGCTGGAAAGGAGAGCCTTCACCGTGGATAATTCCCAATTTCACACTTTCTATACTAATAACCTGTTTAACGGGAAACTTTTCTTTAATCTGCAGAGTGTCCATATTTCCCCTCACACCTATTAGTTTGGTGTATTTAGATATTTCTTCGGCTACTCTTATATCCACAAAATCGCCAGCATGTAAACAGAGAGATGACTTTTTAAGTTCTTCTATAATTATTTTAGGGAGATTTTTTGTTGTTAAAGGAATGTGGGTATCTGATAATACTAAGATTCTCATATTATCAGGGGTTTATTATAAAGTTTTAAAAGAAAGTTTACTTCTTCTTTCTCCCAGAAATGTAGCCGTTTTTCTTTAGCTAAGAGTTTGGCTGTATAGTCTGCCCCTCCTAAAGTTATAAATATTTTTTTTGGTTGTTTATTCCGGAAATAACTACAGCGAGTGCTGAATTCTAATATATCAGTATCCTGGGCAGAGTCTTCTTTAAAGGCTAATATAAGATAGTAATGCTTTGCCTCCCCAATAATAAATTTCATATTTTTATTACGAGCAGGGACAATTTTTAATCTTTTTATGTGGGGTAAAGATATTAATTTCTTTCCTGCTTTTATTGTATCGTCTTTAAATAATTGCACTAATTCCAGAAATCTTTGAAAACTGTCTTTTTTTCTAGCTTCCTCAAACTCTTCAAATTTTTCTTTTATTTTTTTCTCCGTAATTTTTTCTTTATCATTATATAGAACAAGGGGGAACTCAATTTCTATTTTGAAAACTGAAGAAAGCCAGAAAGAAAAAAGTTTATTAGGAAGAAAGTAAAAAGAACCATTTTTATTTAAAATGTTTAATTCTGTCAATTTAGACAATTTGCTATTTAAATTTTTACTATCTGTCTTCAATAAAGAAGCTATTTCTTTTTTTCGAGTATATCCTGAGCTTATAAGAATCAGAAGGGGGTTTATTAAAAAGATATTTTTTAGATTTTGTTTAATAAGATTTATTTCTCCCTTAAATATCTGGTAAAGACAAGATTTTTCACTGTTAAGAAGATAAGAAATTTTCTTAATAAAACTTTCAAATTCTATTTTTTCTTCAGGTACTTTGAGCAGTTCGTTAGTTATAATTTCTAAGTAAAGTGGGAAGCCGTCAGTAAGTTCTATCAGAAATTTTTTAAAAGAAATTTCTAGCCGGCTTCCTAATTTATTATTTAGGTAAGTTAGAGCATAATAAGGAGAGAAATTATCCAGATAAATCTTTTCAAAACTTCCGAAGATAAGATTCAATTCCTCAGAAAGTATGTTCTCTGCTTCCTTTTTTCTTTTACTTTTTAAATATAAACATAATATTTTTCTGGAGAGTTATATATTTTGCCAAATCTAGAAGGAATTTCTTGGAAAAGTTTTTAAGAAGAGTAAAATCTTCAATAACGAAGATTAATTTTTCTTGGGTTTCATCAGTAAAAGTATCTAATACCTGAGCAGTTTGTTCCCAGGAAGCCTTTTCTTTGGTAAGGCTTAAGATAGATTTTATTTTTTCTATAGTTCTTGGAATGAATTCCTGGCTTTCTAAAATTAAGGTATCTAAATTATAGTCATTAACAAATTTTTCTTTTTGTTTTAAGTAGTAGAAAAGTAAGGAAGAAAAAACCTGAAAGGTAAAATTCGAAAAAGTTGAAAATTCTAAGTTGGTATACAAAAAGATAAATTTCTGAGACAAAAGATTATTTTCTAAAAAGGCTTCTATCAGATGAGTTTTTCCAGAAAAAGAAGGTCCAATAAGAGCTAAATTCTGTTTGTATCCCTGGAGAAAAGAATTAATTCTTTTCTCCAAAGTCTGATATTCTTTTGTTCTTATTAAGACTTCTTTGTTCATCCAAATACCTTGAAAATTTTAAACTTATCTATTATTCAACCCTGTTAAGCGGGCGAGCGGAATCGAACCGCCATAACAAGCTTGGGAAGCTTGTGTTCTACCACTGAACTACGCCCGCTTTATCCAAAGTTGGCTAAGAAGTTGAAATAATCTATATAAGAGGGCACTTCTCCATTATTTTTAAAGAGCAATATTTTCCGCACATAGTACATACATTAGAAAGTTTAAGTCTTTTCATAATTTTCTTTGCTTCTTCGGGATAAATAGTAGAATCTATTTGTTTATCCCATTCTCTTCTCTTTCTGAAAAAAGAAATAATATCGTCAGCCCTTCTTGTTTTAGAGTTTCTTATTAAATCTACAGAGTGGGCAGCTATGCGGGCTGAGATAACTCCTTGCTTTATATCTTCTACACCGGGATGGCCTAAGTGTTCTTTGGGAGTAACTACACAGAGAAAATCAGCTCCATAGAGAGAGGCTAAACTTGCCCCTATTGCTGAAGAAATGTGGTCAAACCCTAAAGCTATATCAGTAACTAAAGGACCTAAAACATAAAAAGGAGCCTGTTTACATATTTCTTTTTCTAAACGGATATTAGCTTCTATCTGATTGATAGGCACATGGCCAGGTCCTTCCACAATTACTCCTACTCCTTTTTTTCTTGCCCTTTGAACCAGCTTTCCTAAATTTAAGAGTTCAGCTACCTGAAAAAAGTCTAAAGAGTCGGCTATTGCTCCTGGTCTTAAACCATCTCCTAAGCTTAATACTACTTCATATTTTTTAGCTATTTCTAAAATTTCTTCAAAATATTCAAAGAGGGGGTTTTCTTTGTCATTAACTATAATCCAGCGGGAAATTATTGCTCCTCCTCTGCTAACTATACCCCCTTTTCTATTTTTTAATTCTTTGTTTTTTATGATATCTTTAGTAACTCCGGCATGGATTGTAAAGAAGTCTACTCCTTGTTCAGCTTGTTCTTCTATTACTTCTAAGATATCTGTATATTTCATTTTTTCAAAAGAGCCGTATTTTTTTTCTGCTCTTACCGCTGCTTCATAAATAGGGACAGTGCCCACTATTACTGAAGAGTTTTTAAGAACAAGCTTTCTTATCTTTTTTATATTCTCTCCTATACTTAAATCCATTACAGAGTCTGTTCCTGCTTCTTCGGCAACTTTTAATTTTTTAATTTCATCTCCAATTTCAGGATTTAAAGGAGAAGCCCCTATATTAGTATTTATTTTTACCCGTAAACCTTCACCGATAGCTAAAGGTTTTACTTTTCTTTTCTTATTCTTAACTATTACTACTTTGCCTTCCTGGATTTTCTTTATCAGAGAAGAATAAGAAATGTTTTCTTCTTTAGCTATTTTTTTAATTATAGAATTTTTCATATTAGTTTAAAATTGCCTCTTTTAATTCCTGTAATTTCTTTTCGGGATTTTCATTAAGAATAATTTCCCTACATAATACAAAGTTATGTAAGTCTTTTTTTAGAAGGAGACTTATTCTTTCTAAGTTTAAGCCCCCGATTAAAAAAGGGGTTATCTTTTTATTTTTAAAGAGAGAATATATTTTTAAAGCTTCTTTTATCCCTAAAGGTTTAAGATGGGGTTTTAAAGAAGTTTTAAATACCGGCCCAATACTTACATAGTCTAAAGGTTCTTTTAGAGAATTTAGAGCTTCTTTAAAAAAATGGACAGTTTTCCCAATTATAGCTTTTCTACCCAATATTTTTTTAGCATACTTTACAGGTAAATCTTCTTCTCCTAAGTGGAGGCCGTCTGCTTCTACTGCCCGGGCAATATCTGCTCGATCGTTTATCAAAAACTTAACTTTGTATTTCTTAGCCATCTTAGATAATTTTAAGGCTATATATAAAAAATCTTTAGATGAAGATTTTTTAGCTCTCAGCTGAATAAATTCTGGTTTTGCCTGGAGAATTTGTTTAGCAGTTGTAAATAAATCTTTACCCTTTTCTAAAAGTAAATCTTTATCTATTATTATGTAAATTAAATTTTTCTCTGGCACTTCTTTCCAGAAAGTAAAGATTATACCTCATTTTTTTAAATTTACCAACCTTATTTTTATTAATTATTTTAAAGATTTCCTCCAATACCCTTATAGACTCTTTAGCTCTTTGAAAGTTGGCAAAGAGTATATCCTGGATATCCTTCTTCTTAAGCTCTAAATAGTCCACATTTCTCCCTATATCGTGAAGAGAATTTCTCTGAGAAACCATCTCTTTTAGCATTTTCTTACTAAAAATACTGGATAATTCGTGTCTTATTAGTCTGGTTTTTTGAGTAAGCAATTTATCTCCTGTAAAAAATCGGAAAATATCTTCTATTACTCTTAAGGCTTCTTTTGCCCGATTAAAATTTGCATCGGCAATTCTTAATATTTTATTTTTCATAAATTTTCTTAATTTTTTCAATAAGAGTTGTAGTAGAATAGCCCTTTTTTAATCTTATCCTTACTATTTTTCCTCCTTGTTTTTTTACTAAGTCTGCTCCTACGATGTCTTTTTCTTCCCAGTCTCCTCCCTTGACTAAAACATCAGGTTTTATTATTTTTACTAGCTTAAAAGGAGTTTCTTCTTTAAATACTACAATATAATCTATGTAAGTAATTGCTGAAAGAATTTCTATTCGTTCTTTTTCTTTAAGGATAGGTCTTTTTTCTCCTTTTATCTTTCTTATTGAAGAGTCGGAATTAAGTCCCAATATTAATACTTCTCCCTGCTTTTTAGCTGAAGATAAAAGTTTTATATGTCCGGGATGAATAAGGTCAAAACAACCGTTAGTAAAGACTATCTTTTTCTTCTTCTTTTTTAAAGTCTTCACTAAATGGGCTAATTTGCTAACTTTAATTACTTTGGAAACCATAGAATTTTATAAGGAGACTTAAAAAAGAGGACTTATTTAAAAAATTCCTCTTCTACTAGTTCACAAATAATATGAATAATTAAACTATGAATTTCTTGAATTCTGGGCACTTCCTGAGAATCTACTACCAAAGAAAGTTTAACCTTTTCTTTAAGTTTTCCTCCTCCTTTACCCAAAATCCCTATTGTATATATCCCCAGTTCTTCAGAAACTTCAGCAGCCTTTATTAAATTAAGAGAGTTCCCTGATGTTGAAAGAAAGATAACCGTATCTTTTCTATTCCCCAATGCTAAGACTTGTTTAGAAAAGATATGTTCAAATCCGAAATCATTTCCTAAAGCAGTAATTACAGCTGTATTAGTAGTTAAGGCTAAAGCTGATAAAGGAGTCCTTTCCTTTTTGAATCTACCTATCAGTTCTGCTGAGAAATGTTCAGCCTGAGAAGCGCTGCCTCCATTTCCACAGATTAAGATTTTACCCCCTTCTCTAAGAGACTTTATAATTCGGGAAGTAATAGACTGAATTAATTCTATTTTCTTTTCTAAGCCTTTGGTAGTTTCTACATTAGAAAATATTAAACTTTTAATTTTTTCTTTCATTTATTAACCAAAGAAAGTTTTGGCAATTTCGTAAATTTTTAAATCCACAGTTTTAAGTTCAGCTACTGCTTCTTGAAGGGGCACATCTATTATCTGGTTTCCCCTTAAAGCTACCATCTTTCCGTATTTTTTTTCTAAGACCATCTTCATTGCTTTTACCCCATAACGAGTAGCTAAAATCCTGTCAAAAGCTGTAGGAGTGCCTCCTCTCTGGATGTGGCCTAATACTACTACTCTGGTTTCATAGCCTGTTCTTTCTTCTATGAGTTTTCCCAGAATATTACTTACCCCTCCTAATTTTACATGTCCAAACTCATCTACTTCCTGGTCTTTTAACACCTCTTTAGCATTTTTAAATTTTGCACCCTCAGCTACTACGATTATACTGAAAGTTTTTCCTCGACTATGTCTTTTCTCAATTAGCTGGCATACTTCTTCTATATTTATAGGGATTTCCGGGATAAGGATAACATCAGCTCCTCCGGCGAGGCCTGAGTAAACAGCTATCCAGCCGGCGTGTCTTCCCATAACTTCTACCACAATTATCCGATGATGGCTTTCGGCTGTAGTATGGAGTCTGTCTATACATTCAGTAGCAATATTTACCGCAGTATCAAATCCAAAGGTATAGTCAGTAGCGTTTAAATCATTATCTATAGTTTTAGGGACACCTACTATATTTAAACCTTCTTGAAATAGTCTATTAGCTACCCCTAAGGTATCTTCTCCTCCAATAGCTATCAAAGCCTCTAAATTCAGTTCTTTATAGGTTATTTTTACTTTTTCTACATCTTCTTCTTTTTTATAGGGATTAGTACGGGATGTTCCTAAGATGGTGCCTCCTTTAGGAAGAATACCCGATACAGATTCTAAGTTGAAAGTTTGATAATCTTTATCGATTAACCCTCGCCAGCCATTCTTTATTCCAATTACTTCCCAGTTGTTATTAATAGCAGTCCGAGTTACTGCTCTTATTACTGCATTTAATCCCGGACAGTCTCCTCCTCCAGTAAGCACTCCTACTTTAGGCATTTTTTAACCTCCTTTTTTATAGCTTTAAGCCTCATATTCTCTGTAGGGAATAGAAGGAGTTTCTTCAGGAGATTCTTCTTTCTTTCCTTTCTTTTTAAGTTTTGTATCGGGATAAAGAATCTTTCTTATCTCTATTTTTATTTGAATATCTTCCTCTATGCCTAACATATTTTGCACTTTTTCTTTTACCAAGCTTTGAATCTTAGAAGTAAATTCAGGAATGTTGGCATAGGAAGAAAGGGCTATCCTTATAATAACTTCTAATCCTCTTTTTGAAGCAATAACTTGAGGTTTTACTTCTTTTAATTCTTTAAATTCAAGAAGTAATTTTTTAATTATTTCTTCTACTGCTGAAAGACTGATACTTACTGGTCCATAATTTCCTTCAAATGCTATAGTTTTTTCTCTTTGAAGCTTGGCTAAAGAAGATTGGATAGTTTTTATGCAGATGAGGATTATTAACAAACCAGTTAATCCTGAAATTAAGCGGAGATTAGGGGAAGTGTAAATTGTGGTTAAAGCATTCTCAATTTGAGGAATATAGAAAGAACTAAGGGAAATAAGGATGAGGAAGCCCCCGGTAAAAAAGGAAACAACTATGTATATTAGAGAAGAGAAAAAACCCATCTTCTACCTCCTAGTTAAAATTATGATACCCTCCTTTTTATAAATAGACCTTTATTTTAAACAGATTCTATATTCTGAGACAATATGATTCATTCTTCAGTCTTTTCTTGAATAAATTTGTCCAAAAAATGAGTATGGTACCTGCCTTCAATAAAATCTCTGTCCTCTATTATCCTTTTATAGAAAGGGATAGTAGTTTTGAGAGGTTCAATCATAAATTCATCCAATGCTCTTTTTAGTGTTTTTAAACATTCTTTTCTGGTTTCTCTTTTGATGATTAGTTTAGCCAAGAGAGAATCATAATAAGGAGGCACGCTATACCCAGGATATAAATGAGTATCTACTCTTACCCCGGGGCCTCCTGGTAGGTTAAGAAATTCAATCTTCCCCGGAGAAGGAACAAAGTTATTTTCAGAGTCTTCAGCATTTATTCGGCATTCTAAAGCACAGCCTTTAAAGTGAATAGCCTCTTGTTTAACGGGCAGTTTTTCTCCCATAGCAGTAAGAATCTGGAGTTTAACTAAGTCTATACCGGTTATTTCTTCAGTTATGGGATGCTCTACCTGAACGCGGGTATTCATCTCCATAAAATATATTTGCCTGCTTTTAGGTTCAAAGAGAAATTCCATTGTTCCTACGCTAGAATAATTAATAGCTTTGGTTCCTTTAACAGCGTATTCTCCTATTTTCTTGCGTAATTTCTCGTTGATTCCCGGCGAAGGGGTTTCTTCTATAAGTTTCTGGTAGCGCCTTTGAATTGAGCAGTCTCTTTCTCCTAAATGAACTATATTTCCATAATTATCAGCTACAATTTGAATCTCTATGTGACGAGGTGCTTCTAAATATTTTTCTATATAGACTTGAGAATTACCAAAAGCTACTTCTGCTTCACTCTGAGCGGTTATAAAAGAACTTACTAACCTTACATCACTGTGGCATATTCTCATCCCTCTCCCTCCTCCACCAGCAGCTGCTTTTATAATCAAAGGGTAACCAAGTTTCTGGGCAAAGTTTAAAGCTTCTTCTTTGCTGTTTACAGGGTCAGAACTTCCCGGTATTACCGGTAAACCCTGCTTTTTCATAATCTTCCGAGCCTGGATTTTATCTCCCATCAATCTTATATGTTCAGGTTTAGGGCCTATAAATTTTACCCCGCAGGATTCGCATACTTCAGCAAAGTGAGGGTTTTCAGCTAAAAATCCATATCCCGGATGAATAGCATCGCTATCAGTAATTTCAGCTGCTGAGATTATTGCGGAGATATTAAGGTAACTATCTTGAGGTTTAGGACCTCCTATACAAAGAGCTTCATCAGCAAGTTGAACATGGAGAGAATCTTTATCTGCTTCTGAATATACTGCTACTGTTCTTATCCCCAGTTCTTTACAGGCTCTGATTATTCTTAAGGCTATCTCTCCTCTATTAGCAATAAGGATTTTGTTAAACATTTTTAAGATGAGGGTTTAACTAAAAATAGAGGTTGTCCATATTCTACAGGTTCTCCATTTTCAGCTAAAATATCTACTATCTCTCCTTTAATTTCAGATTTTATCTCATTCATTAATTTCATAGCTTCAATTATACAAACTACATCTCCAGAATCAATCTGAGAGCCTACTTCTACATAGGGCTGGGCATCAGGAGCAGGAGCTCTATAAAATGTACCTACCATGGGAGCTTTGATTTCTATAAGACCTTCTTCCTTTTCCTCTTGGGGTTTTGTTTCAGAAGGCGTTTGGGAAGTAGAAGGAGTAAGAACAGAAGGAGTGACATTAATATGTTTAGGGTTTCTAGAAAGCTTTATTTTTTTACCTTCTTCCTCTAGTTCTAATTCCAAGAGGTCTTCTTCCTTCATAAATTCTATAAGTTCTTTTAATTTCTCAATATCCATAATTTCCTCCCAGTTATATAATTTATTTTATTTAAGCTCTTGCTAAATATTCTCCAGTTTGGGGATTAACTTTTATTATTTCTCCCTTCTCTATAAATAAAGGGACCTGGATTGTGATGCCTGTTTCTAATTTAGCTGGCTTTGTTCCTTGCTTTACAGTATCCCCCCTGAAACCGGGTTCAGTCTCTACTACTTTTAATTCTAAAGAAGCAGGTAATTGTAAATTTATAAGTTTATCTCTATAAAATAAACCTTCTAATTCTAAATTTTCTTTAAGCCAGGGGATAACATCTTCAATGGCTTCCTTATTTAGAAAAAAGTCCTCGTAAGTTTCTAAGTTCATAAAATGATAAAAGAGTCCGTCCTGATAAAGAAATTGAACTTTTTTCCTTTCAATAAAAGCCTGCTCTATGTTATCTGAATCCCTTAAGGTCCTCTCTATAACTTTGCCGGTGTTAAGATTTTTAAGTTTAGCTCTTAAAAAAGCAGAACCTCTTCCTAATTTGGCATGTTCAGCTTCTAAGACTAAAGATAACTCTCCATTTAAAATTAGAGTTATCCCTGGTTTTACTTCAGCTATATTCATCTAAGATTTCTCCCCGATTATTTTTTACTAAAACCATACTTTCTTCTCTTATCCCAAATTTGTCAGGAAGATACACAGCTGGCTCAATGGTTATAACCATCCCTTCTCTTAAAACCTCTTCATTTTTGGGGTTTATACCGGGAGGCTCATGAACTTCTAAACCCACTCCATGACCTAAAGAGTGGCGGAAAAATTTTCCTAATCCTTTTTTTTCAATATAGTTTCGAGCGGTTCTGTCTATTTCTTTTATTTTTATCCCTTCTTTAATCTTTTTCAAGCTTAACTCCTTTGCTTTTCTTACGATATTTATAATTTTTTTAAGATAAGGAGGCATTTTACTTAAAAAAAAGACTCTTGTCAAGTCAGAGCAGTATCCATAATATTTTGAGCCTAAATCAATTAGGACAACTTCTTTTCTTTTAATCTTTGTCTCGCCAGGTTTATAGTGAGGATAAGAGGAATTTCTTCCTGCAGCTATAATTGAAGGGAAGGCTATGCCTTCAGCTTTTAGCTTGATAAATTTTTCAACTTCTACAGCCAGGAATTTTTCAGTTAAACCTTCATAGATTGTGCTTTCTAAAAAAGAAAAGGCTTCTTCGGTTATACTTACTCCCTTTTTAATAAGAGAGAGTTCCTTAGAATCTTTTATCATTCTTAACTTTTCTATTAGTAAGAAAGTAGGTATTAGTTCTACATTTTTGAGATGTTTTTTTAATTCAGAGAATTCTTTGTAGGAAAGGTGAGTGCTTTCAAAACCTACTTTTTTAAGAAAAAGGCTTTTTACTCTATCAGCAATAAATTTAAAAATATCATACTCATAAATAGCTAAATCAATCCCTAATTTCTTTGTCCTCTTTTTAGCTTCTAAAAAATAGCGAAAGTCAGTAAAAAGAATTATTTTTTGAGAGCAGACTAAAAGATAACCTTCTATTCTTAGCCCGGTGAGATAAAAAATGTTAGCTTCTGAAGAAACAAAAAGTGAATCCAGGTTTTCTTTTTTGATTGATAAAATAGTCTTCCTAAATCTTTTTTTGAATTGTCTTTCCAATTTTTATTGAACTTAATTGATTAGAGCTTTTACTGCTTTTAAGGCAAGCAGGTATGAGTGTATACCTAAGCCAGAGATTACTCCTTTTGCTATGTCGGAAATTAGAGATTTTTTTCTAAATTCTTCTCGGCTGAAGATATTAGAAAGGTGAACTTCTATAATAGGGATCTCCACACTTAAGAGAGCATCTCTTATAGCTATACTGGTATGGGTGTAGGCTGCAGGGTTTATTATTATAAAGTCTACTTTGCCTAAAGAAGAATTTATTTTATTTACAATTTCACCTTCAGAATTAGATTGGAAAATTTCCAGAGATAGGCTCAATTTTTTAGCTTCTTTCTTTAAAAGTGTATTAAGCTCTTCCAGAGTAGTTTTGCCATAGATAGAAACTTCTCTTTTTCCTAAAAGATTAAGATTAGGACCATGAATTACCAATACTTTTTTATTCTTTCTTGTCTTCATCTTCAGGCTTTTTAGCTTCTTCTACCAGCATTATAGGAATACCGTCTTTTACAGGATACCTTAACTTACAACCCACACAGACTATCTCTTCTCCTTCTAAAACTACATCGGATCTACAGGCTGGACAGACTAAAATCTTTAATAATTCTTCATCAATCATTTTTTACAAGCCTTTATTTTTTAGATTTTGTACTTCTACATAGTTCATTCTTAAGTGAAATAAGGAGTCTTCTAAGAAATGTTCCTCTTCAGAGGTCAAATTCCCTTGAGTTTTTTCCTTAAGTATACCCAAAGTATCTATTAAAAAACGCGCTTGCTCTAAATTCTCTTCTTTTTTTCCCGTAACAGGACTTTCTAACTTTCCCATAGCTATCATAGCCTGCATACTTAAAGAGGAAACTAATATAGTAAAACTGGGCTGATGGAAAGTTTCCCGGTTTTCTTGAGACTGCTGTTTCTCTTTTTCTACTTGCCTTTTCCAGTCTTCGTCTACTTTCTTTTTTATTTCTTCGTTCATTTTAGTTAAAAATAATTCCTGCGTAGCCCACTACTGAGGAATAATCTCTATTTCTTTCAGCACTAGTAGTGTATCTTACTAACGAAGAATTTTTTGCTCCCCAGAGTTGTAGGATTTCTAACATTATCCCTACAGGAGCTACCCCGCACATAGAAACATCTTTTTCTTTTACTCTCTTTAAAAATTCAGCAGTATCTAAATTAAGGATAGCCTCTATAACAAATTTATCATTCTGAGAAGCAATTTTTTGAGATTGATAATGAGTCATATCTGAAGATGCTACTATTAAGCTTTTTTCCAGAACTTTTTCTTTTCTTAAAGCCTGATAGATAATTTTAGCTATTTCTTTATATACAAAAATATTTGCTAAGCTACAAACTATAGGGACAATTTTAAAATTTTTAAAAAAGTATTTTAAAATGGGGAGCTCAACTTCAATAGAGTGTTCATAAAAATGAGCTTGAGTATCTAATCGAAGTAAGTTATTTTCAGTAATCTTCTGAGCTAATTCTTTAGCTATTTCAATATCTCCCAAAGGAGTTTCCCATACTCCTTCAGGATAAACACTGAATGAAGCACCTTTTCCAGTATGGTTAGGTCCCATTATAACTAAAATTTCTTTAGGTTTAGTTTTAGCCACTGTTTCTACAGCTACTCCTCCTGAATAAATATAGCCAGCATGAGGCAGCATTATCCCCTTAGCTTCTTGAGGCTGGAATCCTTGAGGTATGTTTTCCTTAATAAAACCTTCAATTAAGGAACTCTCTCCAGGATAAAAACTTCCCTTAACTGTTGCCTTTCTCTTCATAGAGACTAACTATAACACTTAAATCTTATTATGTCAATTGGTTTTAAATTGTATAGAAAGGTTAAAAGTGAGAGTATTAAATTTTGCTAATTCTTTAGGAAATTTAGGGAAAGGCGAAGATTTTTCTATAGAATCTTCAGCTATTTTTTTCAAAATCTGTGGAGCTGAAGAATTCTTTTCGTCTAAATAGATAGTTATAAGATTTCCAGAGCTATCAATAGTGAAATTTAAGAATACTTTTCCTGAGAAATTAACGTTAAAGTTTTCATAGGCAACTTTTTTTATCTTCTCTCTTATTTTTTCGTAATAATTCATATAGGGAGGATAAGAATCTAATTCTTGTTTAGTTTTGGTTAAGATTAATTCTTTGAGGTTAAGTAAGACGTCATTTTTTAATTGGATTTTTTTAAAAGAGTTATTTTTTTTCTCTGGAGATAAAAAAAACTCTTTTTTAACATCTAAGTAAGGAGGGGGGATTTTTGAAAATATTTTTTTAGGAGAGGTAATTTTTTTCTTTTTAACTTCTATAAATTTTGTTTCAGGAGATTTTAAAGAGGGTTTTTTAAAAGAAGAAAGAGGAAAATGAGATAATCCTCCAATAATTACTATGTGTATTCCCAAAGATATAACTAAAGCTAAAGGAAAATAATTCTTCATTCTAATCTATTATATCATAAAAATTAAATTTTTCTGTAAATTTTAACCCAAAATTTGCACAAGAGTTTTGAGTTCCTAACTATTCAAAATGTTACAGTTATGTAGCAAACCCGTTAGAGTCCGGTTGCTGAAGGCAACTGTCAGACGTCTGGGGTATCTTATCCCTAACAGGGTAAAGTTTTTAAATCTGTCAAGAATTTTTTAGTTTAAATAATATACCCCAAATATCTTCTTTAATTATCTCAAACCGCTCATCTTTCTTAATTTGATTTACCAATCCCATAAAATAATCTTTTCCCGCATATCCATAATAGGCTCCAAAGACATTCTTTAGAATAAAATAAGGGTCAGACGTCTTCCCAAAGGAAAGTTCTCTGTAGAGTTTATATTTATCTTTGTCATAATAATACATATAGACAGGGTCTAAAGTAACAAAATAGTCATTGTTCGGATTAAGGCCAATAAAATATTGCGAATCCGACCAATTAGAATGGAAAACCAAGGCCCCTTTAGGAAAATATCTTCTCATAAAATAAACCATATTCTCATAATGTTTATTCTTTAACTCTGAATATTTTATTCTTTTCTTAAGTTCAGGAAATTGAGTAAAAGAAAATAGCACCAGGATAATCAGGAGAAAACCTACAAATATCTTCTCAGTTTTTTTTACTTCCTTCTTTAAATAAATCCTTATTGTAAGAAGAAAAAAAGTAAAATAAATACAGGCCAGCCATGAATTAGATAACGCCGAGAAAGAAAAGACCCTAAGTAATAGATAATAGTTATTACAAATAGGCTTTTAGTAGTAAGGCTTGTTTTAGTATTTCTAAATAGAAGTGTCCCTAAAATAAAAAACATTCCCAAAGTAAAAAAAGGATAACTTAATAGGAATTCTCGGGAATGTAAAGGAAAAAATTCCTCTCCTAATTCCAATACTCCTGTTTTTGCTGCATAGAAAGGAACAAGGATACCGTTAAGGTAGAATATTAAGAGATTATTAGGAAAATAAGGGTGAAAGAAAAACCCAGAGAGTATTCCCAGAGAGACTCCTCCTAGATTTCTTAAAGATATTTCTTTATTGTGAAAGAATCTTACCAATTCAGTAAGGAAGGCGTAACCTACCATAGGGAAAAGAAACATGAGTAAGAGAGTAAACATAGGTTAGGATTGAAGCTAATATATATCTCTTTTGAATTAAGAGATGGATTGAAATTATAGTAATAATAACCAAAGGAAAGGGACGAGGCCGGCACAAAGCTATAATAAATTTGTAAGAAAAGAAAAACATAATTAAAAACAAAAAGGTGAATTCTTTTTGGGAGTATCTTTTTAGGAAAAAATAGACCACCATTAAGAGAAAGGAATAGAATATAATATAGCCGAAGCTAACTTTGCACCCCAAAATATATTTTTAAAGCAGGTAAAAGGAATAAGTAAGATATGAAAAGGTAGGTCCTTATCTGAAAAATTGTTAAAGAATACCGAATATCTTGTCCAGTGAAATTTATAATAAAGGCCGTATTTTTTTATAAACTCAGCCATTCTTATATGGAGATAACCATCAGCTCCAAATATTGTTGAATTAGAAAACTGAACTTTAAAAATAAAGATAACCCCAGTTATTATTACAATTAGCTCTAAGATATTAAGAAATGTTTTCTTCAAATTCAGAAATTATCGGGCAAAGAATATATCCCTAATATTCCAATATTCTTGAGAATGTTAGAATGTTGGAGAAAATAAATTTTTCTCTTTTCTGAAGTCATTCTTTCCATTATTAAAGCTGGGGAGATAAAACTGTGAAAAAATACTGCTCATTAAATAAAGAGAATTATGCAGGGATTAAAATAGTTGATTCTTACAAAATCATATGGTATGTACACAAGAATAATTTTACTTATAAGATTCATAAAAAATGGTACAATTAGGCAGATAGAGAAATTAATAAACATAAAAATCCTCAGGTGAAACACGATTCTGCATCTACTTAGATATTCTATCAACTAACAATTTAGCAATTTATCAGTTTATCAGTTTATCAGTTTAGCAGTTTAGCAATTTAGATGAGCAGGTGCCTGAGGAAGTTTATTAGGAAGAGCAGACCTGGATGCAGGCAACAAAAGACAGCCGAAGACTTGCGGAAGGAAGTTTATCCCGACGTTTCGTCGGGAAGCACCACCACCGGGTAGGCGGGATAAAGTTATTTGTATTTCTCTTTGAAATAAGTTAGAATTCTGGGGTGGGTGAGGGGACTTGAACCCCCGACAACCTGAGCCACAGTCAGGTGCTCTAGCCAGCTGAGCTACACCCACCAGGCTTTTAAAATTTAAAAAGAGGCTATTTTCTTTTCTCTTCTTCTTTCTCTTCTTCAAAGGTAAATATTGATTTCAGGGTTTTTCCGGTCTCTTTTATTATATCTTTTGCCTGCTGGGGTGTCTTCAGAACTTCTCCTACTGCTTTGGTGGTTATCTCTACAGCTTTAGTAACAGTTTCTTTGCCAACCTCAGTTACTTTTTCTACTGACTTTTCTCCGATATAAGTCAAAGGAACACCTTTTGTCTGTTTTTGAAATTGAGATTTTAAGTCAGAAAAGTTTATTTTGAAATTATCAAATTTAGTCTGCATTACATAACGAAAAGATGGTATCCCTTGAGCGTTTTTAAGAGACTCTATAGCAATTTTCAGCAGAGAAGATATATTTTCTTCAGAAGTTTCCTGGAATTTCCAGTCTAAAAGCTGAGCAAGGATATCTATATTTAAAAGGTTATTTATCGATTTAAGGTAAACTTCAAAAGCTAAATTTGCTTTTTCAATCCCTAAATTTTCCGGCCTCCAGAAAGGTGGATAATATTTAGCAAAGGCAGTATAAGGGATTTCTTTAATTTTTAATTGGGCCGACATTGATTTTTTCTTAAAGTTGATAAAACCTTTAAATGTTAAATCCTGGGGGATGAAAAATTCTTTTACTTTTAAGTCAGCAGTAATATCAAAAAATATATCCGAAGATAAAGAAGAGTTTAATTTTTTAATCTCTCCATTTAAAGTTAAAGAGCTGGCAAAGTCTTCATCAGTAAAGTTTATTCTTAATTTATTAAAGCTTAAGTTTTTTATGAGAAAATTCATCCCAATATTTTTTTTGGGAGGAGGCTCGAGTGGTAATGGCTTTTTTGAAACTTCCTTTTTCTCAAAATCTATTCTGGAAGGGGCAAAACCCAGAGGGATATTTATAATATTATCTTTTTTAACGAGGTAAATATCAGCATCTTCTATTTTTACTAAATTGAAGGCTAATTTTCTTAACAATAAATAAAAAGGGTTTATTGAAGCTGTAAGAAGTTTTAAGTCTAAACCCTCAGTAGAAAAATTTCTTAACTCTACCCCTAAAAGCGGCTTAAATTTTAATTCTTCAATTTTTACTTCTTTTTTAGTTAATTCTTTAATTTTCTTAGTAAACAATTGTTTTCCTTTTAAATTTATGAATACCCATAAAGAGAAATAAACTATAAGAAGAACCCCCAATATAATAAGGAAAAATTTTAATATTTTCATTGTGCTCCTGCCTTTCTCTTTTATATTTTCTCCTTAAAAATTTTGTTATTTTTATTTTAAAATTGCGCCCGGGGTGAGTTGAACACCCAACCTTCTGGTTCGTAGCCAGACACTCTATCCAATTGAGCTACGGGCGCAGAAATTTTGTTAAATTAATTATCTCTTATCGGAAGGGATTTTATCACGAATCAGGAGTTTTCTCAAGTAAATATTAAGGGCAGGAAGAGTTATCCAAAAAATCTTTCTTTTACCCTTTTAAAGTAGTGATGGAGAAACTTTTCAGCATTTTTTTCCTCAATATCCAGAATTTCCACACCTACCAGAAAACCTTTTTTCTCATCCACAAATTCAGCCCAGACTACATTTGCTTTTATTTTTACAGGCTCTAATTCTTCAGGCAAGAAATACTCAATAAGAAGAACCTGGCCTTTTTCCCATTGATATTCAGAAAAGAAACAAATTCCGATTAAACTAAAATCTTTAGAAACAGCTTTTATCCTCCTGGCTATCTCGGAAAGAGGCCTTACTTCTAAAATATCTTCGGTTTCAAATCTTATAAATCTTCTTCTATTTTCACTCATTTATTTTTCTTTATTTCTTTAAGAAGTTTATATTCTACAGAATCCACTAAAGCTGTCCAGGAAGCTTCAATTATATTTTCTGATACCCCTATAGTAGTCCAGGATTCTTCTTCATCTTGAGATTCAATCAAGACTCTTACTTTAGCTGCAGTGCCTTTTTCTTCGTCTAATACTCTTACTTTGAAATCAGAGAGATGCATAGAACTAAGCACAGGATAGAACTCTAAAAGGGCTTCTCTTAAAGCATTATCTAAAGCATTAACCGGGCCATTTCCTTCAGAAACAGTATAGCGAAGTTTCCCTTGTACTTTTAATTTAATAGTGGCTTCAGAAATAAGGTTGCCATCCTCTCTTTTTTCTATAATCACCCTGAAGCCCAAAAGCTGGAAAAACTTTTTATATTTTTTGAATTCCCTTTCTAATATCAGCTTGAAGGATGCATCAGCTACCTCGAATTGAAAGCCTTCTTTTTCTAATTTCTGAAGAAGTCTATATATTTTTTTAGCCTTAGGAGATTTTTTTTCTAATTCGTAAGAGAGTTCTTTGGCAGCTACTACTATAGAAGTTTTCCCTGAAAGTTCAGAAACCAAGAGTCTTCTCTGGTTACCTACTAATTTTGGCTCTATATGTTCGTAGGCTCTAGGGTTTTTTACTACTGCATTTATGTGAACCCCTCCTTTATGAGCAAAAGCACTTCTTCCTACAAAGGGGTGGTTATCCATATGTTTAGTATTACTTACTTCACTTATAAAATGGGAAATTTCGGTGAGTTTTTTTAAATTCTCTTCTGAGATTACGTCTATGTTGAGTTTTAATTTAAGAATAGGGATTATTATTGTTAAATCGGCATTTCCACACCTTTCTCCGTAGCCGTTGAATGTTCCCTGAACCTGGCTACAACCTTCTTCTATTGCAATTATAGAATTAGCCACCGCTAAGCCGCAATCATTATGAGTATGGATGCCCAGAGAAACAGAGACTTTATCTTTAACTTCTTTTATAATTTCCCTTAATTCTGAAGTTAAGGTTCCGCCATTAGTATCACAGAAGATTAAAGTATCAGCCCCTGCTTCTTCAGCTACTTTTAAAGTTTTCAGGCTATATTCAGGATTAGATTTATAACCATCAAAAAAATGTTCAGCATCATAAAATACAATTCTTTTTTTCTTCTTAAGAAAGCTTATTGAGTCATAAATCATTCTTAAATTTTCATCTAAAGAAGTCTTTAGAACTTCTTTTATATGGAAATCCCAGGTTTTTCCAAAAATAGTTACATATTCTGTTTCTGCCCGTAAGAGGCTTAAGAGGTTTTTATCTTTCTGAGCAGAAGTCTTAGGATAGATTGTAGAACCAAAACTTACCAGTTTTGCTTTTTTTAACTTGTGCCTTTTAAAGTAGTCAAAAAATTCTTTTTCTTTAGGTGAAGAGTAAGGCCAGCCTCCTTCTATAAACTGGATGCCAAATTCATCCAATTTTTTGGCTATACGAATTTTATCTTTTAAAGAGTAGGATATTCCTTCAGCTTGGGCCCCGTCTCTTAAGGTGGTATCGTAGAGATAAATTTTTCTCTTCATCTCTTTATAAATTAAATGCCTTATGGAGAGCTTTTACTGCAAGTTTACCCTGTTTTTTTCTTACTACACAGGAGATACTTATTTCGGAAGTAGAAATCATTTCAATGTTTATTTTTGCTCGGGCTAAAGCTTTAAACATTTTATAGGCTACTCCCGAATGAGCTTTCATACCTATACCTACTATTGAAACTTTAGCTACATCTTCATCGTAAAGAACAGAACCTGCTCCAATATTTTTGACAACTTTTTTGGTTGCTTCTAAGGCTTTAGGGGCTTGAGATTTTTCTATAGTAAAAGAAATATCAGTAATTCTTTGATGGCTTACATTTTGAACAATCATATCTATATTTATGTTTTTTGAGGATAATTCTTCAAATATTTTAGCAGCCATACCCGGTTTATCAGGAACCTTACAAATAGTAATTTTTGCTTCTTTTTCAGTAAGAGTTATTCCTCTTACTACCGGTTCTTCAATTAAAGGCCTCTCCCTCATAATAATTGTCCCCTCCTTATTAGAAAAACTTGAACGCACTACTAATTTTATATTGTATTTTTTGGCAACTTCTACTGCCCGGGTTTGCATAACCTGGGCTCCCCGCGAAGCTAATTCTAACATTTCATCAAAGCTAATACAAGAAAGTTTTTTAGCCTTTTTAACAATTCGGGGGTCAGCAGTATAAATACCCTCTACATCAGTATAGATTTCGCATAAGTTTGCTTTCAGTGCTCCTGCCAAGGCTACTGCTGATAAATCTGAGCCACCTCTTCCTAAAGTAGCTATTTCTCTTTCAGTGGTTTGTCCTTGAAAACCTGCTACTACTACCACTTTGCCTTCTTTTAGAGCAGATTTAATTCTTTCGGCTTCTATTTTTAAAATCTTAGCCTGAGTATGAAATTTATCAGTAATTATGCCTACCTGAGGTCCGGTGAAAGAAACAGCAGGTATCCCCTTCTTGTGGAGAGCCATAGCTAAAAGAGCCGAAGATATTTGCTCACCAGTAGAAAGAAGCATATCTAATTCTCTTTCTGAAGGACAGGGGTTAATTTTTTCAGCCAAGTGTATTAATTTATCAGTAGTATCTCCCATAGCTGAAACCACCACTACTAACTTAGCCCCTCTTTTCCAGTAAGAATAGACTCTCTGGGCTACCTTTTTTATCCTTCCTATATTACCTATTGAACTTCCTCCATATTTCTGGACAATAAGTTTATTCCTGCTCATTCTTACTCTTTTCAAAATAATATTTTCTTTTTTTAATCACTTCTATAAACATAAAAATCCCTAAAATTACTAAAATTAAGGTGATAATAAAGAGAAAGTAATTTTTATTACCTTCTTTGAGAAATCCTCCAGCTTTTAAGATTAAAGCTGAAAGAGATATCAGGAGCATAAATATCCCGGGGATAAAAACAAATAAATATTTCTTTTTTTTAGTCAATAACCACGCTGATATCACAAAAAGAGTAAAACTTGCTAAAAGCTGGTTGGAGGCTCCAAAGAGTTGCCACAGTTTTTCCCAGCTCCCCGAAAGAATCAGGAGAAAAGCAATAAAAAGTACAATGAAAGTACTTCCTATCTTATCCTTAATTCTAAACAACTCTTGTGTCACATAGCGAGTAATCCTGGTGGCTGTGTCTAAAGTGGTGAGGATAAAAGCATTTAGTATTACTATAGCCAAAAACCCTCCCTGACCCTTTAAGAAATTGTTAGTAAGAAAATTATAACCTTGAGAGAATATTTTTATAGCTGAGCCTGAGGAAAGTTTCTGGGGGTTTATCTTAAGAGCTGAGGTTCCGGCAATTACACAGAGGACAACCAATATCGCTAAAATCCCTTCAGAAAGCATCCCTAAATAACCTATTTTTTTAGCATCGCTCTCCTGGAGAAGCTGTTTAGAAGTAGTGCCACTGGCTACCAGAGAGTGAAACCCAGAGATTGCTCCACAAGCCATAGTTATAAACATCATAGGAAATAACCATCCTCCCTTAGGAGAGGCAAAAGATTTAAGAGCCGGGTAAGTAATCTGCTGGGGCGAAATTATAACTCCTATACTCATAGTTAAAAGCCCAAACCAGAGGAGAAAACTGGAAAGATAATCCCGGGGTTGAAGAAGGACATTCACAGGAGTTATAGAGGCAAAAAAAGCATAAATAAATAGAATAACTATCCAGGTATTTTTAGAAAGGCTAAAATAATAGTTTTGGCCAAAAAATATAAATAAGGCCAAAAGAGACAAACCAATAATAGTAGCGAGAGAAAGAGAGAAATCAAACCTGTAAAGCAGAATACCTATTAATAAAGCCACAGGTATTATCCCTAAAGAAGGTAAGATTATTCTTGGCTCTTCAGTAAAAGTTTTAGCACAAACCAGGGCAAACACAGCTACTACTAAAAGGAGAGAAAACCAGACAAATATTAGAAAAATTATCCCTGCTGATTTGGAGATAAAGGTCTCTGAAATTTTCCCAATAGAGTTACCTTCCTCTTTAGAAGATATGGCTAAACTTAAGAAATCGTGGACTCCTCCAATAAATATCGAGCCTAAAATAGCCCAGAGTATTGCCGGAACCCACCCCCACCAGATACAGACCAATATTGGTCCTACTATTGGGCCTGCTCCAGCAATGGAAGAAAAATGGTGTCCAAAGAGAACTAACCAGTTTTTTGCCGGGATATAATCTAAACCATCGTATTTTTTATGAGCGGGGGTAATATTTTTATCGTTTATCCCTACTACTTTAGAGATAAAAGAAGCATAAAACCTATAAGCAAAAAAGAATGCTAATATAGCTATTATAAGCACTAAGAGATTACTCATTTTTTTATCAAATATTCCATAAGTAAAGAGGGTTTTTCAAAATAAAGGCTTGAACGTTGAGCCTCCTCTTCTGAAAATCTGGAAGTCATAGACCCGGGGATACCCTCTCCAGCAATTACGAACGGCACAGGTTCAGGAGTATGAGTCCTTTTGGATAAGGGAGTAAAGTGGTCAGGAACAATTAAAATGCGTGTATCTTTTAAATTTCTTTCTGCTAATATTGTGCCTAAAACTAATTTATCTATTCTTTCTAAACAAGTAATCTTCATTCTCAAGTCCTGATTATGGCCAGCCTCATCAGTAGCTTCGATATGAATGTAAACTAAATCCACTTCCTCTAAAGCCCTAAGAGCTGATTTTGCTTTCCCCTGATAATTGGTATCATAAAAGCCTGTGGCTCCTTCTACCTCTATTACTCTAAAGCCAATGATTCTACCTATGCCTTTTATTAAGTCTACAGCTGAAATTATCGCTCCTTTTTTTCCAAATCTTTCTTTAAAATCAGGTATTTGAGGTTTTACTCCCTGACCCCAGAGCCAAATCATATTAGCAGGATTTTCTCCCAAATCAACTCTTACTGTATTTATCTCATGGTTAGAAAGAATATCTCTGGATTTTTGGATAAGTTCAGTTATATACTGAGAATTTTCTCCCTTAGGCAAGAATTTATCTATGGGAGAGCCTATTATATCATGAGGAGGGAAGGTTTTTAAGTTCTGGAGGTTAAATTCCCGACCACCTTTAAAAACCATTAAGTTTCTGTAACTTACTCCCGGGAAAAACCTTATTTGTGAGCTACCTAAGTTTTTATTTAAAATGTCTATTATGATTTGAGCTTCTCTATTGCTGATATGACCGGCACTATAATCAGAAAGTATCCCATCTACTTCAGTAATAAGGTTACAACGAAAAGCCACATCTTTTAAAGAGAGCTCTATCCCCAAATTGGCTGCTTCTAAAGGACCCCGGCCAGTATAATATTTTTCAGGTTCATAACCTAAAAGGGAAAGATTAGCCACATCACTGGAAGGATTAAATCCCCGAGGTATGGTTTTTACTCTACCTATCAACCCTTCTTTAGCTAAATAGTCCATATTAGGAGTTTCAGCTACTTCTAAGGGGGTTTTTCCTTCTAATTCTTCACAAGGATAATCAGGTGCTCCGTCAGGAACTATTACTACATACTTCATTTTAATCCTATAAGTTTAACTATTTTTTTAATGTCGGGGTCTACTGGCTTTGGTTTTTTAATGTTTTTAACTGCAATATCGGGGTCTTTTAAACCATGGCCAGTTAAAATACACACTATTTTTATAACTTTTTTTCTTAAAAATTTCAATTTTCTTTTAAAATAACCTTTAGTTTTAAGTTTTAAGAGTCCGGCTACTGAAGCTGAAGAAGCAGGTTCTACAAAAATACCCTCCTCTTTACTTAAAAATTTATAAGCAGATAAAATTTCTCTATCAGTTACTGTATCTATGAGACCTCCGGATTCATCCCGAGCTTGAAGAGCTTTTTCCCAGCTGGCAGGATTACCAATTCTTATGGCTGTGGCTATGGTTTTAGGATTTTTTATAGGGTGGCCTTTTACAATAGGAGCAGAACCTTTTGCCTGAAAGCCGCAAATTATTGGTAAATTGGATATTTTTTTGTAAGAAAAGTATTCTTTGTATCCTTTCCAGTAAGCAGTGATGTTTCCAGCATTTCCTACAGGCATAATTTGAAAATCAGGGGCAGACCCTAATACATCACATATTTCAAAAGAAGCAGTTTTCTGGCCTTCTATCCGGTAAGGATTTAAAGAATTTACCAGACAAATTGGATAGTTTAAAGATATCTCTCTTGCCAGTTTTAAGGCGGCATCAAAATTTCCTTTAATAGGAATAACTAAAGCATTGTGAATTAAAGCCTGCGCAAGTTTTCCTAAAGCGATTGCTCCTTCAGGAATAATAACTACTGATTTTAAATTAGCTCTGGCTGCATAAGCAGAAGCAGAAGCAGAAGTATTACCAGTAGAAGCACAGATTACTGCCTTCTTTTCTTCCTCTTTAGCTTTAGAAATAGCTAGTGTCATGCCCCTGTCTTTAAAAGAACCGGTGGGATTTAAACCTTCATATTTAAGATAGACTTGAAAATTTTTTCCTAAGATTTTGGATAATTTTTCTGAGAAAATTAAAGGGGTATTGCCTTCTAATAAAGTTACAATAGGAGTGTTTTTATTTACAGGAAGATATTGAAAATATCTATGGATAACTCCTTTGTATTCCTCTATTCTCATTTATAACTCCTCAATTCTGATTAGCTGAGTAGGAGGTTTTATAATTGGAAGTCTATCTATTTTTTCTTTAGCTTTATTTAAGTCTTTTTCTTTTGTTTTATGAGTAAGCATTATAATAGGAACAAATTTACTTTTTAAGGTAGCAGTCTCTTTTTGGGTAACTGAAGCTATGCTAATACCTAAATCAGCCAGTATTTTTGAGATTTTAGCTAAGACTCCCGGTTTATCTTTAGCTAAGAATTTTAGGTAATATCGGGAATAAAGCTGTCCTCTTTTTCTAAAATTAACCTTTGAACCTCTTTCAGGAATAAAAAAATTAGAACCTTCTCTCACTAAACTAAGTAAATCACTAAATACTGCTAAAGCAGTGGGTTTGCCGCCTGCTCCTAAACCAGAAAAGAAGAAATCTCTCCCCACCTCGGTATTTATAAATATAGAGTTATAAACCCCATTAGTTTCAGCTAAAGGATGGTTTTGAGGAATTAATGCCGGATGAACCCTTACCTCTATTTCTTTCTTTATTTTTTTAGCTATAGCTAAAAGTTTTATTCTAAAACCTAATTCTTCGGCATAATGTATGTCTTGAAGGCTGATTTTTTCTATTCCCTCGGTTAAAACTTCTTCTAAGTTAGGGAATTTTCCAAAACAGAGAAAGCAGAGTATAGAAATCTTGTGGAGAGAGTCTATCCCTTTTATATCTAAAGAGGAATTTCTTTCAGCAATCCCTTTCTTTTTAGCCTTCTCTAAAGCCTCAAAGAGGCTTACTTTATGTTTTTGCATTTCAGTTAATATAAAATTGGTAGTCCCGTTTAAAATTGCATAGATAC
Organism: Candidatus Omnitrophota bacterium; assembly: GCA_021163425.1. Taxonomy (GTDB): domain Bacteria; phylum Omnitrophota; class Gorgyraeia; order Duberdicusellales; family Duberdicusellaceae; genus Duberdicusella. The sequence goes on from JAGGWS010000030.1 coordinate 29,965, forward strand.
TTTTTATCCTGGCAAATTTCAGTACTTCAGAAATACTTTTTATTAAAGGGATGGCTGAAGCAACTGAAGCTTCAAATCTTATAGCTCTTTTGAGTTTATAAGCTAATTGGAAGATTTCTCTCCCTTCACTACTTAAGAGGGCCTTATTGGCAGTTATTATATCTTTCCCCTTTTTTAAAGAAGAAATTATAAATTTTTTTGCCGGATTAATTCCTCCGATAAGCTCAATTAAAATATCTATCTGAGGATCATTAATAATTTCTTGAGGGTCGGTAGTGAAAGGAAACCCTAATTCTTGAGAGAAATTTTTGAGGTGGGGGTCAATATCACAAACTTTGACTACTTCTAAATCTAAGTTTAGTGTTTTTTTTACAAAAGGTTTATTTCTCCTAAACTCTTTGAGAAAAGCCTTACCCACTGTACCAATACCTATAAGACCAATCTTCCTGGTTAACATCTCAGCTATTTCTCCCAATAAATTTTTCTACGGTCTCTTTAAATACTCTTTCTATTTCTTCTTCCAAATTCTGAAAAACAATTCTTGTCTCGTAGATGAGATTTTTAACAACCTCTTTAGATTCTAAGACTTTGCCTATAAGATTAATTTTATCCCTCAATAGCGGTAATCTTATGAACATCTTAAGAAATGTTCCTTCAGGAAAGGCTCTATTAGTAGTAAGAAGCATCCCCCCCTGGGAAAAATTTTTGGTTTGGCTTAAATCAGCAGCTTCCTCTTTTTCTAAAGGCCTGTAGCTTACTACAAAACTTGCTTTTATTCTGGGATATCTTCTTTTTTCTGGACCCTGATGAACCATTATCAACCCCCTTTTTATTTAGTTCTTTAGTAATTAGTTTTATAGATAGCGCCAACTAATGAACCACCATTGGTCGGGAGGGCGGGATTTGAACCCGCGACCCCTTGAACCCCATTCAAGTGCGCTAATCCAGACTGCGCCACCTCCCGAAAAAAGAATTTTGTTAAAGAGAACAAAGTTAAATTGCTCAATATGCTGGATTATTATACCTATTTTTTTAAGGTATGTAAAGATTTTTCATCTCACTATATATTTATCGTCTATCGTTCATTGGTCTCGGCTAAGTAAAGCCGTAACTTGACATTTTACTTTCAAAGTATTTTGTCAAGTTACGAAGGCGGGCGGAAAAAATATAACAAAATTTATTGCGATAGCAATTAAAATTGTTAATATTTGATTCCTGAACTAAGGGTTTATTTATTAAAGGTTTTTCCTTCTCTCTGGCTAAAATTCTCAACCTTATGCAACATTTCAGTTTCAAACAAAAATGTTGCATAGTTGCCATTGGGTATTCTATCAACTATTTCACAAAAACAAAGAAAGAATGCGCTCATATAGGTTTCAATTCCTCATAGGTATTCTATCAACTTTACAGGCAAGAAGGGGGGTCGCCTGAATGTGCCGAGTTTCAATTCCTCATAGGTATTCTATCAACAATTTTCAATACTTCCATTTTCTCCCTCCCTTGTTTTGTTTCAATTCCTCATAGGTATTCTATCAACAACTATTAAAAATCAATTACTTATAGAAGAGATAGGGGTTTCAATTCCTCATAGGTATTCTATCAACCCATTCTTATATTGAAATTTCTTGTACTTTTCTATAACGAATTGAATAAAAAATCTCATATAAATAGCATCTTCTCTCATTATTTTTTGCATCTCAATAAGATACATATATCGTCTCTCCCTCTACGAATTTACACTATCAGATATCGACGACTTATAAAACTATATCCTCTCCTCCTTTCTTTATCCCCATCGTCTCTCTATCTGTATACATTCTTGTCCTGAATTTATAAAAAATTACTGAATCTGTCTCCTTATCAATAGTATTTTTCAACTCTATCTTTAACCTCTCATATGCTGCCCTTCTGATTTCCCCTTCTAATACAGAATTCTGAACCCAGGTAAGATATTTCCTGGCAATTTTTAAAACTTTAGCTACTCTCTTTTCTTCAATATCATAAACCATTA
>JAGGWS010000052.1 GCA_021163425.1 Candidatus Omnitrophota bacterium
AAATCTACCGGGAAAGGAGGTGATATTAAATTAAGGTAGCTTTCTATTCTGGGTACAGGACAAAACTTATATGTTAAATCGGAGGTTAAAAAATGAAAAGGTTAATTCTTTTAAGTTTAGTAACTCTGCTATGCTTACCCTTGGCAGTCTACGCAGCCAGCATAGGCAAAACAGAAACCATAGGTCAAGGTAAATGGGATATCGGTGTAGATACCGAGTTAATTTTTGATAGAGATATAAAAGCAAAACTTTATTCCGGTTCAAATTCTTGGTCTGGGAATATTTCTCCAACCGAAATAGATTATGAAGGAATTAAAATTGAAATAGAGGGAACAGGAGTGAATTTAAGTGGAGCTTGGAATAGAGCAGATAGACCTGACATTGATAGATTATCTAGACCCGTAATAAAAATCACCTATGGCTTGCTTGATAATTTAGATTTCTATTTAAAACTCGGTCTTTCCGACGGAAAGACAAAGGGAGGGAACCTGAATGCCAAATACACTGGCTCAGCAACAAATTTCAAAATAAAAATAGAGGGAGAAACAATTTATGATGGCGCTGTAAATGTTAGTGCTAATTTAGATGCTAACTGGAGATATAAACTTAAGAACGCCTTTCTCTATGGTTTTGGACTGAAGGGAGTCTATCCTTTAGAAGACAATTGGCTCTTAGGAATAGATACTTCCTATATCCGTCATAGAAACAGCTATTCTGGAAACATCTCTTATACTCTTTCTGGAGATCTGTCAGGCCAGGCTGAAGAAACCTGGAAAGGGAAAATGACTTTTGAGGAATGGCAGATAGCCCCTTATATTGCCAAAAAGATAGAAAACTTTATCCCTTATTTTGGAGTAAAATACTCAGATTTAAGATTAGAAAATAAACAATCCGGAGGAGAAAAAAATAAGTTTAAAGCCGATGACAATTTCGGTGTGTTTTTAGGCACCGATTACAAGATAAACGATGCTTGGGCTCTGAATTTTGAAGCCAGATTTATTGATGAAACTGCCATAAGTTTTGGCGGAACTTACAGATTCTAAATGGATAGTTTACCCGCGCACCACCTCGAACCAAAAAGCGATTCGGGGTGGTGTGATGCTTCGTTTCACAAAGACTGTATTTAGAGAACCCATAGTTGTTAAACTATGAACATTTGCTTTTTTTAAAGCTTAACAGAGGGGTGAAGATAAAAAATCCTTTTAAATTTTAAAATTAGTGATAAAATCTTTCCAAAAGAGTAAAAGAACTTGGAAAGAAGGCCGTTTAAGCCAGACGCCAAAGTAAAAATTGTTAAAGAAAATAAAAGGAGGTCAAGAGAGTGCGTAAAATAAAAGCAGGAATAGCTGTTTTTGCTGTTTTTTTTCTTTCCGGCTGCGCTACTTTTTCTCCTTCAAGGGAACTCTTCAAAGAGAAAAAGAACATCAACGCCAGAACTTATGAGGCTTCAACCGATGTCTGCTTTAGAGCTCTGAAGCAGGTAATCCTTAAGAAAAACTTTACTCTTTCTTGCGAAGACAAAGAATCAAAGAAACTCCAGTCCAGAAGATTCTTTCAGAAAGGAAAAAGAACCATAACTATTGTCCTTAATGCTAACTTAGAGTCCATAGAGGAAAACAAAACTACAATTTATCTCAATGCTATTCAGGCTACAGAGAAAATATATGTTAGAAGTCATACCCGTTTCTTTTTGGGTCTTATTCCTTTGCCCGGGGGAGGAGGTGAAAAAGCTGAAAGACTAAAAGAAGGAGAAAGAACCATAGAAGACAAGAAATTCTATCAGGGATTCTTTGAAGAGATTGAAGGAGAAATAAAAAGATTAAAGGATACAGGAAAGGCAGGAGGAGAAAGTGAATGAGATAAGAAATTCGGTAATAACAGTAATTATAATTAGTGTTCTTTTTCTTTCAGGATGTGCTTTAGGTGTCAGACGTCCGTTTTTGACTTATACTCCTATTTTGCCCCCCTCAGGCAAAAATAACATTACCATAAAGGTGGTTCCTTTTAAAGATGAAAGAAAAATAAAAGATACTGTTGGATATGTTAGGAATGCCTGTGGTATGAGAATGGCTAAGGTCGTACCCCAGAACGATGTAATCGAATGGGTGACTAATTCGTTAGAGTTAGAACTTAAGAATGCCGGTTATACCATTTCTGAGGAAGAAAATACCCCTAACGTTATTGAAGGCTCGGTTTTCAACATTTTGTGCGATACTTATTTTACCTATGACGGCCGGATAGCCCTGAAAGTAATTCTAAAGAAAGACCAAAAAGTAGTTTTAGAAAATGATTATTCTGTAAAGAGAGGCGGAGGAGTAAATTTAGCAGCCAGTTCAGGAGCCTTTGCTAAAACATTAGAGATGGCCTTGCAGGAAACGTTAAAGCAAGTGGTTAATGATATAAACGAAAAATTACTAAAACAGTAAATCAAGTGAGAATCAGTAAATCATTCTTATTGTTATCTTCATTGGCGATCTTGTTTGTTCTTACTCCTACAATAGCTATTCTATTTATTGCTGTTATTCTTTTTATCTCTAAGATATGGCAGTTTAAGAAAGATATTTTCTTCTTTACACCTTTCTAAAACCAAGTATAATATAGACTAAGAACGGGAGGTGGCGCAGGCAGGAAGAGTGCACTTGAATGGGGTTGCCTCCTAAGACAAATCTAAAAAACCTCGCCAATCAAAGAAAATCAAGAAAAATCAATAACTTTTCTGTCTGAGGCAGATCTCCGACAGCGATTTTTATTCTTTACTAATTTTAATGAATTTTAACCAATTTTAACCTAAATTGGACACTTTTCCACCAGAGGTGGGTCTCCGATTGGACACCACCCTACCTGTGGGATTTAAAGCCCTGTAGAGCCTGCCTATAATATATAATTCACCCTGTATTTAATGAGTGTTGTGTTCTTAGTGGAAGTTAAAATCTAAACTAATTGAAGATATTTTCTTGCAAAAAAATATTAAAAGGGATAAAATTTCTATATCTGACTGTAATAGAAGGGGTAAACTATTTCAAGTATAGCTATAAGATAGAAAACGAAGAGTAATTAAATGGATGATATAAGCAAAAAGAGAAGCATTGTATTCATAGATTACTCTAATTATCATTACGGTCTTCAAAAGTTAAGATGGAAAATAGACTTTTTAAAATTCAAAAATTGGCTATATAGAAATTATAATATTATAGGTCTTTATTACTATGAGGGAATCCATTCTCAAAAATCATATTATAACTCCCATCTCCAGCTTTTACATAGTTATTCTGCCAATGTTGTAGAGAAGATGTTTAGGGAATACAAGGAAGCCAAAAATAGATATTTTAAGAAATTGAGGAGCTTTGGATACCGAGTATATACCAAACCTATAAATAGTGTATATGATGAGCCTAAAGGAGAGTATGTTTTAAAGTGCAATTTTGATGTAGAGTTAACTATGGACGCTCTATTCAGAATTAATGATTATGAGCAGATGATTTTATGTAGTGGTGATGGGGATTTTGTTCGATTGGTTAAGTATCTAAAGTATATGGAGAGAAGAGTAGTTGTAATAGGGGTGGCAAAGAGGATTTCTTATCAGTTAAGAAAGCACTCTAACCAAGTTATAACCATAAATAGTTTACGGAATGAAGTTGAGTATAAAGCAGAAAACGCTACTTCTTAAGTAGCGCCTCTGCATTCGCCGTCTATGGACGGCTTTAGTCATTTCTTAATTATTTTATATAACATCCCTCTTCCTGTCAAGCCTTTTTCAATTAAATTATACCATAAAAACCCTTTCAAAAACCAGCGTATTTTCTAAAAATCCAGCAATTTTGAAAGGGAAATATTGAAAGCCTTGGCAAGTTTTCTAAGGTGACAATTTATATTAAATTTCCCACCTATAATGGACCCCAAAAACTGGACAGAGTAATAAGGTGGATGTTAGCCTGAAAAAAGAGGAAGGAGGAAAGGAAAAGATGGGCAACATCCGTAAGAAGCACAGTGGGGCATTCAAAGCTAAGGTAGCATTGGAAGCATTAAAGGCAGAGAAGACAATATCAGAGATATCCAGTGAATATGGGGTACACCCGAATCAGGTAAGACAATGGAAGAAACAACTGCTAAAGGAACTACCTTCAATCTTTGCGGACAGGAAAAAGAAGAAAGCCTTAGACAGGGAAGAACTTGAGGCAGAACTCTACCGGCAGATAGGGCAGCTGAAGGTAGAGCTGGACTGGCTTAAAAAAAATCTGAGCTACTCAGCCAGTGAAAAGCGAGAAATGATAGAGCCAATGAATCCTGAGATACCGATATATCGTCAATGTGAGTTACTGGGACTTGTGAGGTCATCATATTATTATGAGGAGGCAGGAGAGAGTGAATATAAAGAATGAAGTCAGGTCCTCATATTTAACATACTTTTTGCAATCAAAGTGTGGAACCGCTGTCTTTGCAGGCGTAAGGATTTAGATAGTAACAGTATTCGAGTTGCCGCAAGAAGATAGGAAGAACCATCTATTGATAAACTACT
>JAGGWS010000068.1 GCA_021163425.1 Candidatus Omnitrophota bacterium
AAATCTACCGGGAAAGGAGGTGATATTAAATTAAGGTAGCTTTCTATTCTGGGTACAGGACAAAACTTATATGTTAAATCGGAGGTTAAAAAATGAAAAGGTTAATTCTTTTAAGTTTAGTAACTCTACTATGCTTACCCTTGGCAGTTTATGCCGCAAGCATAGGCGGAGTAGAAACACAAGGACAGGGCAAGTTCAGTATCGGTTTTGACCAGGAATTTGTGTTTGATAGGGACTTTGAATTTGACAAAGCCAACTGGGATTTAGCCGCCCAAAGTATAGTAGTTGAGAAGATAGAACTGGATAAGGCGTATAGAACAATGATAAAGTTAAACTATGGTGTGGTTGATAATTTAGATGTTTATGTAAAGCTTGGAGCAGGTGATTCTAAAATAAATCTAGACGATCTTAGAAGCGGCACTTCTGAAAATAATATTTATGACAGCGATTATGGTTTTGCTTATGGAGTTGGGTTAAAAGGAGCTTTTGATTTAGAAAACAACTGGCTTGTTGGTTGTGACTTGCAGTACTTACGTCAGAAAGCAGACTGGACACCAAAAGGTGATTTCCAGGGAGAAGGAGATAAAATAACTATTCAGGAATGGCATATTGCTCCTTATGTAGGTTATAAAGTCGGAAATTTCATTCCTTATTTTGGTGTCAGGTATAGCGATTTAAGAGCAAAAACAGAATGGGGTGGGAAAGACGCCGGCGATTGGGAAAAGGTAAAAGCAGATGACAACTTCGGTGTATTCTTAGGCACAGATTACAAAATCGCTGAGAACTGGACCTTAAACCTCGAAGCCAGATTCATTGATGAAACAGCTATAAGTTTTGGCACAACTTACAGATTCTAAATTAATGGAGGTCTATAAATGGAAAGAGGCTTTAGGTTTAGTCTGGTTCTTTTATTTCTCTTAGGAATTCTATACCCATCCTTTTCCCAAGGAAGCAAATATCAGTTTCTTATTTCAGGGATGAAAGAGTATAAAGAAGGGAATTATGAGAAAGCTTTGGAGGACTTTTCTAAAGCTGAAAAACTTTTTCCTGATGATGCTGATATTCCTTTTTATATTGGTTTAACCTATTTGCAATTAGATAAAAAAGAAAAAGCAATTGAGTATTTTAAGAAAACCCTGAAAATAAATTCCAATTATTTAGACGCTCATTTTCAATTAGGGATGATTTTCATTCAGGAGAAAAACTACAAAGATGCCATTTCTCATTTAGAAAGGGTCTTCAGACAACAGCCGGAAAAGGAAAATTTAGGTTATTTCTTGGGTTATGCCTATTTTAATTTAGGGAACTATAAAAAAGCTCTTTATTACTTTGAGAAAAACAAAACTTCTGACAAGTCAATTGAGCAACTTAATCTTTATTATTCAGGATTATCTAAAACCTATTTAGGAAAAACAAAAGAAGCCCAGGAGTTTTATAAAAGAGTAATTGAGATTGACCCTTCCTCTCCTTTAGCCCAGCCCTCAAAGCAATTATTGGCAATAAGACCTGTTATATCAAAGGAAAAACGGCTTAATTTTGAACTAACCGTCAGACTCCAATATGACGATAATCTTATCCTTGTTCCTACAACCAATGTCTATAACTTAAGAGACAGGAAAAGAAAAACAATCATTGAACTTCTCTATTTCAAAGGAGAATATACTATTTTAAAAACTCCTCAATCTCAATTTTTAGCATCTTACGGTCTTTATCAAACCATCTGCAATTCTTTAAGAGATAACGATGTTCAAAACCATATCTTTTCTTTGGACTATCTTTTTAAGAACTTTCGGCTCACTTATTCCTATGACCATCTTTTATCTGACTACAAATCTTTTCTCTACCGCCATACCTTAAGACCTATCTTAATCATTCAGGAAACTTCAAAAAACCTTACCCTTTTCCAATATACTTTTCAGAACAAAACCTTTAAAGACACTCCTTTATTTGATGAAGACAGAAGAAACGCCAAAAATCACGAAATTGGCTTTGTCCACTTCTTAAGATTCAATCAGGGAAAACACTTTTTCAAGGTCGGCTATTTCTATGACAGAGAATTTGCCAAAGGAGACAACTGGGATTATCAGGGAAACAAAGGATTAGTGGGATTTCAATATACCCTGCCCAAAGAAATAAGATTTAATCTGGATTATGAATATAAAAACTACCATTATGAAGATATAAACATTTTCTTTGATAAGCACAGAAAAGACATTGAAAGAAGCCTGACCATAGGTCTTTCTAAGGATATAGGAAAAGATAAAGACAAAACCATTTTTCTGGAATATTCAAGAACAATAAATTCCTCAAATATCGCACTTTATGATTACAAGAAGAATTTAGTATCAGTGGGAATGAGTTGGAGATGGTGAATTTTCTAATGATTCTTTGTAATAATTCTCCATTTCTTCCATTTTTTCCCAGTAGGGGTCATCTAACCGAGGGAGAGGGGTTAGGTCAAAAATACGAAAAATCTTCTGCTGTATAGCAATAGGCCAAGATATTGGTCTTTTAGACATGTGGAAATAATGATATTTTAGATAACAAGGAGGTAGAAAGTGAGAAAAGGGATGGAGGAAAAAAGAAGATTGATGATATTTTATCTTTTGTTTTTACTTAGTTTTAACATTGGAGGTCAATTAGTTTATGCCGAAAATTTATCTAACGTGATAGGAAGCATTAAGGAGTATATACCACGAGGAAGTTATGACGAAGGAAAAGGTAGGTATGGAGAATTTAATAAAGGCGATATATTTTATGCTAAGGTTTACACGCCAGAATCAGGATACAAAGAATCTAAAATAGAAGCGAGAGAATGTGCTGATTATGTAAAACTCGTTGCTCGTCCAGATTTAGAAATGTTAGGAATGGTTGGAAATGCAAAAAAGTTACTCGAACGAGCAAAAGACCCAAAAGACGGTGGTTTTGAAGTAAACCTGATCCCGAGAGAAGGAGCTGTTTTAATTTTGCCTGACCTTACTGAAGATGGCCATGCAGCAGTCGTCCATAAGATAGAGAAATTTGATCCTAAGAGAGGTATATACATTTTGACTATCCGCGATGCCCATGTTCATAAAGATAACAGACTAGATGAAAGAACAATTGAATATGATATTAATACTCATAAAGTCAAAGATCCAGCGTTGGGGTCGTATTATAAGGCAGAGTTTATTCATGAGAAAAAAGAAATTTTTAAAGCAAGGGTAGCATCTCTAATTAAAAATATTTCAGGAGTAGAACCTAAAGAATCAGAGATAAAAAGGTACACTGATAAGATTGGAAAAGGTGAAATATTGACTACAGAAAAATTAGCAGTTTCTTTTTTTGGAGAAAAAATTACCAACCAGCAAGCTCTTGAATTCCCCAAAATTTTATCTCAACAGCAATTGCAAAAGATTCCTCGTGGCCAAATCTCTTCGGAATTAGAAAAACAACTTATAGGAGGTGAAATTTATTCAGATTCTGCCAAACAAAAACTTGCCTCTCCTCACCAATTAGTGACTCCGGTAAAGGTTAGTTTTACCCAGACATTTAAAGGTTTTTTTACTCAAATACCAGATGATTTAGCCTCTACCGCTGATGTTTCTGTAAATATTACTGAAGGCACAAGAACAGGAGTTGGTTCAAGGCCAGGAGACTTTACCGGCTCTTACACTGCTCGAGCCATAGCCGAGCCTGGCTGGGTTTGTGTTGAACACCACAATACTCCTTTTGAAGGAGCTACCGCTACAGGAACTGTAGAAGCCAAAGGATTCAAAGAAGGACCTTTAAAAGGAAGTATGACTGTTAATTGGGAATCATCTGCAGAAAGAATCACCCTTACAAGCAATGAGGTAACTATTGGAACTGACGGTTCTTTAACTGCTAATAATCTTAATGGTTCAGTTATTGATAAATCTTCAGGGGCTACAGAAGGAACCTGGACAAATGGTTCTTTGACTCAGACTCCCAAATAAACATTGATTAAAAAGGTTAACAAGGAGTAAAAATGGATAAAATAAGAAATAAGTTGTTGGGACTTGTCGTTATAGCGACGCTTGTTGTCATCAGCCTCAGCGGTTGCGCCGTGGCACCAGTTGTGGCACCATATGTCCTAAGTGGTGTAATGCACGCCTCTCAGGCAAAAAAGGAGCGCGCTGAAGAAGCTGCCAAGCAAAAACCGGAGATGACCCAATTGCAGATACGCCAATTGCAGACGCGCACCTACGATAATATAGATAAAGACAGAGTTCTCAAAGTTGCCTTGGCAGTACTCCAGGACGACGGATATACCGTTACTAACGCCAATACCGAGTTGGGCTTACTTACAGCGACCAAGCAACTGTACGAAAAGAAGGTGGATGACCCCGGAACTGCGTTTATAAAAGGTCTCTTGGGAGGTGGCTCTATTTCGGAACAAAAATTTCAGCACATAGAGGCAACGCTGACTGTTTCGTCATTCGGCAAGCAGACCCGCGTGCGTCTGGCTTTACGCCTGGCTGCCTACAGCTCGCGTGGTGAAGTTAATTATACGGTGGTTTTCGAACCGGAACCCTATCAGGCCTTTTTTGCCAAACTTGAAAAGGGACTATTTATTGAAAGGGAGGGATTGTGATGAAAATATTAATTGGAAAGAATTGTGCAGTTTGTTTTATGGCATTGGCCTTCATCATCTTTGTTTTGATGTCACTTTCGGGGTGTGTTACAATGTCGCCACAAAAGAGCGCCGCCGAACATAGAGAATCACTCGGTTCAACACAAGAGCGTAGGCTGACTCTTGGCGTTGTGCAAAGTAGTATTCATGAAGGTATGTCGCAAGCCGATGTCGCCACTGTGTTAGGCTCACCAAATATAGTCACTACTGATGCCGAAGGTAATGAAACATGGATTTACGATAAAGTGGCGACGGAAGCTTCTTATTCCGGCTCATCACGATCGAAAGTCTCCGGCGCAGGCGCCGAGGTAGGTGGAGCACTCGGTGGTATTGGTGGCACTGTGTTGGGTGTTCTCGGTGGTGCCGTAGGCGGCACCCAGGTCGCAGGAGAATCCGATCAAGCAGGAGCGTTTTCACGTACCCAGCGTACCCTCACCGTCGTCATTAAGTTCGACGACAAGCGTCTGGTCAAGAGCGTCCGCTATCAGATGTCATCGTTCTGAATCAACATCTTTGTTACCTATAATTTTAACCTAAATTGGACACTTTTCCACCAGAGGTGGATCTCCGATTGGACACCAGGAGTTACTATTTCTAAAAGTTAAACTTTCTAACTTGACATAGTTTCTTACTATGTGGTATACTCTAAGTGGGGGTGATGAAGAAATGACAATAACTCGGCTTAAAGAAAAAAACCAAATTACATTACCTAAAAAGATTGTGGAAAGACTCCACCTTAAAAAAGATGAGCTTTTTGAAGTTAAGCTTGAGAGGAACTATATTATACTGATTCCTGTTGAACTTAAGCCTAAATATACTCCGCAAGAGTTAGAAAAAATTAATAAGCTCATTACTAAAG
>JAGGWS010000060.1 GCA_021163425.1 Candidatus Omnitrophota bacterium
AAAAGCAGAAAAACGGTAACTATTCCTATTCTTTCCTTTCCTCAATAAAATTCTGTTAATCTTTTCTATATTTTCTTTTACTTTTTTAGGCTTATTATCTGTATCAGAAGAAACCGAGCTACTGGAGGTCTGTATAAAAGAATTGTTATTTTCTTCCAAATCTACATATTTTTTTATCTGCTCAATAGTCTTTTTTCCTATACCCTTCCAGCTTAATAAAATCTTCTCTGTGATAGGTATTTGAGGATACTTCTTACGATATTCAATAGCTTTAATAATAGCCCTGTAAGGTCTTATATTATTAAAAAAGAGAGTAAGAACATAAGCTTCTTCTTCAGTAATACTGCGTATAGAAAGTCTTTTTACAAGTGTAATCCTGCTTACTTTGCCTTCTCTTTTTACTTCCACCGTGAGTATCCCTAACTCTACACCTTTTAAAATCTTCCTTTCTCTTTCTTTAATCCTTACTATTATATCTTTTACAGTCTGATGAGAAGAACCTATTTCCTTGGCAATCTTTCTTAAACTATTTTTTCGCTGCTGATAATAAGATGTTTTATCAATCTCTCTTATTTTCCGATTAAGCCTCTGGCGTTCTTCTTGAAAAAGTTCATTTAGCAAGTTAAAGTATTGAAGGATTCTCTTTATATAAATAGGATGTAAAGGTTGTGATTCCTCTTTCTTCCAGCTCCGCAATGTGTGGGAAGGAATATTTAATTTTTTAGAGACTTCTTTTAATCTCTTTCTTCCTATATTCTTAAGCTGTCGAATGACCTCCCTCCAGACTCTTTTAGGTATTATCCTATCTTCATCTCTTAACAACTTCCTTACTCCTTTTGTTCCCATTCTTAATGCTTTATTTAGAAGTTCTCTTTCTTGTGGGGATAATCTTTTCTCTAATCCAAAATATTTCAATAAATTCAAGATAAAAACAGGGTTAATAGGCCTTCTGCGCCCTAATCTTATGAATTCATAGGTAGAAAGTTTAACACCTGATTTTCTGCACAACTCAGAGATGCTTATTCCTGCTTTATTTCTCTCTTCCTCTACTTTTTCAAAACACCTACTTAATAATGAAGGTATATCTTCATCTTTTAAAGATTTTCTGCCAAAATAAACAGGAGAAGAGCTCCCCCTAATTGTACTTTTTAAGGTGTTTTTTCTGCTTATACCCCCATAAAAACTTACTTCTTTCCTTTTTTCTGGCAAAAGAATAACAAAAGAAGAAAAATTTATTCCTTCAGTATTAATTGATTTTTCTTTGAAAACTTCTTTCAAAAACCTAAAGGCTTTTTTGGTAAAATAAATTCCTCCTTTCTTAATCTCGTCTGAAACATTTACAATAGAATTATCTCTTAAAGCATCTTCAAATAAGATATATAAATATTTCATTCTTCCCTCTAAGAAACTTTGATATTCACAACATTCATAGCTAAAGATTCTACTTTCAGGATATTCTCTGCAACGGGCGGGCCTCTTATGATAATCAGTGCATTTGGTTAAAATGTATAGTTTATTATCTTTGTAATCAAAAAATATTCCCAATTTATCACAAGGGTAGTTTTGTTTGGCAAACAAAATTAAATCTTCACCTGAGACCTCATCTAAATCAGTAGAAGAAAATGAAACTAATTTAACAGGAAATGATTTCTCATTTTTTATAAAACAGCAAAAACCATCTACGCATTTTTTATTTTGAGGAGTTCTTTGTTTAAAATAAACCTGAATTAGTTTATCAATTACGGACTGAAACAAATCTCTCTTTCGCACTCTCAATGTAGAACTTGTCTTATTATTTTTTTCTCTCTTTGCAGAATATTCTCTATCAGGCCTGCAAAAGTTTTTATATAGTTCCCTCTGACAAACAGGACAGAACTCCGTATAACCAAAAACATTAAGCAACTTGCTCATCACACACCTGTTTTGGCAGTGCTTTAGCCCCAGAAGATGGCCTATCTCATGCAGGGCGTTTCTATTAATACTTTCAGAAAGAGAAAAGATACTATCTGCCTCTAAGTGGCAGATAGAAAGGACGGCAATATTTTCCTCAATAAACGCACCCCCGATAAGCTGAGAAGCTTTTTCGCTTATCCGTTCATATATATTCGTTGTGGTAATAACTAAAGTTAAATCAGTCTTAACTTTTCTCCTCTTTATAATCTTTCTGGCAAGAGATAATAAATCCTTTACTTTTCCCAAAAAGCGACTGTCAAGATAATAAGGAGCTAAAATCTCTATCTTTCCTATATTTAAATATCTATTCTTAAGTAAAAATCTTACAAGCTCCTGAAGAATAAAATTCCTATTTTTTATATAAATGGTGCGCTCTCTAACCTCAGGAGGGAAGAAGCCAAAAGTCTGGTAAAACTTTTTTCTTCTCTTTCCCGCATTATCATATACGGGCAAAATAGCCAAAGAGACTTTGTTGGTTAACTTTCGCTCATAATTATCAAGAAAACTACAGGAAGAACACCGTCTTTCAAAGTTATTAATCGGCACATTCTTCTCTATAGAGGAAGCAATCGGAGAAGAGATATTTTCTCTCAATAACAATTTTTCCATTCGCTCTAAATATAAGCTTTGTGGTTCTACTTCTTTATATTTAGGAAATACTTTTATATAAAATTCTGAATTTTTATAAAAATAAGCTATCTTTTTATTAGAAGAATTTAACCTTCCGAAATATCCGTAAGGATATTCTTTTATGTAATCAGAATAAAATGTAGGAAGGCGGTCAAAAACAAATATTTCAGGGTTTGATTTAAATTTTACCTCTGTCCAGAAAAATTCACCTTTCTTTGATTTCATAATATTTATGTATGCTATATCTTTCAAAATCTTTCTTACAAATTCTCTATTTTCTTTATCGATACTTTCTCCACTCAACAAAGTTGAAAATCTTTCTGCCCATCTAAGACAATTGGTGGGTAACACTTCACCAAAAGATGAGTCAGTCATTACAATAAGAATTAGGATTTTATCTGCGTAGGGAACAGAATCAGCAAATTTATATTTATCTTTTGTATTTTCGAAATTATCTTTTAGACGTTTTAGAAGCCTGGAGAAACTACTTAGGCAACTACTGCCTGATGAAATTTTATAAAACTTTGTCATCTCTTCTTGAGCAAGTCTTATGAATTCATCCTGATATCTTGTCCCTATGATTAACTGAACCAGTTCTTCTTTTATTGAATAAGGAGTAGCAGAAACAGTATGTGGAGAGGAAGATGAAAAAGAAATTTGAGAAAGCCAGATAAGTGTGTTTCTTTCTTTAAAATATTTTAAAGTAGTAAGGTGAGAAGTTAATAATTTATAGCCTGCAGTTGAGACACAATCTCCTATAACATACCTTTTAACTTTAACCAGATTAGAGTCAAAAGCTGCCTTTATACAATTATCCGTCGTTACGCCTGTAATTAGTATATACTTTATGTTTTTAGAAAAAAGGTACTCTTTTAAAAGTTGATTTTCAAAAGCATCATATTTATTTTTAGAGAAAACTTTCTCTCCTTTCTCAAGTTCAGGTTTAATCTTGTAAAACTCCCATCCCTCTGAGCCCTTTATACATAACTTAGGCATATCTCTAAATTGATTCTCTTTATATTCAGCTTGAATAA
>JAGGWS010000040.1 GCA_021163425.1 Candidatus Omnitrophota bacterium
AATATATTGGGGATAACTTCAAAATTCTTAACTATATAATAAAAAATAGGGCTATCTTTAAGACTTCCAGGGAAAGTTAATTCAACTTCTAAAGAATTCTTGGCCATTTTTATTCCTCCTCTTTATTAAAATATTACCACAAAAATAGAAAATTTACCACTAGCTTATTTATTTTATATAGTCTCAAAAGATTGTAAAGAAGAAGATAGAACAAAGCCTTAATTCTCAGGTTAGAAGTTCTCACTACTATACTTATTACAGAAAGATAAATTTGCCCGGTACAAACAGCTTCTAATAAAGAAACTAAAAACCCACCAAGAAAGAGGTTAAACTAAGAATCATAAAATTTCTGAAGGAAAGCTATTATGACTTAAAAATTTGTCTATAACTGGAGCTAAATTCTTCTCAATGAAAGTTCTACCTACCAGAAATTTATCTCCACAAAGAATAGCTGGGACAATCCCACTATAAGGATTAGAGAAATTGTTATTAGTAAGACAGGGTTAATTAAAGATGTTCTTTACTGCCACCTCCTTTTATTCTTCCTCAGTTACCTGCTCACATCTCAGGATTGAGAAACCTCTGGGTTCTGAAAAACCCAAAACTATTTATATTGTCTCTGTTCAATTACCTTAACCACCTCAGGACTTACTCCCTGACTCCTTAAGTAATCAATATCTTGAGGAGTAGTTTTAAAATAAGAATTAGTAAGGTATATCCTGTCAATGATTACTGCCGGACTCACCCCCTGCTGAGTCATTTCTATAATCTGATTAAGAGTTAACTGATTAGAATTAGAGTATTGAGGGGCTGAAGGAGGAGTTTTTTCTTTTTCAATCTGACTGCCAATAATAGCCCCACCTATTGCTCCTATTGCTGCGCCAATCCCTGCTCCTTCACCGGTTTCTCCACTCTGATGTCCAATAATACTTCCTAAAGCTGCTCCGGTGACTGCCCCAATCGCAGCTCCTTCTACTGCCCGGGTCTTCCTATTTTGACAACCCCAAGAAAAAACTAAAAGTAAGATTAAGCTGAAAGTTAGTAGGGATAAATTTTTACTCATAACCCACCTCCTTTTTCGGAGAGGGGGAGATTTGAACTCCCGCTCCGAGGCTAACTCAGAGACCGATTTTCGAGACCGGCGCCTTAAACCAGACTCGGCCACCTCTCCCAATAAAATGATTTACCAATTCTAATATAAGCATATTTTTTTATCTTTGTCCAGAGATAGTTAGAGAAAATTTCTTATTGTGCAGAACCTCCATCTAAAACTGGAATTGTCCCGATGGACATCGGGACAATTAAAAGTCAGCATCAGGATTTTGTTCAAAATAGGTTCGAATTTTGTTCAAAAGACACCACCCTAAACCCTACGTGGTTTATGGCGGAGAGGCAGGGATTCGAACCCTGGGTCCCGCTTTTGGCGGAACATGCGATTTCCAGTCGCACCCGTTCGTCCACTCCGGCACCTCTCCACTTTGAAAATTAAAAATTAATATCTTATTTGAAAATTGAAAATTGAAAATTAATATCTTATATCTTCCCTAATCTCTTCAAGCGGTTTTTTACCTCTTTTTCGGCCTTAAACCAGAATTCCCAATCTCTTCCCTGAGGCCGGCCGGCCTGATCCCATAATCTATAGGCTCTATCCTGAATGAAATCAAAAATCTGTTCAGGAGAAAATTTCTCCTTCGTTTTCTTACTTTCAGAAGACTTCTTTAAACGATTAGTTCTCTTAAACATACAACCCTCCTTTACATCTTAAAAACTCCTACATTAATAAAAAAATCCTTACTTTTCTCCAAATCATTTATAAAAAATAAACTTATCTGCTGGAAATTCTTCTCAAATCCGGCTTCAGAAGAAGATACTGAATATAAAGGAAGACTATACATCCCTAAATTATTAAATTCAAATCTTACTATAAACTTTTTAAAGTTATCTACTATTTCTAACAAAGAACAATCAGTCTTATAAATTTCTTCCTGCAAAGAAAATCTTTCTCCCGAATCTACCTCTATAAAACAAGATTCAGGACTAACCAAAAATAAGTTAAATTCTACAGCAAAATCCTTACCTTGTAAAATGTTTTTGTTAAGAGAAAGGGAATAGAAGATATTTATCCAGGGCTTCTTCTCCAAAGCCAGGGACTTTTTGATTTTTAAATCTTCTCTTTCATAAACTAAATCCAGCTTAATCCGGTTAGGGTTCTTCTTAAAATTAAACTGATAAGGATGTTCAAAAAAACATTCTGAACCTCGCAGGCTTTCCTGAATATTTTTATTTTTATCAATTAAATGGTCAATTAAACCCACTTTCTCATAGCTATCATAAACCAAGAACTTATCTAAATTCTCTTCCTTCTTTAAGAGTAAATTGTGGATGGTAGAAACTTTTTGTAAAGAATCAAAAGTTAGAGTAGTGGTGAGTCTCTGATGATAACTTTCTTCCCGACGGGTAAGAGTATTAAGAAGGTTAAAATTAAATTCTTTTAAACTCAATTCTTCTAAGCATCCTCCTTGTTGAGGATTTACTGCTAAGATAAAATGATTATTTTTAAGGAGGAATTCTTCCCGACCATCTAAATTTAAATCCTCTCTTTCTAAACTTAAAATTTTCCTGAATTTATCGTCTAAGTATTTTTCAGATTTAATCAAATTTTCGTAGACAGCATTTCTCAGGTGAGGAAGATAAAACCCACCAAAAACTCCGTGCCAATAAGCACAATTACACTGGGCTTTAAATAAATGCTGGAAAATATCTCTATCTTTTTCTATCCTAAAGTTAGCATTTATGTTTTTACTCAAATAAAGCATCTTCTTGTGCATATAATTTATCCGGGGATATTTCCTAAAAAAATTTCTGAAAAAACCGCCTCTTAAAAAAACAGAAGCTAAAGAATTTCTAGCTAAATAATTTTTTATCTTCTCATAAACTCTAAAGGCAGAAGGTTCAAGCACCCATTCAGTCATCTCCTGATAAGAACAGGCTGGAAGGTAGATTATCCCTTGTGAGGAAAACATTTCTTTTGCCTCGGAAAATTTAAGAGTCTCAATCCAGGAAAAATTATCTTCTAAGAGAGAAAAAAACTTTTTAAGCCAGCCTTTATTATAAACCCAATCATAGGTATAAGGCCAAAGCCCAAATTTCTCTCCATCATCAACTATGGTAAGAACTCTGCCTTTAAATTCTCCATATAACTCCCTCAAAAGCCTATGGGTTTCTCCAATGGGAGAAAAAGGAATTTTGTACCTTAACTTCTTACTTATAGGAAAGATAAATACAGAATTTGCCTCATCTTCAGTATGGAAGAAACCGCTAATCTCCTCAGCTAAGAATCCAGCATATTTAAAGTGGACATCATCAACCAAAGTAAAATCTAAACCTGCTTCTCTAATAACTGAAGGAAGATCTGGCTCCCAGACTCTTTCTGCAAGCCACAAGCCTTGAGGCTCTTCTGAAAATTCCCTTCTTAAAAAATCATTCATCATCTTTATCTGGTTAACTCTATCGCAGTGAGGAATTATAGAAAAAATTGGCTCATAATATCCCCCACTTAAAAATTCAATCTGACCTTTCTCTTTCAATTTTCTCAGTAAACTTGTCAACTCATCTTGTTTCTTCTCAAAAAGCCAGTTCCATAATACCCCACTAATATGAACATTACATTTTACTTTAGGATATTCTGATAAGGTTTCAAAAAAAGGAAGATAACATTCTTTACAGGCTTTTAAAAACACGCCATCAAAATTTCCTACTGGTTGATGGTTGTGGACTCCAAATAAAAGATAAAGTTTAGACATTTCTTCCTCCAGTTAATTCAATTTTACCTTCAAAATCCTGCATATCTCTTTAACATAGGAAGAAAATATTTTTTTAAAACCCCCACTCTTATCTTCATAGGTATTCCACCAGTTCCAGTCGCTGCCTTCGATAATTCTTAAGTAGGAATAAAGAGTCTCAACTTTTTGAGGAGGGAAAATATTTTTTTTCTTATCTATATACTTTTTAAGCCTGACTAAAATCTGCCAGTTGTAGTTATTTTGCTTAGACCCAGCCCAAACAGAAAAATCAGCATTAATCCAAGAGCCTGGCCAAAGCCTCTTCTCTATCCTGGGAAAAGAAACATTCTTCTCAATAAAAGAAGATATAGTTTCTGAGTTTAGAAAAGTATGGGCAGTTAACTTCTGATAAAGCCCATCTAAGAACTCAAAGCCATTTCCCGGATAATATTCCCAGGCATTTTCTCCGTCCATAGCAATTAAAACCATTTTTTTCTTATAGGAAACGGAATTATGAATATTTACTAAATGGCCGATTAAGTCTTCTACTGCTGAATTCTGGTCTAACCAACTATGATAAATAAAGCTTATTAAATTAGAAAGATTCTTATCCCTAAAAAAAACTAACAAATTTTTAAAAAGGTAGGGCCGATAAATTATCTGCCGCGGTAGTTTATAAGGTTCATCTTTGTTTAAAGTTCTAAAAAGTATCTCTTCATCAGTAGCTATCCAGGAAAAATTTGCCTTCTTATACAAGGATAAAACTTCTTCGCTTACTGCTCCTTCAGAGGGCCAAGAACCTTTCACTTTAAAATCAAACAATAACTCTATTCTCTTCTTAGCTTCTTCTATCTGCCAGAAAGCTTCCTCAGGATAAGAAAATTTAGGTGAGGGTGGAGTTTGTTTATGCCTTTTTAAAATATCAGTATCAGATAAAAGAGGCAAAATCGGATGATAATAAGGAGAAACACTTATTTCAATCTGGCTCTCTTTTAGCAATCTCTTGTATAAAGGAATTATTTTAGAAAGAACCTCATACTGTTTATTAATTACATAAAGCTTATCCTCTTCGTTAAATTCTCTTCCTTTCTTAAGCAGCTCTTCTAAATTTTTATCTTCTTTTACAGTGAGCGGATGAAACCAGACTAAATTAAAATAAACCTGAATATCCCGAATTTCCTGGGGAGTAAATTCTTTAGGCTTTTTAGACTGAGAAATTTCAAAAAGTTCTGAATAACGGGGATAAGGATCAATAAGTGTGGACTTATTTACTGAAAAGAACCTTTTTAATATAAAATTCCTTTCAGTTAATGAAAGATAAACAGGGTCTTTTTTGGTAAGCTCTAAATAAATATCTGTAGCTTTATTCTGGACATAATCTAAGAGCTGGTCTAAAAGTATGCCGCTAAAATTAAAATTTGCTTTTATTCGCGGATACTTACCCAAATGGTAGGCAAAACCAAAATAATCCTTTACTCCATGGAGTCTTACCCAAGGAAGAAGATAAAATTTATCCTTTGGCCTCCTGTATAAAGGCTGGTGCATATGCCAGAGAAATAAAACTGAGGTAGGTTGCTCCATATTTAAACTTGACCTTAAAGAGAAAATACTTTATAGGAGATATCGGCAAATACATTATTTCTATCTTCCAGTTCTCTTAAGAAAAGTTCATTCTTATGCTTTCTCTCAAGTTGATAGTAAAGAGAGTAAAAATTTTGAAGATGCTCTATTACTCTTTTTTTAGCATAACCAGAAAAAGCTCCAGTCTTCATTATAAACGGCCAATCGCTGGATTGGGCTAAAAGAAGCTCTCTTCCCATCTGGTTAAGAATCCTTTTCTCCAAACCAAAAAATTCTTTTCGGGCTAATTTTGCCATTAACTCTCCTGCTCTATGTAAATGAGGGTAAATCCAATCGTTTTCTCCTGACAACCAGATTTCACTATAACCCTTCCAGCCCCAGCTTGAACCTGCAGGTTCTATCTTCTGAGTTAAAGGGTAGATTTTTAAATATTGAGAAGGAGTTATCATTTTAAAAACTTTCTGGTCAAAATATATCTTTCTAATAAGAAAATTAAGCCAGTCTACTCCTTCAAACCACCAATGTCCAAATAACTCTGCATCGTAAGGAGCAACTATTATGGGTTTTCTTCCCAAAACTGAATTAAGGTAATTTATCTGGTGTTCTCGATTAAACATAAAATTTCCAGCATGTTCAGCTGCTTTATCTAAAGCCTTCTGGGGGTCATAAACATCTTTATCCTCAGTAGGGCCAGTAATCCGGTAATATTTTATCCCGGTAAATATTCTTTCTCCAGCAGGAGCAATATAAGGTCTTAGATAATCGTAATCTAAATCAAAACCAATATCTCGGTAAAACTCCCGATAATTATAATCACCAGGATAGCCTCCCATAGAAGACCAGACACTTTTAGAAGTTTCCGGATCCCTTCCAAAAACCCCTACTTTGTGCGGTGTCCAGTAATTAGAGTAAACTCCAAACTTAGGCCGGGGCCGGGCAAAAAGAATACCGTGGGTTTCTAAAATAAAATACTTTATACCTTCTTCTTTTAAAAATCTATCTAAACCCTCAAAATAACCACATTCAGGAAGCCACATACCTGAAGGATTTCTGCCAAAAACTCTCCTGTAACTAGAAATCCCTACTCTTATCTGAGCTTTTATTACTTCTTCTTGAAGGTTTAATAAAGGTAAATACCCGTGAGTAGCACAACAAGTAATAATCTCTAAAAAACCTTTCTCCTGAATATCTTTAAAAACTTTCAGAATATTTGCTCCCCACTTTTCAAAGAATGACTTCTTAGCTTGGGTAAATCTATAATAGTAAAAATGAGCTAATCTATTAAATTGGGGCAAAAACTTCGTTCTCTCAACCTCCTTTTCTGAAAGTTCAATCCTCCTGTCCAGATATTTCTTAAACCTGTTAATTAAGAAATCATCCTCAAGCATTGCTGAAAGAGTAGGAGAAATATTCAAAGTAAGGTTAAAACCTACACCCTCCTTAATTAAGCCCTCTAATACTCTAAGCAAAGGAATATAGGTATCTACCAGAGCTTCAAAAAACCATTGTTCTTCTAAAAATTCTTCATATTGGGGTTCGCGGACAAAAGGAAGGTGAGCATGGAGGATAAGACAAAGATATCCCTTCTCCATCCTATCTCTGGATTCTTTCCACTACAGGTGTAATTTCTATTTTCTCCTCCCCAGAAGAAGAAACAGCTCTAAAGGGAAACTCAAACTTTCCTGAAGGAAGATGAACCCGCAAAGAAAATGTGCCATCTTCTTTAAGGTTAACTTTTTCTCCTTTAAGTGTAAGGCGAGCTTGAGGATGAGTTCTTCCATAAATAATAAGGTCAGTATAAACTTCAAAGAAGAACCCTTTTTTTACTCCTTTCCTTAATAGAGGAGAAAATAACCCCGAAGCTCCTCCAGAAGAAACACCCTTCTCTAAAGCAATCTTTAAAGCTCTCATCCTTTCCAAAGAACTCCTCCCTAAATCATAGACACCTAAAATCTTATAGTAGTCATCTTCAGGAAGAACCCATTCTTCATCCAATTCCTCAGATATTCCAAACCGGGGAGTTTTAGTAATATTAGAACGGCCTAAAGCAAAAAACTCTCCTTGTGAAGTTAGATAACCAATTTCTATACAAAAAGACTTTCCAGGCCTATTGACATTTATATACCAATTAGTTGCCAAAGAATTAATCTCCACATCAAAGAATGGGCAATTGCCAAGATTTCCAATATCTTTGATTTTAGTAACGTCATAAACTCTCAAAATCTTTTTAAGAAAAGGTTTCTCCTGAGAAGAAATTTTAGAAAGCACTTCAGCTTCTTTCTGGGGAGAAATGTCCCAGTATGTATGGACCCACCAGGGGTCGCGAGTTAAAGCAACAATCTTATTATCAAAATACCTTTGAGGAAGTTTAACCGGCTGAGTCTCTTCTTTTAAGTCTACCCCTAAATCAAACTTAGGGAGAGAACTCTCTAAAGGTTTAGCTATTGAAGAGACCTTAAAAGAAGCCTTTTCGGAAGAAATTTTTTTAGAAACTGAAGATTTTTTAGAGCTTAAAATAGTTTTTCCTGAAGAACTTGTTTTTTTCTTTTGTTTCTTTTTAGGTTTAAGAAGAGAAGACAAAACCCGGGAAATTTTTTTAACAGTCTTTTTCTTATTTTCTTTTTTCTTTCTCACTATTTCTCCTAATTCTAAAAGGATTCAGGGTAGGAAAATCATAGCATTCTTTTTAAAGAAAGTCAATTTAAATTCTTCTAAATTCAGGAAGAAATAAGTTCTCTCAACTTCTTTACCTGCTCTTCTGTGCCTAACACTATTAAGGTATCTTGAGGCTCAATCTGAGTAGAAGAAGAAGGATTATAGAGAAAGCCTGAAGCTTTTTTAATAGCTACTACTAAAAGACCTGTCTTCTGAGGAATTTTTGCTTTGGCTAAGCTAAGATTAGCTAAGACTGATTTTTTAGGAACATCTACTTCTTCCAGCTTAAGAGAAAGCCCTTCTTGAGCAGTAGTAGTCATAACATCTAAAAAAGAAAGGACCTGTGGCCTTAAAGCAACTGAAGCCATTCTTCTTCCTCCGATAACTTCAGGAAGAATAACATTATCAGTCCCGGCTTTTAAGAATTTACTTATACTCTCTTCTTCTTTTACTAAAGTTATTATTTTAAGGTTGGGGTTTAAATTTCTAGCCGAAATCACCACAAAAAGATTTTCTTTATCACTATCCAAACAGGAAAGAAGTCCCTTAGCCTGAGTAATTTTTACTTTTTGGAGAGTCTCATCAAAAGTAGGGTCTCCCTCTAAAAAAAGAACATCTTTAAATAATTCTTCCTTCTCTTCCTCTATCCTTTCAGCCACCACTATAAAGTCAACCCCAGCTTTTTTAAACTCCTTTATAGCTTCTTTAGCTACCCGATTTATTCCACAGATTATATAATGTTTTTTTAAAAATTCTAATTGCTTTTGCATCTTCTTCCTCCTGCTAATAAAGGTTAAATGTCCCTCAATTAAAAAATTACCAATTATTGTAACTGCATAAGCAAATACCCCTACAGAACCTATAATTAGAAAAATAGTAAATAGTTTACCTTGCCAGGAAAGAGGTTTAAGCTCCTGAAAACCTACAGTAGAAATAGTAATTATTGTCATATATAAAGACTCTAAAAAAGAAAAACCCTCTATGTAGATATAGCCAAAAGTTCCTAAGCTAACCAGAAAAAGTAACAGCAAAAGAGCTAAACTAATCTTTTTCATCTTCTCGTTCAAATTTCTTTAAAATGTTTTTAACTTCTAATTCAGTCTTTTCTATTTTTTCTCTACATATCTTTATAAGTTTCAAAGCTCTCTCTACTTTGGCTGAAAGTTCTTCCACATCTAACTCCTCTTCTTCTAAAGAATTTACTATAGTTTTAAGTTCTTTAAAAGCCTCAGAAAACTTAATCTCCTTCCTCATTCTCCCTCCTTAAACTTTCTATCTGGCTGATAATCTTCCCTTTATAAAGGATAGTTTTAAGAATCTGACCCTTCTTTAAATATTTACAATCTTTAAGGACTTTATTATCTTTTAGAGTAATACTAAAACCCCTCTTTAAAATATTACGAGGGTTAAGTAATCTCAATTTTTCTTCCTGGTGAGTTAAAGACTCTTTTTTGCCTTTTAAGTTTGACTCTACTCTCCTTGACATATCTTCAAAAAAGTTCTCTAAATTTAAACTGAAACTTTTAAGTCTTTCTAAAGTTTTAGAATAAAGTAAGGATTTTACTTCTATTAATTTACTGTTCTCTTTAGAAAAATAACTCTGAACCAGATTAAAAAACTTAGAAGTCTTAAGCTGTAAATCTTTTTTGTTTCTCTCCAGTATAATCTTTCCTCTCTCAGTAACCAAAGATTGAATATCTCCTAAATTCTGTATAAATTCTCTCACTCTTTCTATTATAAATTGAGCTACCTTAGTAGGAGTTTTAAAAAAACTATGACTGGTTAGCTCTAATATAGAAACATTTATCTCATGGCCAATAGCTGAAATTACCGGGTGTTTAGAATGGGCAACTTCCTTAGCTATACTCTTCAAATCAAAATAGGCTAAATCCGAAGTCTCCCCTCCACCCCGAGTAATGACTATCAAATCCAGTTCCCCTTTCCCTAAAGAATTAAAAAAATTTAAAGCTCTAATCAAGTCTCTTTCTACAAACTTTCCCTGCATATGAGAATCAAAGAAATAAACCTGAAAACTGAATCTGCTCTTTTTAAGCTCACTTAAAAAATCATAGTAAGCAGCTGAATTATAGGCAGTAATTAAACCTATCTTCAAAGGTACCAAAGGAATAGTCAATTCTTTATTCCTATTAAGGAGTCCTTCTCTTTTTAACTCAGCAAGAACTCTTTCTCTATTTTGAGCAATCTTACCTAAAGTATAGACAGGGTCAAGATCAAAAACTTCTAACCTATATTCACCCCACTTAGGATAAAAGTTTATCTTCACCAAGACTTTTAGTTCTATACCGTTCTTAAGAAACGAAGAGAGAGATTTACCTTTGAGGCGGGTCTCTAAATAAGGCTTAGTTGTCTCAAATATAATAGCCTTAGCTTTAGCTAAAACCTCATCTACTTCGGGGTGTTTTTGAACTAAATTAAAATAGATATGTTTTTTATTTTCTCTTATTCTTAAATCTTGTACCTCTCCACAAACCCAGAGGTAATCGGGAAATTCATAATTTATTATTTGTTTTATAGCATTATTTAATTCAGAAATAGTATAAATCTTTTCTGTCTTTAAAAATTCTTCCATAGTTTACTTATTATACCACAACTTTAGAAAAGTTCTTCTGCTTTTAAAATCTTTAAATCTTTAGGAATCTGAGGAGAAAATTTGGTTCTAAATTCGTCAGGAGTAATTTTTTCTTTAAAATAGAAGATTACTTCGGTTTCACCAACTTGGCCCAATTTTAAAGCTTTATCCATACTAATAAGAAACCTTAAAGAATCTAAGAATGGGTCTTAATTATATTTAAGAGTATGCCGATTAAGATAAAATTAATTATAGTATAGGTGCCTCCATAACTGAAGAATAACAAAGGAAGCCCCACTACTGGTAATAACCCCATAACCATGGAGATATTTATAAAAAGGTGGATAAAAAATAAAGAAAAAATTCCTATACAGATAAGATAGCTAAATCTATCCTGAAGCTTATTAGCTATATCTAAAATAATCTTTAAAAGCAAGTAATAAAGAGAAAGTAAGAATATACATCCTAAAAACCCCCATTCCTCAGCAAAAACTGTAAATATGAAATCAGTATGGCGAGCGGGGATAAAATTTAACTGATTCTGAGTGCCAGACAAAAACCCCTTACCCAACAATCTTCCTGAACCAATAGCTATCTTAGACTGGATTATAGTATAACCTGCTCCTAAAGGGTCAGAATCAGGATTAATAAAGACTGACAATCTTTCCTTCTGATAATCCTTAAGAAAATTCCACCCTACAGGAATAAAAATCCCAATTATTAATAAAAATAATAATATCTTTTTCTTTTCTACTCCTGCTCCTACAAGCATAAATAAGAATAAAAATATCAAGATTAAAGAAGTTCCTAAGTCAGGTTGAATAAATATGGCTATGAATAAAAATGCTAAAGGAAAAAAGGGGATAATTATTTCCTTAAAGAAACCTTTTAAAAAAGAAACCTCTCTCCTCTTCTCACTAAGGAAGCGACTGAGAATAAGGAGGCCGGATAACTTAGCAAATTCTGAAGGTTGAAAAGTTAATCCTCCCAGTTCTAACCAGCGTTGAGCTCCCATCTGAATCTTTCCTAAAATAGCTACAACCACCAAGAGGAATAAGGAAATAAAATAAAGCCAGATAGATAAATCAAAAAAAACCCGGTAATTTATAAAAGAAATAAAAATTGCCATAACCCATCCTAAAACTACCCAAAGAACCTGCTTTAAGAAAATACATCTCCCGGTAAATTCTCCTCCTTGATGGAGGCTACTATATAGAGAGATAAGCCCCATAAAGTTAAGTACTAATACTATTAATACTATCTGGTAGTCCTTCCTGAACATAGTTAAAGAAGTCCTTTCTCTTTAAGCTGAGATAAAAAATCATAAGCAACTTTACAGGCATTTATACTTGAACCAGCATTTTCTAACATTACTACTATTACATATTTAGGCTTTTTATAAGGGAAAAAACCAGCAAACCAAGCATGAGGCTTTCTTCCTCTTACTTGGGCAGTTCCGGTTTTTCCGGCAATTTCTAAATTTAAATCTTCTAAAATATGAGCTGTGCCTTCCTTATTTCTTACTGCCTCCCTTAAACCTTTATTGATAAGTTCAATGTTAGCTAAATTCAACCCCAGAAACTCTCTCTTCTTTAAAGAGATACTTAAATCCCCAATTTTTTCTACTAGATAAGGCTGAATTAACCACCCCCGGCTGGCAAAAAAATTTAAAACTACTGCTACCTGAATAGGAGTGGCTAATAAATAACCTTGTCCGATAGAAAGATTGATAGTATCTCCAGGATACCACTGTTTACCTAATCTCTTTATCTTTTCAGAAGAAGGCACAAACCCTTCTTTCTCAAAAGGAAGGTCAATACCCGTAGATCTTCCCAGATCTAATAAATGAGCGTACTTTTCAATAATCTCAGGGCCTAACCTTAAGCCGGTATTATAAAAAAATATATTACAGGAATGAAGAAGTCCCCCCACAATATCCTGCCAACCGTGAGAACTCCAGCACTTAAATTCTCTATCTTTAAATTTGAAAACTCCTTCACATAAAAATTTACTATTCTTAGAGATTTTTCCCTCTTCTAAACCAGCTAAACCTACGACTATCTTAAATACTGAACCCAGAGGATACTCCCCCTGAATTGCCCGGTTAATTAAAACCCTGCCTTTACTCTTAGTGACCCTATTAAAATAATCTCTATTTTCTCGAAATAAGTTTACATTAAAAGAAGGCCTGCTAGCTATAGCTAATATCTTACCCGAAGAAGACTCCATTAATACCAAAGAACCCCTAAAACCCTTTAAAGACTGGTAAGCTATATTTTGAATATCAATATCCAGACTTAAAGAAAGGGATTTACCGGAAACAGGCTTTTTCTTGCCTAAAATACGGTTAATCCTCCCCCGGGCATCTATTTCTATTTGAATACCTCCAGGCTTTCCTCTCAGGTAATTATCGTAGAATAACTCTAAACCAGCATAGCCTATTTCCTCTCTAAAGTCATAACCATATTTTTTGAGAAATACATCTTTTTCAGAAATTTTTCTAACAAAACCTACTATATGAGAAATACTGTAAGAAGGTTTTACACACCTCTTAGGACTAAGCCTTATTGAAACCTGAGGAAAGTTTCTCTCTTCTAACTTTAATATCCTTCCCCGGTCAGTAGTCTGAAATACAGGAGTAGGGATGAAAGAAGCTATAAAATTATTCTTAAAATTCTTTTTTAAAACTTCAGAACTAGTCCCTAATAATCCTGATAGTTTCTCTAAAAGTTTGGCGTCGGGCTTCCTTAAAAATACACAAACTTCAAACTCTAAACTATTTTTAACTAAGACTTTCCCCTTTCTATCCAAGATTAAACCTCGCGGAGCTGGCTGAGGGATAAGCCTTATATAATTAGAAGTAGACTTATTAAAAAAATAATCTCCTTTTATAAGTTGGTAATAAATCAACCCTCCTACGATAAGAGAAAAACCTATTATTTCAGCTCTTTTTAAAAACAAAACCATACTCTAATATAAGACCTATTAATAATAAAGC
>JAGGWS010000074.1 GCA_021163425.1 Candidatus Omnitrophota bacterium
TAATTACAAATTAGCCAATTACAAATTTCAAATTTAATCTGTAATCTGTAATTTGTAATTTGTAATCTGTAATTTGTAATCTGTAATCAATTTTTTAAGCCGGCGAGAGGAGTCGAACCTCCGACAAGCTGATTACAAATCAGCTGCTCTACCAGCTGAGCTACGCCGGCAAGGTTTTGAAAAATCTGTCTCAATTAATGAACTAAACTCCAGCTTAATTGCCTGAGGTAAATATTCAATAATATCCGAAGCTAATATACCTGCCTGGGTTTTTTCCTTTATTGCTAAATCTCCAGCTAAGCCGTGAAGGTAAACTCCTAACTTTACTGCTTCTGATAAAGTTGGTTTTTTAAGCTTTAAACCTCTTAGTTGAGAAATAAGCCCGCAAATAATCCCTGAAAGGGCATCTCCACTTCCGGCAGTAGCCATTCCCGGGTTGCCAGTATTATTCTCGTAAATTTTACCATTCTCCACTACTAAAGTTCTATGTCCCTTAAGCACAAGGATTAAATTATAGCGGAGAGAGAAATTTTTAGCAAGTTCTTTTCTATTATTTCTGATGAAGTCCACAGGTTTCTTAACCAAGCGAGAAAATTCTCCTAAATGAGGGGTAAGAATGATTTTTGTTCGGGATCTTTTTAATATTTCTGGCTTTAAGGATAAAATAGTTAAAGCATCAGCATCCAGCACAATAGGAATTTTTACCTTTTCAATTATTTCTTCTACTAACTTTTGAGTAGCAGAATTGATACCTAAACCTGGACCAATCCCTAAAATGTCTACTTTTCTCTTGAAAATAAAATCTTCTATATCTTTAAAGGCTGTTTCTTTAATAAAACCTCCTTTAGATTTTAAAGGGAGGCTCATTACTTCATTAAGTTTAATCTCAAAGATATTATTCAGTTCTGAAGGCACTCCCACAGTTACCAGCCCTGCTCCTACCCTTAAACAGGCAAGTGAAGCTAAACTTATTGCTCCTGTAAGACCGGGACTTCCTCCAATAATTAAAGCATGGCCATAATTATTCTTGTAAGTATCAGGTTTTCTTGTAATCAGGATTTCTTTCCAGTTCATAATTTTTCTTTACTGCTAAAGCTACAGCTATCGCATATTCTTCTATGTGGGAGATTGATACCTTCACTTCTAAATTTAGCTCGTTTTTAAATTTGCAGATGGGGGCTCCGCTGGGAAGATTGATAATTAAGATGTCTTTTAAACCCAAATTGTATTTTTTGGACAGAGCTTTAAATACTGCTTCTTTAGCAGCGAAACGGGCAGCTATTCGTTGAAAGTATATTTTGCCTTTATTATTGAGGGAAGCTAATTCTTGAGGGTTAAATACTCTTTCTAAGAAAGAATCTCCCCATCTTTTTACTGCTGATTCTATTTTTTGAGGAGAAACTATATCTACACCTATTCCTTCTATCATCTTATTTACTTTTAGAAATCAGTCAATGAGTCTGCGCATCTCTTCTATAGCCAGAGGAAGACCTATAAAAATTGCTTTAGAAATTATACTGTGGCCAATATTGAGTTCCTGGATGTAATTTATCCTAGCTATTCTTCTAACATTTTCATAGTTGAGCCCGTGTCCTGCAGAGACAAATAAGCCTTCTTTGTGAGCAAATTTAGCCGATTGATATATTCTTTTAAATTCTACTCCTCTTCTCTTTTTAGTCTTTGCTTCAGCATACCTTCCGGTATGAAGTTCAATGTGAGTCAAATTTAATTCTTTGGCTTTTCTTATCTGAGAAAGGTTAGGGTCAATAAAGACACTTACCTCAATTCCCGAAGCTCTCAATTTTTTTAAGGCAGATTTTATTCTTCTTTCTTCTTTGAATAAATCTAAACCCCCTTCAGTAGTAATCTCCTGCCTTCTCTCAGGAACAAGCGTAGCTTTATTAGGTTTAAGTTCACAGGCAATATCTACAATCTCCCTGTTTAAAGACATTTCTAAATTTAATTCTATGTCTATAGTTTCCTTTATTAAAAAAGCATCCTTTTCTTTTATATGTCGGCGGTCTTCTCTTAAGTGAATTACTATTGAATCTGCTCCTGAATATTGAGCAATAAGAGAAGCTGTTAGAGGCGAAGGATATTCTACTGTTTTCCGGGCTTCCCTTAGAGTAGCAACATGGTCAACATTTACACCTAATTTCATTTTTTAAGGCTTAATTATCTTAGAAATCTCTCCATTTACATATAGCCAGGTAATAATTGCCAAGATTAAAGAGATAATTTTAAGCCAGAAATTACCAAAAAGAAACTTCAATCTCATCTTTTTTTACCTCTTTTCAAAAGTCCTTTTAGAATAGTGGTTAAGTCTTCTCTTTTAAGATTGGGGGTGATTCTTCCATTAATAGCTAAAGAAATTGTGCCCCGTTCTTCTGAAACTATTATTACTAAAGCATCAGTCTCTTCAGAAAGTCCAATCCCTGCTCTATGGCGCATCCCTAAACTTTTATCTATCTGAGGGTTATCTGAAAGAGGGAATAAACAGGAAGCTGCTGCTATTCGCTCTCTTTGAATTATTACTCCTCCATCGTGAAGAGGAGAATTAGGAGTAAATATTGTCTGCAGAACCTCTGAAGAAACTAAAGCATCTAAAGAAACTCCACTTTCTATGTAGTTTTTAAGACCTATTTCTCTCTGAATAGCAAGGAGAGCTCCAATCCTCTTCTTAGCTAAAATACTCACTGCTGAAGTCACCTCTCTGATTAAAGTTTCCATCTCTTCTTCTCTAAATCCGGTATAGAATAAAGGCCTCTGGCCTAATCTACTTAAGCCTCCTCTTAATTCGGGTTGGAATATTATCATTAAAGCTATTACTGAAAGAGCAAAGATTTTAGTAAGAATCCAGTTTAAGGTGTTGAAGCCCAATTTTTGAAAGACAAAGAAAGCCACGACTAATATAAAAATTCCTCTTATCACATACACAGCTTTGGTGCCTTTAAGGAAGAGAAGAATACGGTAAAATACAAACCAAAGAATTACTATTTCTACAATAGCTTTCCAGTTTCCTAATATTTTATCGGCTATTTGCTCTAACATAGAGAAAATATCGCTTGAGTCATCTTAACAATTTCTTTAGTAGAAGCTACATTATGAACTCTTAATATCTTTGCTCCATTTATTATACTCACTACTAAACTTACTAAGGTTCCTAATATTCTTTCCTGAGGGTTTTCTTTTTTTAGTATTTTGCCTATAAAAGACTTACGAGAGGTTCCAATTAGAATAGGATAGCCCAAAGATTTAAATTGATAAAGATATTTTATAAGTTCTAAGTTATCTTTAAGTCTTTTACCAAAGCCAATCCCTACATCTATTACTATCTGCTCTTTTTCTATACCCTGGACAAGAGCTTTCTGGGTAGCCTGAGCTAAAAAGTTATAAACTTCTTCTACCACATCTCTGTAGAAGGGGTTTTTCTGCATAGTAGAAGGTTTTCCTTTCATATGCATAATAATTACACCAGCCTTTTTCTTAGCTATTATTTTCATCATTTGGGGATTTCTTAAGCCAGTAATATCATTAATGATATCAGCACCTTCTTTAAGAGCTAATTCGGCCACCGAAGGTTTATAGGTATCTACAGAAACAGGGATTTTGGGGAAATTCTTTTTTATTACCTTTAAAGCAGGGATAACCCTCCTTATCTCTTCCTCTGGTTTTATTGGTTTTGCTCCTGGACGGGTAGATTCTCCTCCTATATCGATTAAATCTGTTCCTTCCTTTAACATTTGTTCTGTTTTTCTCTTCACTCTTTCTAAAAACTGAGAGGTAGAATCCTTCAAAAGCCCATCTCTACTAAAAGAATCAGGAGTAAGGTTTATTACCCCCATAATTAAAGGCCTTTTTATTCTTAAAGTTTTAGTAGCTGTCTTAAGAATAAATCTTTCCTTGTTGAAATTTTTAAGGGTCTGTTGAATCAGAAAGCCTATATTTTTCAAATAAGAACCCTGATGGTCTATTTTTTTCAAGAGTTTCTTTATTTGAGAATCAGTAGCTAATAAAACAGAATTAACTAAAGTTTTCTTTATTAAAGCTTCTCGGGGAAGAGCTAAGTCTCCTCCTAAAGAAAGGAGTTCCTGTTTTAAAATATTGGCTGAAAATGAAGAAATTTTATTTATCTGAAGAATCCTTAATTTTGTTTTAGGAAACATTATCTTACTTCCTGCTTCCTCTACTTTTAAAGAACGCATCAGTTTTTTTAAGTCAGATTGAAAAGACTGATTAAGAAGACGGGCTTGCATTTTTATTTTCTTCTTCTATCTTTAAGATTCTCTTTACTTCTTCAGCTTCTAAAATTTCCTTTTCCAATAAAACCTGAGAAAGCTCTTTCAGTTTCTCTAAGTTGCTTTTGATAATCTCTTCAGATTTAGAACAGGCTTCATCGATTATTCTTTTTACCTCTTCATCGATTAAACGGGCAGTCTCTTCACTGTAATCTTTGTGTTCTATCAAGTCTCTTCCTAAAAAGACAGGACCTTCTTTCCGCTCTAAAGTTAAATGACCTAATTTAGGACTCATTCCAAATTGAACAACCATCTTCCGAGCTAAGTCAGTAGCTACCCTTAAATCGTTTTCTGCACCGGTGGATATCTCCTTTAAGAGAAGGTTTTCAGCTATTCTTCCTCCCAAAAGTACGCATATTCGGGAAAACAACTCTTGTTTAGTCATTATATACCTATCCTGAAGAGGTAACTGCATAGTATAGCCTAAAGCTCCTATTCCCCGGGGAATGATAGATACTTTATGTAAAGGGTCTACTTCAGGAAGAATTACTGAAAGGAGAGCGTGTCCTGACTCGTGAATTGCTACAATTTCTTTTTCTTTCTTAGAGATTATCCTGCTTTTTCTTTGAGGACCAGCCACTACTCTCTCTATAGCCTCTTCCATTTCTTCCTTGCCTACAGCTTTTTTGTTTCGCCGGGCAGCTAATAAAGCGGCTTCATTACAGAGATTAGCTAAATCTGCTCCTGAAAATCCGGGAGTCTGGCGGGCTATAGAATTTAAATCTACTGAAGGGTCTAATTTTATCTTTTTAGTGTGAACTTTCAATATTTGCTCTCTTCCCTTTATATCCGGCCTATCTATTACTATATGACGGTCAAATCTCCCCGGCCGAAGTAGAGCCGGGTCTAAAACATCAGGCCGGTTGGTGGCAGCCATCACAATTATCCCTTCATTAGGCTCAAAACCATCCATCTCTACTAAAAGCTGGTTTAATGTTTGTTCCCTTTCATCATGGCCTCCACCGATCCCTGCAAAACGCAATCTTCCTACAGCGTCTATCTCGTCAATGAAGATTATACATCCTTTGCCCGATATCTTGGCGGCTTTCTTAGCTTGCTCGAATAAATCTCTTACACGAGAAGCTCCTACTCCTACAAAGAGTTCTACAAAGTCTGAACCGCTTATACTATAGAAAGGAACATCAGCCTCGCCAGCTACAGCTTTTGCTAATAAGGTATTATGGGAAATAAAACCATTGGAGATAAAGTTATGGACCTTTTTAACTGTAAAATCATAAACCCTCCCAAAGGACCTTTCTATGCCTACTACTGAGGTAAAGTAAATCTTATTATCTAAGAGCCTTTTTAAATAGATAAATTCTTCTAAATTCTTAACCGAAGGCTCAATTAACTCTGCTTTTTCCAGGAATCTTCTTAGAGCAGAAAATGAAGGGGTTCTTTTGCCATTAATATAGCGATTGATATTCTTATAGAAACTCCTTCCTGCTCTTTTATAGGGATTTGCTTCTTTCCTTTTCAAGTAATCCCAAATTCTTTTTAAGTTAGCACCCTGATAGTAAACTAAATTATTATTAGTATTTCTCTTTTTTTTGATTATCCTTTCCAACTTTTTTCTTTTGGATTTAACTCTGAAATTGATCTGGTTACAGAAAGGCAAGAGAAAATCAGAGGATATTTCTAAATGAAATTGAAGGCAGGATTTCTTTTTCGGCCGAGAATATACCCTATTTACTATCCCTAAATTAAGTAAACATAAAGATACCTGTTCAATAAGTCTTTTACTTGCGCTGCTTAAAGAAACAACTCCTCTTAATCTTTCTACACTCCCGTCGGCATCGAATAATCCCTTTAGAAAATTTACTATTACTTCCTTGCAAGATAGGAGAATATCAGGGGGAACTTCCTTCTCTTTAGCGTAAGAAAAGCTTAAACCCCTCTCTTTAAAAAAATCAGTTACGCTCTGCCCATATACAGCCCAATCATATCTTTCTGTACACTTCTTTACCTTATATCCGAATCTCTCCTTGAAAAAATCACCAAAAACCTCTATTAACTCTTTATCCTTAGAAGAAAAGGAGATCCTGCCTCTAACTGTAGAACAGCCATCACCAGTGATTAATCCCATAATATAAGCTGTCTGAGTATCTATACTGTTTAAATTTCCAAATACTTGCATTCCATATTTAACCGCTAAAAGATCACTCTCTCTTATATCCTCTAACTTCTTAAAGGCAAGATCACCATTATTTAAAAGGACTAACACCGGATGCTCGGGTGTTCCTTCTAAAGTTAAACCGAGACGGGTATTTATCTTTATAGTGGGAGTGGGGTCTAAGTCGTACCAGTAAAGGGCATCCTCCTCTATCTGCCGGAAAGGATTGGCAGAGAATGAGACCGTCTTTGCTCCCTTTAACCTATTATTCTTATCCACAAAAAAATATTTAGGAATCTCTTTTATCTTCAGGAGTCCTTTATTTGTAAAAACAAATGTATCTCCTACTACGCATTTCCCACATCCTGGCGGTCCTACTAATAAGACTCCTTTAGGGATTTTTCCTCCCAATCTTTGAAACCGCTTAGGATCCTTTAGAAACTCTATTACCTCCTGGAGTTCCTCTTTTGCTTCATCTACTCCTGCTACATCCTGAAAAGTTACCTGGGTTTTTCCCTGTTCTATTAATCGGGCTCTTACTTTACCAAAAGACCAGAGACTTCCTCCTACCTGTTTTGAACCTCTATAAGCAAAGTACCAGAGGAAGACAATAAATAGAAGGATAGGAGCTAAGGAATAAAATAGCCCAGCCCAGAAAGTTTGAGGTGGTTGTATTTCAAAATTTTCTACATTCTTTTTAAGAAGAGTTAAAAGTTCTTCGTCTTCTTCTGGAACATAGACCTGGAATTCTTTTCCGGTTATAAACTTTCCTTCAATTTTATTCTCAACCTTTTTTACAAAGGATATCTGGGGATGCTCTTTGTTTTCTTTTAAAATTCTGTAGAACTGGCTATAGGAAAGGTATTCTTTATTTCTTATACCTTGAGAAAATAGACTTATAAGTTGAGCTATTATAAAAAGAGCTAATGCCCATATAAGAAGAGAACGGAAATTCTGGGTTTTTTGATTAAAATTCTTTTTATCCTTAGAAAATCTATTTTCCATAGCCTCTTCATTATAACTTAACTACCAGTAAAATCAACTTTTTTTAACATTTTCTTAAAAGTCTGAGATTAGAGTTTTTAGTTTTCTGCTTGCCTTTGTAAAAACTCTGGATTTTTCCTGAATTCCTGTTAGAATATAGAAAAATGTATTTAGAATACTACGGCTTAAAAGAAGCTCCCTTTACTGTTACTGCTGATACTAACCTCTTTTTCAAAAGTAAACATCACCAGGAAGCTCTTTCTGCTCTCCTCTACGGGATTAAGGAAAGGAAAGGAATAATTCTCCTTACTGGTGAAGTAGGTACAGGAAAGACTACTCTCTGCAAAGTTCTTCTTAAAGAAATCCCTCCAGAATTTAAAACTTCCCTAATTCTTAATCCTTACTTTAGCCCTACTCAACTTTTAAGAGCGGTAGTAGAAGATTTTGGAATAGGACTTAAAAGATATTCTAAATTAGATATGGTCTATGCTCTCAACCAACTTCTTATGGATACTTTTCTTAATAATTCCAATGCTGTCCTTATTATTGACGAAGCCCAGGATTTAACCCCCCGTCAATTAGAACAGATAAGGCTTCTCTCTAACTTAGAAACAGAAAGATATAAACTCTTACAGATTATTTTAGTAGGTCAACCAGAATTAAGAGAAAAATTAGGTCTACCATCTTTACGCCAAATAAAACAGAGGATATCTGTAAGCTACCACATTTTTCCTTTAGAAAAGGAAGAAGTAGAAGAATATGTAAATTTCCGTTTAGAATTAGCCGGGGCCTTAAATGTTAAATTTGAAAAAGATTGTTTTGAATACATTTATGAATTCTCTAAAGGTATTCCCCGACTTATAAATATTCTCTGCGATAGAGCTCTCCTGGCAGGTTTTGCTAAAAATAAGAGAATAATTGACTCTAATCTAATAAGATTGTGTATTGAAGAACTGAAATGAGTATAATCTATGAAGCTTTAAGAAAAGCAGAAAAAAAATTAGACAAACCTCCTTCTTCAAGAAAAAAATCTATAAAATTAGGGGTAGTTCTGACTTTATTTTTAATAGGAGGGTATTTTCTTTTCATTAATTTTCCTAAAAAAGTAGTTAAAACAAAAGGATATAAAAAAGAAAAACAGAAAGAAGTCTCTGTTCCTTTAAAAAGAAAGATTTCTCAAGCTCCATCTCAAAAACAGACTCCTCTTCAGAAAAAACCCCGGTTTATCCTTTCAGGGATAATCTATAGTAAAGAATCACCCTTAGCAATTATAAACGGCCAAACTCTTAAAATAGGTGAAGAAATAGAAGGAGCTAAAATTTTAGATATTAAAGAAGATAAAGTGGTAATTGGAAAAAATAGGGAAAAAATAACCCTTATTCTTAATTAATTTTTAACATTATTTTGATTAAAACCCCAGGAAGGCCTTCTTAAGCTTTTGCTGGGAAATTACTTCTTTATTCTTGAACCCTTATTTTTAAATTGGCTTGACACTTTAATAACAAAGCTGGAGTTTCCCCAAAAAATAAGCCCAATTCTTTGTAAGTCTATAATAAACAAGGGAATAAAAAAATAAAAATCTACAAAGAGGGCACTCCTTGTTTTATAATATTTTTAACCAGAA
>JAGGWS010000026.1 GCA_021163425.1 Candidatus Omnitrophota bacterium
CTGCCAGAATAACATTCCCTGCTGAATCTATCTCATCTGATTCCTAAGCTTCTAAAAACTGGTGATTAAAAATAACTTTAATAATATGAGAATTTAACAATTTAACTGGTGGAGCCGAGGGGATTTGAACCCCTGACTTCTACGCTGCCAGCGTAGTGTTCTCCCAGCTGAACTACGGCCCCGCAATTTTACTGGAAAACCTTAAAAATTACCATCT
The DNA here is from genome assembly GCA_021163425.1 of Candidatus Omnitrophota bacterium. Taxonomy (GTDB): domain Bacteria; phylum Omnitrophota; class Gorgyraeia; order Duberdicusellales; family Duberdicusellaceae; genus Duberdicusella. The sequence continues at coordinate 218 of JAGGWS010000026.1, forward strand.
ATTAATAAAAATATTTATATCACCTAAAAATGAAATTGTCAATTGACAAAGATAATTAGGGTTGCTATATTGTTAAACCTAAACAAGAAAAGAATTGTCTGCCGGGGTGGCGGAATTGGCAGACGCGCCGGTCTCAAAAACCGGTCCCGCTCGCGGGATGCGGGTTCGACTCCCGCCTCCGGCATTGTTCTAAAAATCCCCTTAATAGATGGGACTGGAAAGTAATAGGCAAACATCTCCCAGTAAGTGGAGCAGTGATAATCCTGGCTTATTATCTTGGAGATTGGATAAGAATTAGATTCAGGTGGTTAGTATCTCAAAATTTCTTTTTAATCACTCTCTTAAAAATCTCTATATAGAGAGGGTTAAATTGGCTACCACTATTTCTCTCCAGCTCTTTGAGAGCTTCCTCAACCGGAAGACCTTTTTTATAACCCCGACCAGAAGTAATAGCATCAAAACTATCAGCAACAGCCAGAATCTGAGCTCCCCGAGGAATCATATTTCCTGCTAACCCATAAGGATAGCCAGTTCCATCAAAACGCTCATGGTGATGCAAAATTATAGGAAACAGTTTTTTAAAAGCTTTTATAGGTTTTAAAACCTCTACACTTACAATTTCGTGTTTCCTTACTAATTCAATCTCTTCAAGGGTAAGTTTCCCTTTCTTATGCAAGATATAATCAGGCAGACCGATCTTTCCAATATCGTGGAGAAGCCCGGCCTTATAAATATCCTCACACTCTTCCTCAGATAATCCAGCCTCCTCAGCTAAGGCTTTAGCGTAGCTAGCCACTCTTTCCGAATGACCTTGAGTATAAGTATCTTTCTCCTCTAAAGCCTTTATTAAAGAAAGCATAACCTCAAAGTAAGCCTCTTCAGTCTCCTTTTGAGCTCCCTTAACTCTTTCTAAACTCTCCTCCAGCTCTTTATTGCGAGCCTCTAAATCATAGATTAAGAAATCAAATGTATCTTTTAGAATAAATTCTTTATCTTTGACTACTTCTTCTTTAAATTCTCTATAAATGAAAAAATCTTTCTTGGATTTCAGCTCTTGTAGTAAATTCTTGGTAAAATAGATAAGTCCCTCGGCTGAGGTGTTCTTTAAAGAGTTAGAAACAATTGCAACCTTTAAAGAGATGCTCAATATTTTATCTCTTACCTCAAATTTAGTATCTTTTATTCTTGCCAAAAGATAGTTAAAGACCTCTTTGACCTTATCTTTTCTCTTATCCCTTACGTATACTAAGAATGAATCTTCGCCCAAACGGCTAAAAAATAATCTCTTAAATTTCTTTTTTAAATTTATTTTTAAAAAACCAGATACGCTTTTCAGAAGAGATTTTACCTCCTCAATTCTACAATCCTTGGTTAATCTTCCAAAATCTGCCAAAGCCATCCCTACCAAAAAAAATCTATTATTCATTTTCAATTCTTCTCCTAATCTTAAAGAAAAATAACGCAAAGTATAGAATCCTGTAGTTGGTTCAGTTATAGCCGAATTTTTTATCTTATTGGTAATAAAGATTAAATAGCTATACTTGTAAATATTAGAAATAGCGTAACTAACAAACAGAAGAAAAAACAGAGTAAAATAGTCAAATTCTAAGTTCCTAAACCTTAAATAAAGTAAAACTATAAATGTAAAAATTACTACTGAAAAAGTAAGAAGAGAGTTTTTAAGAAAGGAATAAGTTCTATTAATCCCCAAAATTAAAACTCCTAAGAGTAAGATTAAAGGATAATAAAAAGGAGCTTCCAGAGAAAAGAGGTAATTCTTCTCTAAAATCATATCTAAAGAATTAGCTAAGATTACTATGCCGGGTAGGTTCCCTAAAGGAGTAGGATGTTCATCGTGTAAAATAGAAGCTGTTGAACCTACAAGGACTATTTTATCTTTCAAAGAAGGAAAATTTCCTTCTAACACCTTATAGGCTGGAATTATCTCTAAATCCTTGGGAAGTAATGAATAATTCAAAGAAATAATCCCTTCTTTAGAAGCAGGAACAAAAAACTTTCTCTGTAAAATTCTTAAACCCCCACTTCCCTTAATAATCCTGGGATCAATACCCAGAAAAAAAGAAGCTATCTTTGCCTCCAAAGAAAAATAGAAATTTTCTTTATTCCTGATAAAAATCCTGGTTTTTCTTATTACACCATCAAAATCTCTGGGCTTGTTTACAAATCCTATACTTTTTGCTAGAGTTCTAAAGTCCTCTAAGGGTAAGAGTTTCTTATTCTTTGCCTGCCAGTAATAGGCTAAAAAAATATTGTCAAAATCTTTAAGGACCTGGGCAAATTTCTGGTCATCTTCTTTATTAGGAGACTTTCCTGAAAAGACAAAATCAAAACCCACTACTTTGGGCCGGCTTGATTCAATCCTTCTTAGAAGTTCAGCAAAAAGACTCCTCTTCCAGGGCCATTTAAAATCAATTTTAGATAGAGAATCCTCATCTATAGCCACAATAGTAATCTCTGACGAGGCAGATTTTTTAAGAGAGTAGTTCAAAAGGGTAAAAAGGTCTTTGCCCTGAAGAATAAAGGAATTAAAGGCACCCAGCGAAAAGAATTCATACCAACAGATAAAAAGAAGCCAGCATATAAAAGGATGGGTAAAATTTTTATCTTGCCAGAATCTTGGCATTAGAACAATCTGGGGGTCTGCCCATCGCTATCTATTTCAACTTTTTCCAGAGATCTTATCTCTACGGTTGACACCCCGGTCCTCTCCTCTGACCAGGCCTAGCTTTTTTGGGCCCCTTTCCTCCCTTCTCTTTTCTTACCTTTTCTCTATTCTTCTTTATCCCCAGAGCAACTCTTTTAGCTCCTAAATTCTTAATGTGCCGATAAGCAAGGTTTCCAAATGTATGGGAATCACAATCAGCTACTATCAATGTATCCTCGGGTATATCTCCCCATCTCTTCCCAGCCAATTTGGAATTTATCCCGTAAGAAACCCCTCCATTAGTATCAGCCGGGCAATGAAAAACCCGGGAAGCTGGTCCATACTTACTTAAATTATCATAAGTTAAGAACTGCGCATAAGCTTCTTTAGGAGTATTTAACCTCACCAAGAAATAAGAAAATTTAGTAAACCAGCCTTCCTTCCTCATTACTTTAGCATAAGCTTTCTTAACATGAGAAGGCTTTAAATCTCCTAAACTAGCTGGTAAAGCATCTTTTTCTAAGGCATACATCTCTACTGCTGCTTCTAAAGTCTTAAGATTAGTCTCACAAACTTTCTGGTAGGCATTATCTAAAAGCTGCCTGTAAGTAGCAATTCCCAAAGTAGAAAGAATCCCCATTATCACCACAACCATTATTATCTCCATCAGAGTAAAACTTTTCCTCATTCTCCCTCCTTTCCTTATATAAAGTTCCTCTTTCTAATTTTACCACATTTCTTTAGGATAAGACAAGTCTATTTTTCCGAGCGTATGTGTCAAGTATTTGGGGTAGCTTTTTTAATGTTAGTTTGTCAAAAGGTTTAATGTAACCTCTTCACATTCACACGTTCACACGTTCATACGTTCATACGTTCCCACGTTTATACGTTTTAACGTCTTTGACATTTTGTTTTGAAAACATTCTGTCAAGTTACGCTGGTTATTGGTTCTTAGTTCTTGGTTATTGGTTATTTTACGTATGATAAACTGTTACATTGAAAATTGAAAATTTACATAACTTGACATTTATTCCGGAAAAATTCTGTCAAATTACGTTCTTAGACTATTAGCAAAAATATAATGAGGCTTCTGAAAAATCCCCACCCTCCTCCTATTTTTCAACAATTCTCTTGACACTATGCAGACTTATTTATATTTATCATTAACTTTATTAATTTTTTTGGTATAATTTATCTTAATCTAATTGAAAGGTTAAAAAATTAATAAGCAATTTTTTGTTCTGGGGCTTAACAAGGGGTTTATTTCTTCTTATACTTTCCCGGGGAGGTCAGTCTCTTGTGGGCTTTTAAGAAACTTAAAAATAAAGAATTTGTCTAAGAAAGGGGTCTAATGCAGATAAAAAATACCCAAATATCAGTAGAAGAAAAGCACCTTCTCCAAGATAATAGTCAAGCTAAAGTTATCTATATTGACTCCTCTTTAAACATTTTAGATATCAGTGGAGACTGGCCCTCAGGGCTAAAAGAGGAGCTTCAAAAAATTCTTACTGATATTTCTCTCTCTCCTTTAAAGGTAGGTTCCTGTCTAATAACCTCGGCCAAAGTTTTAGAGTCAGAGCATATAATTTACGGATTAGTAAAAAACAAGGAGCCTAAACCTCTGGATTTGAGAATGCGGGTGGTTATGTCTTCTATTTTGAATTTAGCTCAACAAAAAAAGATAACTTCAATCTCTTTTCCCAGTCTAGATGAAAGAGAAGAACTCTCTCTAAAAGATTTAGCTAAGATTATGGCTCAGGAAGTATTTAAGTTTTTAAGAGAGAACGAAGAGCCTGAATTAAAAATGATAAAATTTCTTCTTCCTGAGCAAGGAGCCTACCGCATTTTTAAAAGAAATATCTTGGGCTATCTTAAACATCTCTTTAAAAAAATAGAAGAAGGCCCCTTCCTTACTGTAGACGGGATAGTGGAGTATCAAAGAGGCATTGTTTTAGTAGAAAGGACAAACCCTCCCTTTGGCTGGGCTTTGCCTGGAGGCTTTGTAGATAAAGGAGAATCAGTAGAAGAAGCAGTAGCAAGAGAAGTTAAGGAAGAAACCAATTTAGATTTTTTAGATTTCTACCAATTCCGGGTCTATTCTCAACCAGACAGAGACCCCCGCTTTCATACTGCCTCAGTAGTCTTTATAGGAAAAGGGAGAGGAAATTTAAAAGCTTTTTCTGACGCTAAAAACGTAGGAGTATTTAAATTAAATAATTTGCCCCAAAATATTGCTTTTGACCATAGCCAGATTATCCAGGATTATAGGAGATTTAAAGAAGAAAAGAAGAAATAACCCAACAACAAAAAACTCTTCAAGTGGAGCAGTTTTTAGGCAAGATATTTGAAGTTAAAGATAATATTGCGAGGAGAATATAAGTAAAGTTTATTTTTTGAGGAGAGAACTTAGAGAATTTGAAGAACCCAAAGTATTAGTAAAATGTTTAGAAAAACTCCTTTCTATGTTTATCACTAAAGAGTGTGATTGTATGTCTAAAGAAGAAGTAGCCTGGTGAAAGATCTGAGGATTTTAGCAAATAGTGTGTTCTTTCTTTAGATAAAGCTACTGTAGATTTGTTAAATTAACAAAAAAGAGATGTTTTTAAAGAAACCCATCCAGAGGTAGAATACAAATTTCAATTTGAATATGCTCAAAAAATAGATTCAGGAGAACTAAATTATCAGATAGAAGAAGTTAAGTTATGGACAAAGAACTAACCAGGAGATTGAAACTTTTAGATATTTTTTCTATTGCCTCAGGAGCTATGATTTCTTCAGGCTTATTTGTCCTTCCAGCTCTGGCTCAGCCTAAAGTAGGCCCAGGTTTATTCTTATCTTATCTCTTAGCTTCTTTTATTGCTCTGCCCACCGTATTTTCTCAAGCTGAATTAGTTACTGCTATGCCTAAGGCCGGAGGTGATTACTTTTATATTAGCCGGAGTATGGGCAGATTAGTCTCCTTCTTTGGGGGCTTAAGCAGCTGGTTTTCTTTAGCCTTAAAAGCAAGCTTAGCTGTCGTGGGAATGTCTGCTTATTTAGAATTGGTCTTACCTCTTTCTTTAGAAATAAAGACTGTAGCTTTAATTTTATGTATTGTTTTTACTTTTCTTAATATCTTAGGGGTTAAAGAAGCAGCTCGGGTTCAAAGATTTTTAGTCTTTGGATTATTGGGGATTTTAATTCTTTATGTAGTACTCGGCTTTGGCTCAATTGATATTAAAAGGTATGTGCCTTTCTTCCCTTTAGGAATTCTTCCAGTATTTACTACTGCCGGTTTTGTTTTTATCTCTTACGGAGGCTTAACCAAGATAAATAGCATAGCTGAAGAAGTAGAAAATCCCGGAAGAAATATCCCTTTGGGAATGTTTCTTTCTTTAATTATTGTGGGACTTCTTTATAGCTTAGTAGTCTTTGTTACCAGCGGGCTTTTACCTTCTCAAGAAATAGCTACCACCCTTACCCCCATCTCTAGGGGAGCTTATAAATTCTGGGGCCCAATGGGAGCAAAAATCTTAAGCTTAGGAGCAATCTTAGCGTTCATATCCACTGCTAATGCCGGGATTATGTCTTCAGCCCGTTATCCTTTAGCAATGAGCAAAGATGGCCTCTTGCCTTCCTTTTTAAGCAAGATAAGTTCAAAATTTAAGACTCCTTATTACTCTGTCCTCCTTACAGGATTATTTATGGGAGTAGCTGTATTTCTTAAGTTAGAAGTTTTAGTAAAAATTGCCTCTGAACTCTTGATAATCCTTTACCTTCTTACTAATATTGCAGTAATTATTATGAGAGAAAGCAAACTCCATAATTATCAACCTAAATTCTATTCTCCTTTTTATCCGGGAATGCAGATTTTGGGAATTTTAGGTTATCTTCTCTTGCTAGCTGAAATAGGAAAGTTTCTTTTAATTTTAACCTTTTTTCTAATAGGAATTGGCCTCCTTCTTTATTTAGGGGTAAAAGAAATTAAAGAATTTGCTCTTATCCATGTAATTGAGAGAATTTTAAATAAAGAACTCACTTCGGGAAAACTCTCTAAAGAATTGAAAGAGATTATCAAAGAAAGAGACCAGATAATTGAAGACAGGTTTGATACCCTCATCAAAAAAAGCCCAATCTTAGATTTCCAAGAAAAAATTTCTAAAGAACTTCTCTTTGAAAAAGTTTCAGAAATTTTAGCTAAAGAGTTTAATTTAAATAAAGAAAATATTTATAACCTCTTCTTAGAAAGAGAAAAAACTTCGTCCACTGTATTAAGAACAGGTTTAGCTATCCCTCATATAGTAGTAGAGGGAGAAAATAAATTTAAGATTATTTTAGTAAGGGCAAAGAAAGGAATAGTTTTTTCTGAAGAAATCCCGCCAGTCAAAATAGTTTTTATCTTAGCAGGGAGTAAAGATGAGAGAAATTTTCATCTTCGAGCTTTAGCAGCTATTGCTCAAATTTCTTCAGGCAAACATTTTGATGAGAAATGGCTTAAAGCTAAAAATACTGAAGAACTGAGAGATATCATTCTTTTAGCTGAAAGAAAGAGGTTTTTAGAAAAAAGAATTTAAATTTTAATCCCATGAGGACAATAGCTCTATTAACTGATTTTGGGGCCAAAGATAATTATGTGGGAGTAATGAAAGGAGTTATTTTAAATATTAACCATAAGGTAAACCTTGTAGATATTACTCACGAGATTTCTCCTCAGAATGTCTGGGAAGCAGGATTTCTTCTCTATGAGAGTTTTAAGTTCTTTCCTAAAAATACTATTTTTTTAGTAGTGGTTGACCCGGGAGTAGGCTCAAAAAGAAGAGCCTTAGCTATTAAGACTAAAAATTATTACTTTGTAGGCCCGGATAATGGGGTTTTAAGTTTAGCAGTTAAGGAAGACGGTTTAAGAAAAGCAGTCAGCTTAGAAAATAAAAAATATTTTTTAAGGGAAGTTTCTTCTACTTTCTGGGGACGGGATGTTTTTTCTCCAGTATCTGCCTACTTATCTAAAGGTATAAGTATAGATAAACTGGGGAGAGTTTGCAATAAAATAAAAGAACTAAAAATACCTTCTCCTCAAATAAAAGGTTCTATTCTTTCAGGAAGAGTTATTTACATTGATAGATTTGGAAACTTAATTACTAATATAAACTTAAAGGATTTTAAGAATTTTACCAAGAATAAGGAGTTTATCTTCAAAATAAAATCTAAAAATATAACTAAGTTTTATCCCTATTATCAGAAGGCAAAAAATGACGAGCTCTTTCTTTGTGAAGGCAGTTTTGGTTATTTAGAAGTGTCCTTAAAAAATAAGAGTGCAAGCTCTTTCTTAAAGGCTAAAATTAAAGATAAAGTTAAACTCCTTCTGAAAAAATATGCCAGAAGTTAATCAAGAAAAAATAAAGCTGAGAGGAATTATAAGACATATCTACAAAAAGACCGGTAAAGCCATAAATGACTATCAAATGATAAAAGAAGGTGACCGGGTCTTAGTGGGGGTTTCTGGAGGTAAAGATAGTCTTTCTTTACTTAAGGTTCTAATTTTGAGGAAAAGACATATTCCTATTGACTTTGAGCTTAAGGCTTGTTTCATAGAATCAAGATTTATACCGGTAGAAAAGAATCTCCTTGAAGAATATTTTAGAGAACAAGGGATACAATATGTAATTAAGCAGTTAGATATAGAAACTCCCGGAGAGAAAAGGTGTTTTTGGTGTTCCTGGAATAAACGGAAGATTCTTTTCCAAACCGCTAAAGAGTTAAATTGTAATAAAATTGCCTTAGCTCATCACTTGGATGATATTGCTGAAACTATTCTAATGAATCTCTTTTTTCACGGAGAAGTAAGTTCTATGAAACCGGTAATAGAACTTTTTGAAGGAGAGTTGTCTATTATCAGACCATTTTGTTATTTAGAAAAGAGAGAGATAGAAAAATTCTATTCTCAGTTTCCCTTTCCTCCTATTATTCACAAATGCCCCTATGCTCAAAATTCAAGAAGACAGCTTGTTAAGAATACTATTTCTCTCCTTAAAAAAGAATTTCCCCACATAAAGGTAAACATCTTCCGGGCTTTAAGAAAAGAAAAAATAAAGAAAGATTATCTCCTTTAATTAAAATTTTCCTTAACCCAGCTCCTTTTTAGCAGACAATTTTGTTTTGTGGCTCCCTATTCTTTCGCTAAACTTTTTCACTGCTTATTGTTTAATTTTATTATAAACAGGTGGGGATTTTTACTATTTTCACCCTGCAAGGCAAAAACAAACAATCCATATTGTCTTAGTTTTTTCAGAATATCCTGCCTGCCTTATTATTTCTTTAGTTTACTCTACTTTAGCAAAAAGTCTTTTTCTTTTCTCTCTTATCTTTTCTCTTATTTCTTTATAATAAGGGTCTTCCTCCCAGATTCTATCATAAAGGGCGTGAATTTGTTTGCTGTATTCATCTAAAAACCTTGCTGTTTTTCCTTTTAATAAAACATCACCTGCTCCATCGGTAGAGAAAGCGTGGTATTTTTCTACAAGCTCTCTTAAAACCTGAGGTTGGTCAATTATCTGGCAGGGAGTTAAAAGATTATCACTGTAGGGGCAGGAGGCTTCTTCCCACTGAATTCTTTCTCTCATTTCCCTAAAAAATGGAGAATTAAAAATCTCTTTTAAGCTTTTACCATTTTTTATATTATCCACAGCAAAATGGCAAAAGGCACAAGCTTCAACATCTCCTCGATGATTTATATGACAATACTGACGGGCTCCAGCAATACACCCCTGAACAAAAGGACCATCGTTCCAGAAATCTCCCACAAATAAAGGAAGAGTTCCTCTTACCTCTTTTAACTTTTCTCTTAATTTATTTCTCTGAGATGGTAGAGGCACCAGACTTAAATCAGGGTCTTTTCCTAAAGGGATATAGTGGAAAAACCAGCCAATATAACAACCCTTCTCTATCATCAATTTAAAAAACTCGTCAGAAGTAATTATATCGGTATTAAGGCGAGTCTGGGTAACAGA
>JAGGWS010000031.1 GCA_021163425.1 Candidatus Omnitrophota bacterium
CTATAGGGATTAATATAAAATAAAAAAGAAAATTAACTCTCAAACCAAAAGAAAGGCCTACTATATAAAAAACAACTACTCCTAAACTCTGGATAATTAAAGAGATAGAAAATATCTTTAAAAAGGAAAAAGGCTTTTTTCTAAAAACATAAAGGCAGTTGTGAAAGTCAGTAAGTCTTTCTTTTAGTCTTTCTGCCTTTCCTAAAAAAACCAGAAACATTCTAAAAAACTGTCTACTACCTATAAAAAGAAGACTGAAAAGCATCAAAATAGTTAAAATTAAAACTGAAAAAGTAATAACCCTATTCCTAACTAATCTCCCCCCTAAACTGAAAGAAGCAAGTACTATCAAAGTCAAAGCTAAAAACCCCGAAAATCGGTCAATAACTAAAGAAGCAGTTATCTTCCTGAGAGAATCAGGCTGTTTATAAGAAAGTAATCCTCCCCGAAAAATATCCTGAGCAATTAAAGAAGGGAAAATAAGATTTAAAAATAAACCAGAAAAAAATAGAAAGAATAACTCTTTAAATTTTACATTTAAATTTAAGGTTTTAAGAATCACCTTCCAGCGTAAAACCCCTAAAAGATGGGTAGAGAAGAATAGTGAAAAAGCTAACCCTAAAATATATAAGTTAGTTTTTTTTAGGTGGTCTATTAACTCCTGATAAGGAATTAATTTAAAAATAACAAAGACTAAACTCAGTCCAACAAATATCCTTAGAAATACAAAGAAATTAGGCTTCAAGGCTGGTTATCTTAAGTTTGATAAGAGTTTAAAAGTATCCCAGGAAACCGTCAAAGTTTGCTTCTTTTTCCCGGCCAAAAAACAGGCAGGCACTTCTTTTTTGCAAGATGACAATGTAAACACTCGCGCCAACCCCCTTTGCGAAGAGACCCCGGATAACTACAATTACATCTTTTTAAATCAACTTCCCTACGGAAACAATCAGGCATTTCTTCCTTCTCGTTTCTAACCACTTTTAACCCTTGTCCCAATAAAAGTCTTTCTGAGCAAGTTATAGATTGAATTCTCAGTAATACTCTTGTTCTCTAGCATTTTTGATTTTCTTAAGAACAGATTTAATTTTGAGTTTTTCCCAAAAGGGGATCCGGTCAATAAAAAGTACTCCCTGGATATGGTCTATCTCGTGCTGTAAAATTACTGCTAAAGTATCCTCTGCATTTAAATCCAGATTACGGCCTTGTTCATCGGTAAAATTAACCCAAACTTCTCGGGCTCTCTTCACCGAAAGAATAAGTCCGGGAAAACTCAAACACCCTTCTTCAAAAATAAGAGACCCTTTCTTTTGAATTATCTTAGGATTTATCAATTTATAGAGTTTTTCTGGTGTCTCTATAACTACTAAAGCTAAGTCTAATCCAGCCTGGTTTGCTGCAAGCCCAACTCCCCTATATCTTCTCATAAGATAGACCATCTTATCTAAAATCTGCAAAATCTCAGGAGTAATTTCTCCTACCTTCCTACATTTCTTTCTTAAAATTGGACTACCGTAAATCTGCAATTTTAATTTTATTTTGTTCATCTAAAATTACATATTTTGTCTTAAAAGAAATTAACTCCTCTTCAGAAAATAACCCGTAAGATAAAATTATTATCTTATCTCCTACCAAACCTAAACGGGCAGCCGGACCATTTAAACAAACCTTTCCACTATTCTTAGGGCCTTTTATTATATAGGTTTGAAATCTTGCCCCATTATTTAGATTTAAAACTTCCACCTTTTCTCCGACAATTAACCCTGCCTTTTCAATAATTTCTTCATCCAAGGTAATACTCCCTTCATAGAAAAGTTCAGTCTCAGTAACTGTAGCATAATATATCTTAGCTTTTAAAACTTCTCTTAACATAATTACCTCCTCAGTATACTACCATTTTCTTATTAACTTTACAATAGTCTTAGCAAATTCTAAGGCTGACTGAGGACCATCAGCAGTAACAATATTACCATCTACTACTACTGGTTTAAAAACATAATCTGCTCCTGAACTTATAAGCCTCTCTGATTCTCCCGGCCAGACTGTAGCTTTCTTACCTTTGAGAAGCCCAGCCTTAGCCAGAACAACTGGAGATATACAAATAGCTGCCACTATCTTTTCTTTCTGATAAGCCTCTTTAAGCTTATAGGCTAAAGGAGGTAAATCCCACAAAACTTTTGCTCCTGAACCACCTACAACTATTAAAGCCTTATAATTATCTACATTTATCTCCTCAATTATTAAATCGGGCATAATCTTAGCTCCTAACATACCTTCAGCTTCTTCTAACCTATTAGAAGCTATATCCACAGAAAACCCTTCATCCTGAAAATACTTTAAAGGCTTAAGTAATTCTTCATCTCTAAAATCTTTATTAGCCACAACCATACAGATTTTGTCTTCGGCCCAGATAGATAAAGAAAAACTCAATACTATAAAGAAAAGAAGAAGTTTCTTCATAGTTTTCTACCTCCTTTTCTTCTTCAGCTTATTATAGACTAATCTGGCAATCATTAATTCTTCGTCAGTAGGAATAACCAAAACAGTTGGTTTCTTTTTTAAAAATTCTAAGCCCCAAACCGCCTTCTTTATTATGTCAGGATTATTCTCTCCAATACCAGCAGTAAAAATAATCGCATCTACTCCTCCTAATATTAAGATATAGGCGCCCAAATACTTTCTTAAGCGGTAAATAAACATCTCTATAGCTAATCTGGCTCTAATGTTTCCTTTCTTACAAGCCTCCTTTATCAGCCTTAAATCATTACTTACTCCGGAAATCCCCAAAAGTCCACTCTGGCGATTAAGAATCTTCTCTGTCTCTTCAAGAGTTAAACCTGCCCTCCTGGCTAAATAAAAAATTATTGCTGGATCTATATCTCCACTACGGGTTCCCATAATAAGACCTTCTAAAGGAGTAAAACCCATAGAAGTATCTATACACTTTCCCTGTTTTATAGCCGAGATACTACAGCCATTACCTAAATGAACTGTAATCAATTTTAACTTTTTTAGAGACTTTTTCATAATTTTAGAAGAGGTTTCGGCTACATATTGATGGGAAGTTCCGTGAAAACCATACCTTCTTATCTTATATTTCTTATAAAAATCAAAAGGCAGAGCATATAAATAAGCAAATTGAGGTATGGTCTGATGAAAGGCTGTATCAAAAACTGCTACCTGTTTTGAGGAAGGAAAAATTTTCTTACAAGCCAAAATTCCTTCTAAGTTAGGCGGATTATGCAAAGGAGCTAATTCTGCGTTCTTCCTAATTTCTTTAATTACCTCCTTATCTATTAACACCGGCTGTTTAAACTTCTCTCCTCCATGAACAACCCTATGGCCAATTGCTGAAATCTCCCCAAACTTTTTTCCTAAAGACTCGAGTCTCTTAAAAACTGTGAAGATTGCCTGATAATGATTCTTAACCGGAGAACCTTCTTCGCCGATTCTCTCCACAAGGCCTTTGGTTAAGAGTCTAAAAGGTCTAAAATTATATAACTTATACTTTACTGAAGAAGAACCACAGTTTATTACTAATATCCTCATATTTTTTCTCCAGTTACCTTCTGAACCCTTACCACAGTAAGAGCAGTAATATCAACTATATCTTCTACAGAAACACCCCGGGATAAATCGCTACATATCTGTTTAAACCCTAAAAGTATAGGACCTAAAGCTTTAGCTTTAGCCAAACGTTCAGTCAATTTATAAGAGATATTACCTGCCTCTAGATTAGGGAATATTAAAACATTGGCTTTCCCGGCTACTGAAGAATAGGGGACTTTTCTCTTGGCTACTTCAGGTTCTAAAGCTGAATCAACTTGAAGTTCTCCATCAAATAAAAAAGGAGGATTTTTCCTGGCTAATATAGCCACAGCTTCTCTGACCTTCTCTACCTCTACCCCCTTAGAAGAGCCTTTAGTAGAAAAACTCAGAAAAGCTAAACGAGGCTCTATCTCTAATACCTCCTTAGTAAATTTTCCAGCACAAAAAGCTATAGTTGCTAATTGTTCAGAAGTAGGAGAAGGGGTAACCGCACAATCACTATAAACAAAAACTCCCCCTTCTCCATAAGAACTATTAGGGAGTTCCATTACAAAACAGCCTGAAACTAAATTGTAAAGAGGGTCTATTTCCAGACACCTTAAACTAGCTCTTATTACTGAAGGAGTAGAAAACTTTGCTCCAGCAATAAAAGCATCAGCTTCTCCTAAACGGGTCAGCATTGCCGAATAATATAAAGGCTGGCTGATTATTTGTTGAGCTTCTTTTAAACTTCGGGATTGATTAGGCCTGATTTCACAATAAATTTTAGTAAAATGCTCCACCTTATCTTTGTTTAAACTCTGGGGAGACAAAATTAGCGGGTAAGCTATCTTCTCCTTTTCAATTATTTTAACAGCTTTAATTACTCTCTCATCATCATACTCAGGAAAGACTACTTTCTTAGGAGAAGCTTTTGCTTTTTCTCTCAATTTTTCTGCAAGCCAGCCTATTTCACCCTCCTTTTTTTAAAAAAGTCTTGAATTAAAAACCTGCATTCATCCCTTAAAATCCCTGATTTTATTTTAATTTTAGGAGATATCTTAAGAATATTTATATCTACCAGAGAACCAAATCCTCCTACTTTAGGTTGAGACGCTCCAAAGATAACTTCTTTAATTCTGCATAGAGATATTGCTGCCGCACACATCAAACAAGGCTCGATTGTAACATAAATTGAACAATCTTTCAACCACTTACTTTGAAGAAAACTTTCAGCCTGAGTTAGAGCAATCATTTCTGCATGGGCTGTAGAATCTTTAAGTTTTTCTACCTGATTATAAGCCTGGGCAATTACCTTCTCCTTATAAACAATTACACAACCTACAGGGACTTCTTCTTCGTCTAAAGCTCTTTGAGCTAACTCTAAAGCTTTCCTCATAAAATATTCTTCTTTCTTAATCAGACCCATATTTTTCTAATTTTATTATCTCCAGGAAAGCCTTAACTACTTTCGCAAAAAATAAGGTTTCTATTGCAAAATCTGGGATTAGTAAAAATTTTAGTTATTAACTTTCTTTTCCCAAATACCCGGAATTTTCTCTCCACAAAATTTACACCTTCCTTCTATTAAGTTATTCTCTAAAACTTGATAACCTCTTCTTTTTATTAAAACTTTCCCACACTTAGGACAATAAGTACTCTCGTAAAGATGTCCGGGAACATTCCCAATATAAACATATTTTAAACCTACTTCTTTAGCAATCTTCCAGGCTTTTTCCAGAGTAGAAACTGGAGTAGGAGGAAGATTGGTTAATTTATACATAGGGTAAAATCGGGAAAAATGTAAAGGCACATTATCACCTAAATTCTCCTTTATCCATAAACAAAGCCCTCTTATATCTTCTTCAGAATCATTTAAGGTAGGTATTACTAAATTTACTATCTCCAGCCAGACTCTTTCCTCCTTTATAATCTTTAAATTCCTGAGGATAACTTTTAAATCCCCAAAAACGACTTTCTGATAGAAATCCTGACTATATCCTTTAAAATCCACTTTGATTACATCCATAACTTTGCAGAGCTTTCTTAAAGGCTCCTCATTTATATAGGCGGCAGTAATCATTACATTATATAATCCCTCCTTCTTAGCCAATTTAGCAGTATCGTAAACCAGCTCATAAAAGATCACAGGTTCGGTATAAGTATAAGCCAGAGAAGAACACTTATATCTTTTAGCTAATTCAACTATATCTTGAGGGCTCATATAAGTATACTCAACTTCCGAAGGAGACTTTTGAGAAATCGCCCAGTTCTGGCAGTATTTACAATGGAGATTACAACCGGCTGTAGCAATAGAAAAAATTTCTGTCCCAGGAAGGAAATGAAATACAGGCTTCTTCTCCACCGGGTCAATGTGAGCTGCTACTATTTTCCCATAATTTAAACTATATAAAACTCCTCCGATATTCTTCCTTACCCGGCATTGACCTACCTGGCCCTCTCCTAATACACACCTGAAAGGACAAAGATTACACCTTACTCTTCCTTCCCCAAATTCCTCCTGCCACATAGCCTTATGAAGAACTTCTTGAGAAAAACTCAAAAAACCAAATAAGAAAAATATCCCCAAGATAGCCCAAAAATAAATTCTCCTCATTTCTTTTTATCAGCAACACACTTCTGACAGAGATTGCACCTTATACATTCAGAATCTTTAATATTTCCTAGTTCATCAATAATTCCCAAAGGGCATCTCTCTTTACAGAGATTACATCCTTCTTTTTTACACCTCAATTTATATTTTAACAAAGATAGTTTAGAAAGAATAGCAAAAATAGCCCCTACCCAACAAAGGTATCTACAGAAAAAGCGGGGTATAAATAGAGAAAATGCCAGAATAATCAGAGAATAAATAAAAAAGATACTAAAATTAGGTTTAAAGAAATAAGTGAAAGGCTCCAGTTTAAGAAAAAAGTCTTTCCCCTTTAGAACAAAAACTAAAGCTAAAATTAAAAGAATATACTTTATTTTAAGAAGGTGAGAATTTAACTTATAGGTGATTCTTATTTTTTTAGAAGGAATCTTAGAAATGATATCCTGGACTGCTCCAAAAGGACACAACCAGCCACAATAAAATCTCCCTAAGAATAAGGCACCTAAAAAACTAAAACCAAATAAGATATACCAGGGCATACTCTCCAGAAAAGAAGGAAATTGTAGTTTTAAGAGATTAACTACATTAAAGATGGAAATAAATAAAGTTTTTAGAAAACCAAAATAGATTATCCCTAAAGAAAGAAAAATTACCCTTAAAAAAACAATTCTTTTAAATATAAAAATAACAGTTAAAATTAAAAATATACTCACTAATATTATATCCATATCTGC
>JAGGWS010000032.1 GCA_021163425.1 Candidatus Omnitrophota bacterium
ATTTTATTGTTAACAATTTTTCTGGAGACTATTTGGCTTATCTATACCAAGATTAATCTGCACCTCAAAAATAAGGAGCTAGAAAAAACTAAAATTTCTCTTAAAGAATATTCCTTCATAGATTCTTTAACCGGCGTTTATAATTGTCGTTATTTCTTTAAACGAGTTAAAGAAACTATACTTAGTGCTCAAAGGAATAATTTCTCTGTATCTTTAGTAAAGTTAGATATAGACCTGTTTAAAAATATAAATAAAATTTATGGACCTCTAAAAGGAGACCAAATTTTAAAAGAATTTTCAAGATTTTTAAAGGAAAACCTAAGAAGTTTAGACATAATCAGTCGTTTAGAAGACGATGAATTCGGAATAATCTGTCCTTATGCTGACAAAGGAAAAGCCCTAAATCTTTTAGGCCGGATCCAAGAAAAATTAAGATTTAATTCCTTCGGTAAAGAAAAGACTAATCTCCAGATAAATATAGGCGTAGTAGTCTTTCCTGAAGATGGCACTTCAGCTGAAAGTCTTTTATCTCTCTTAGATAGATGCCTGGAATATTCCAAGATAAAGAAAGGTAAAATTATTACCATCCAAGACCTTAAAAAGAACCCTTACAAGACAATTTTAGAGGAGAAGAAAGACTTATACTACTTAAAAGAAAAACTCCACGATCTCCAAAGTCTTTTGGAAAAAACTACCTTAGAAGCTATAATAGCTTTTGCCAGAGCCATAAAAGCTAAAGACTTATATACTGCTGAACATACAGAAAAAACAGCTAAAATAGCAGTAAATATTGCCCGGGAGTTAGGTTTAGGCGATTCTCAGATAGAAGTAGTAAGACATGCATCTATGCTTCATGATTTGGGTAAAGTAGGAATTTCTGAACTTATCTTAAAAAAACCTCAAAAATTAACTCCTGAGGAATTCGAGGAAATAAAAAAGCATCCGATTATTGGAGCTGAAATTCTAAGACCTTTACATTCTCTCATCCAGATTATCCCGGCAATTCTCTACCACCATGAAAGAATAGATGGAAAAGGTTATCCCTACGGACTAAAAGATAATCAAATCCTTCTGGAGGCAAAAATTGTAGCATTAGCAGATTCTTTTCAAGCTTTAACTTCGAATAGACCTTACCGACCAGCTTATACTATAAGTCAAGCTCAAAAAATCATAGAAGAAGAAACAGGTTCTCACTTTGATCCCCAGGTAGTAAAAGCCTTCCAAAAAATTCTTCTCAAAAAAGAATTACTTCTGTTGTAGGTAATTATAAATCTCTACTAATTCTTTAAGGCGTATTTCTTCAGGCCGAGAAGAATAAATTCCCCTCTCTTCAAGAAAACTCTTAATCTCCTCTTTCTTGTCCTGGTAAAATTCTTTAAGGATATTGATTATTTTTTTTCTCCTCTGTTGAAATATTTTTCTCAGGAAATCTAAAAACATTTTTTCTTGACCTTCTTCAAGAAACAATTCAGGATGAACGGAAAAATCTATCTTTACTAAAGCTGAAGATACTTTAGGCTGAGGAAAAAAACAGCTTTGAGGAATATTAAAGAGAATTTTAGCCTCAGCATAAAACTTCAAAAAACAGGTTAAAAAATTATAAGATTTAGAACCTACTTTAGCAGTAAGTTTTTGAGCAAATTCTTTTTGAAAAGTTAAGTAAGCTTTTAATATCCTCTTTCTATTTTTAATTAAAAACTCTATAATCTGGAAGCTTAAATGGTAAGGAATATTTCCTACCACAATCAATTTCTTTTCAGAAAGCTTTAAATTCCTTATATCCTGACAAAATACTTCCAGAAAATCTACGCCTTTAAATCTCTCTTTAAGTATTCTACAAAGATAAGGATCTATCTCTGCACAGATAATCTTTCTTTTTTTACCTATCAGAAACTGAGTAAGTTCTCCCCGGCCTGCTCCTATTTCTAAAAGAGTTTCATCCTCTCTTGCTTCTACTGCATCAGCTATTTTTTTTAAGTATTTTTTATTTAGAAGAAAATACTGGCTTAAACACTTCTTAGGCTTCATTGCAATTGAGGCTCAGAGCTAATTCTATAGCTTTCCGCATAGGCTGAGAATTGATTAAATCAGGTTTATCTACTAAATCAAAAGCTGGCCCATGAGCCGGAGAGGTTCTTATGAAAGGAAGGCCTAAAGTAAGATTAACCCCTTGAGAAAATTCTAAAGTTTTAAAAGGAATCATCCCCTGATCATGATAAAGAGCCAAAATAGCTGAAAAATTTCTATTCAGAGCTTCTCTAAAAAGAGTATCTGCTGGATAAGGACCAACAACTTCTAAATCTTTATTCTTAAACTTCTTCTTTACTTTCACCAGGAGTTTTTCTTCCCTTTCTAAAAAGGTATTTATCCCGGCATGAGGATTCAAACTACAAAGAGCTATTTTAACTTTTTTAAGTCTAAATATTTTTTTAAGATTTACGAAGAGTAAGCTTATATTCTGATACAAATCTTTATAATTTAAAGCTTCAGGAACTTTTCTTAAAGGTATATGCCGGGTTAAGATAACTATACGTAACTTATTGCCAACCATAAACATAGAAAAATTTTTAACTTTAAATTTTTTAGCTAAATATTCAGTATGACCTTGAAAATCAGGTTTTATTAGTTTTATAGCTTCTTTAGAAACAGGAGCAGTCACCAAAGAAAATCCTTTCTCTTTTTTCAGGAAATCTACAGCTACCTCTAAATATTGAAAGGCCAACTCCCCCGAATATCTGTTAGGATAACCCCTCTTAATCCTTTCTAAATGTTTAGTTTTAACTTCTACCAATTCAATCTTATTAACTATTTTAGAAAATCCTTTAATTTTACTTAAAATACTCTCTGTACCAATAATTTTAAAATTTATATTTTTAGAAGCCAGACTTTTAAGAGCTGTTGTGGTAATAAAAGGACCTATACCTGCTGGATCACCAAGAGTAACTAAAACCTTTTTCATTTTTTCAGTATCTTTTAATCAAAGCTTTCTCTTTTAATCTATTCAGCCAAAAGTTAAGTCTTTTCTGAAATTTCTCCTGGTAAACTTTTTCCCAAATTTTTTCTTTTACTTCTTCTAAAGAGACTGTTTGAGAAGGGTGCTTTTTGTCGATAATAAATATCATAAATTCTCCTTCTATTTGTAAAGGAAGAGATATTTCTCCTTCCTTTAGTTCAAAAAGTTCTTTTAATTCAGATCTCGCCGCTTTCTTACTAAGTCTTCCTTCAATAAGGTTTTGAGAATACTTTTTAAGAATTTTTTCAACCCCTTCTCTTTTTAATTCTTGAAAAACCCGGGAAGCAATCAACTGAGAAGGAAATTTCAGGACTTTATACTCTATAGAAGGAGGGAGATTAAATTCTTCAGGATGAGCACGGTAATATTGAGTAACTTCATAAGGTTTTACTTTGATTTTATTCTTTACTTCTTTACCTAAAAGCATTTGAATTAAAAATTGTTCCTTGATCTTTTCTTTTAAGGAGGCTAAATTCAACCCCCTTTCTCTCAAAGAAGCCATAAATTCATCTTCATTTTTGAAGCTGGAAATAAATTCTTTTAATTTTCTTTCTATAAGTTTATCAGAAACGGTTAAATTTTCTTTTTTAGCTTCCTGAATAATAAGTTTATCTTCTATCAATTTTTCTAAGGCTCTTTCTTTCTCCTTTTTGAATTCTCTTAAAAATTCAGGACTCTCCTCCCCATAAACCAAGGAAAGCCTGAGCTTAAGAAGGTTAATATAATTTTTTAACTCCTGTTCAGTAATGACTTCTTTATTTACTACGGCTACTATGCGGTTAGAAGCCCAGCAGTTAGTTACCCCGCTAAATATTAACAAAGATATAAATAACAACCTCATTTTTTTAATGAACCCCGCTCCCCAGCTTTACAGCCGCAGCTATAGGGTTATTACCCTTCGGAGAAATTCAACATTCCTCCACGGGTTTACACCCGTAGCTTCCTGTGGGGCGGGGTGAAATATTAAATTCTCCTCTTAATTCTTCTATTTGCGATTTTAGAAGCCGGCAGTATAAATCTAAACCTATCTGCCAGATAAACCCGTGTTGTTCTTCTCCTAAAATATTTCCTGCCCCTCTTATCTCTAAATCTTGTAAACTCAGGGCGAAACCTGCTCCTAAATGGGAGTATTCTTTAATAGCTTGGAGTCTTTTTTTAGCTTCTAAAGAAATCTTCCCTTTTTTAGGAACGAGGAAGTATGCATAGGCTTGAATGTTAAATCGACCTACTCTTCCTCTTAGCTGGTGTAAATCACTTAGACCAAACTTTTGAGCATTGTTTATTATTAAGGTATTAGCCTCAGGGATATCTATGCCTGATTCAATGATAGCTGTGGAAAGAAGGCAGTGGATTTCAGAATTTATAAAAGAAAGCATAACTTTCTCTAAACAGGAATTCCTCATTTTACCAAAAGCTACTCCTATTTTTATATAAGAAGGGAGAATCTCTCTTAAGACTTTTTCAGTTTTTTTTAAATCTTCTATTCTGCTTTCTACAAAAAAGATCTGGCCTCCTCTATTGTATTCTTTCAAGATAGCTTTTTTTATTAAATCTTTATTAAATTCTTCTACATAAGTCTTCACTGACAATCTTTCTTTAGGAGGAGTCTTTATAGTAGATATTGCCTTTACCCCTGAAAGTCCCATATAAAGAGTTCGAGGAATAGGTGTAGCAGTTAAAATAAGGACATCTACGCCTACCTTCATTTTTTTTATCTTTTCTTTCTGTTTAACTCCAAATCTTTGCTCTTCATCTATAATTAGAAGCCCTAAGTCTTTAAATCTTATATCTGAAGAAAGTAAACGGTGGGTACCTATTACTATGTCTACTAAACCTTTCTCCAAATCTTTAATAATCTTCTTTTGCTGAGCAGGTTTTACAAAACGGGAGAGCATCTCTACTCTAATAGGAAAGTTTTTAACTCGATTTAAAAAATTTTGATAATGTTGTTCAGCCAAAATAGTTGTAGGAACTAAAAACGCTACCTGTTTTGAATCCATTACTGCTTTAAAAGCTGCTCGCATAGCTACTTCAGTCTTTCCATAACCTACATCTCCACAGATTAGTCTATCCATAGCTTTATTACTTTCCATATCCTCTTTTACTTCTTTTAAGGCTTTAATCTGGTCAGGGGTTTCCTGATAAGGAAAGCTCCTTTCAAACTCTTCCTGCCAGAGGCTATCTTTACTAAAAGAAAATCCTCCTAAAAGTTCTCTTAAGGCTTGTTCTCTCAATAACTCCCAGGCATATCTTCTCACTGACTTTCTTACCCTTTCTCTAAGAGCAATCCATTCCCGGGTACCCAACCGGGAAAGTTTGGGAGGTCTTCCCCCTAAGTTTACATATTTTTGAATTAAATGGGCTTTTTCTAAAGGCAAGTATAATTTTTCTTTATTCTCGTATTCAATTTCCAAAAATTCTTTCTGACCTTGAGGAGTAGAAAGTTTTTTTCTACCTAAATATCTGCCAATACCATAATTTAAATGGACCACAAAATCACCCTTCTTTATCTCTAAATTTGCCTGAAGAGGCAATTCTTCATAATAACTGATTCTTCTAAAAGTTTTTTTTAACTTAGGCAGAATTATTAAGATTTCGTGTTCCTGGAAAAAAATAAGGTTCTGGGGGTCAAAACTCCTAATCTTAGAAATCTTATCCCAATCCCACTCAATTCTCACCGGATATTCAAAGCCTACACAGTATACATCTAAAACATCTGCTCGTCTTCTAAAATCTCCCTCATCTGACAATTCAGGAAAATTTCTATATCCTAAATTAACTAACTGTTTAACTATTTCGGGAAGGGATATAACTTTTCCCCTGTAGATTTTAAGATTATTAAACTCCATACTACTTCTTTTTAAAAAGAATAACCAAGGGGGAGGCTATGTAAATTGAAGAATAAGTCCCTGAAATAATCCCTGCTAAAAGAGTAAAAGAAAATCCTTTTAAATTAAGACTGCCTAAAATAAATAAAGCTAATACTACTATCATAGTAGTCAGAGAAGTTATAATAGTTCGGGAAAGAGTCTGATTTATAGCCTTGTTTATAATTAACCGGTAGTTTTCCTTGGGTGAACGCAAAGATAATTCTCTAATCCGGTCATAGACCACAATAGTATCGTTAATAGAATAACCAGCAATAGTTAAGAGAGCAGTAATTATAAGAAGGTCAATGCTATAAGAGAAAAATAATAAAAATGCTAAAGCTATAAAAATATCATGGAATAAAGCTATTACTGCTGAAAGACCAAATTCAAAATGCCGGAAACGGAAAGCAGTATAAAAAAGAATACCCACAATAGCAAAAATTATAGCCCACATTGCTTTTTTCCTCAAAAGCCTTCCTGCTACAGGACCTACTCTTTCTACCCTTAAAAGTTCAAAATTTCCATCATAATGTTTTTTAAGAATTCTTTGAATCTCTGGATAAGTATCCTGAGAGCTTTTTATAGCAAAAGTATTAGCTGAAGAAAAGTTATAAAGCACCACATCTTCAATTTTTTCTTCAGCTAAAGTTTTTCTAAGTTCTTCTAAATCTACTTTCTTCTTAAACTTATATTCCTGGATTTGTCCTCCAGTAAAATCTATGCCAAAAACTTTACCCTTTTTCTGAACAAAAGTATAAACTCCTAATAAAATAACTGCTAAAGATAGAATCAAACAAAATTTTATAGCTTTCACAAAATTTACCTTAGGCTCTCTAATTATCTGAAGCATTAAGAAATTTTTCATTATATTTTTAGATATTAAAAAATCAAATACAGTCCGAGTAAAAACTAAAGCACAAAACATAGAAGCTAAAATTCCTAAACTCAAAGTTACCCCAAACCCTTTTATTGGCCCTGTGCCGAATATAAAGAGAAAAAGAGCGGCAATAAGAGTTGTAACATTAGAATCAAGTATAGTCCTGAAAGCTTTTTGGTAGCCTAACCTTACTGCCATAGATAAGGGCCTCTTTAATTTTAATTCTTCTCTTATTCTCTCATAGATCAAAACATTAGCATCTACAGCCATACCTAAAGTAAGAATAATACCAGCTATACCCGGAAGGGTTAAAGTGCTTCCTAAAAGGGTTAATCCTGCTAAGATTAAAGTCAGGTTAAAGACCAGGGCTAATACAGTAACTACCCCTCCTAAAAGATAATAAATAATCATAAAAATTCCTACTAACAGACCTCCTAAAATAGCAGCATTTATCCCTCGCCGGATAGAATCACTGCCTAAAAGAGGTCCAACAGTCCTTTCCTCCTCCAATATTAAAGGACAAGGTAAGGCACCTGAACGCAATACCAACGCTAAATCTTTAGCTTCAGTAGGAGTAAAATCTCCAGTAATTTGAGCTTCTCCACTGAGAATCGGCTCCTTTATTACTGGTGCTGATTTTACTTTCCCATCCAAGATTATGGCTAACCTATGGCCAACATTATTCTGGGTTAATTCAGCAAAAGTCTTAGAACCTTGGGAATTAAATCTTACTAAGACATAACTTAACCCCAGAGAGTCAAATCCTATTTGAGCATCTTTTAAGTCTTTACCAGTAAGAGGGGCTTTCTTTCTTAAAAGAATTTTTTTTCCTTCTAGTTCGGTCCACTCGTGTTCAGAATCTAAAGATTCTCTATTCTTTTCTATTAATTTTGCATCCCATTCCACTAATTTGAACTCTAAAAGAGCAGTCTTGCCAATTATTTCTAAAGCTCTTTCTCTGTCTACTACTCCCGGAAGCTGGATAAGAATTCCCTCTGAACCCTGAGGTTGAATAACTGGTTCTTTTACTCCCAGTTCGTCAATCCTGTTTCTTATTATCTCTACAGCTCTCTCGGAAGCACCTTTCCTCTCTTGAAGTGAAAGATTAGTTGTATCTATTTTATAAATTAGGTGCATACCTCCTTTTAAATCTAACCCTAAGTTAATCTTTTCTTTCAGAGGAAAGATTAAAATAAGGCTTAAAATAAAAACCACCAAAATAAGAATTCCTCTCAAAGATATTCTGTTCATAGAACTCTACTTTTGAATCTTGTAAGAAATAGCAGTTTTATCAACCTCCACCCGGGTATTTTCATCTATCCTTAATATAAAGGTTTTATCTTTTATGTTAACTATTACGCCATGTAAACCTCCAATAGTAACTACTTCATCGTTTTTCTGTAAATTTTTTATCATCTCTTGATGTCTTTTTTGCTGTTTTTTTTGAGGGAGGATAATCAGAAAGTAAAAAATCACAAATATAAGAATTAAAGGTAAAATCCCGATTATTCCTGAACCTTGCGAAGGATTCATTTAAAACTCCTTTCTTTTAACTTTTTTCTGAAGACATTTTCTTTACTTTTTTAACTAATCTTTCTACAGTAGAAGTAGGTTTGGCTCCTTTCTCTGTCCAAAATTTATAACGCTGTAAGTTTATTTTTAAAAGTTTAGGATTCTTAGAAGGATCCCAGAAGCCTAATTCTTCTATAAACCTGCCTTCTTTCTTAGTTCTCTTCTCATCTACTACAACTTTATAATGATACCTCCTCTTTATAGATTTACCTGGCTTTCTCAGACGAATTACTAAAGACATATTCCTCCTTTCTTCTAAACTTTAAT
The DNA here is from genome assembly GCA_021163425.1 of Candidatus Omnitrophota bacterium. GTDB lineage: Bacteria > Omnitrophota > Gorgyraeia > Duberdicusellales > Duberdicusellaceae > Duberdicusella. The sequence continues at coordinate 8,600 of JAGGWS010000032.1, forward strand.
TGCCTGCAGCTAATTCTAAAGCTAAAAGTTGAGCCCTGGCTTTATTTAAAGTTTCCAAATATTCTCTTTGAGGGTTTGAATCTAAAACTATACCTGCTCCAGCCTGAATATAGGCTTTGTTTCCTTCTAACATAATAGTGCGAATAATTATAGCAGTATCTAAATTCCCCGTAAAGGAAAAATATCCCACACACCCACCATAAATCTTACGGGGTTCCTTTTCCAATTCATCAATTATTTGCATTGCTCTTATTTTAGGAGCACCGGTTAGTGTTCCAGCAGGAAAACAGGCTTTTAATGCTGAAAATGAATCTTTGTCTTTATCCAAAATAGCTCTTACCTCACTTACTAAGTGCATAACATGGGAGAATCTCTCAACTTTCATAAAAACAGGAAGGTGAACTGTACCTTTCTTAGAAACTCTACCTAAATCATTTCTTCCTAAATCCACAAGCATAATGTGTTCGGCTCTTTCTTTAGGGTCAGCTAAAAGTTCTTTTTCTAATTTTAAATCTTCCTTTTCAGTCTTACCCCGGGGCCGGGTTCCAGCTATCGGCCGATTAATCAAAACTTTATTTTCACACCTTAAAAGCATCTCTGGAGAAGAACCAATCATCTTTAAATTCTTAAAATTAAGATAATACATATAAGGAGAAGGATTTAAAATCCTTAATTGTCGATAAATATTAAATGCTTCTTTAGAGAATCTTACAGTAAGTTTTTGAGAAAGAACAACCTGAATTATATCTCCTTTTCTTATATATTCTTTAGCCTTTTTAACTGCTTCAGCAAATTCTTTTTTAGAAAAGTTTGATCTGTAACTTAACTTCTTTCTTTTAAAACTAACAGGAGGAATACTTTCTTTCTGAGATAAGAATTTTACTAAGTTTGAAAGTTTTTCCTTTTCTTTTTTGTATATTTTTTTTAATTTATCTTTTTTGGCTTTTGGAGGCAAAACTACAAAGGAAGTAAGATGTAATCTTTTTTCTTTATGATCAAAAATAAATAAATACTTACAAAAAACAAACATACTTTGAGCATAAGAAATCTTAGAATTTGTATTTAAGACTGGTTCAAAGAAACGAATATTGTCATACCCTAAATAACCCACAAACCCTCCTTCAAATCTTACCTCTCTATCCAAAAATACTCTAAACTTATTCATAAATTTTTTTAAATCTTGAAGAGGGTCAGTTGAAGTTTTAAAAATTGTGGTTTTCCTCTTCAAGAAATCTTTAATTTTTATATTTTCTCCCTGAGATTGGAAAAGATAAAGAGGCGAAAATCCCAGAAAAGAAAAACGAGAAATTTTCTCTTCTCCTTCTACAGACTCCAAGAGAAAACTATAATCTTTATTCCTTATTTTCAGATATAGCTGTATAGGGGTAATAAAATCCTCGCCTAATTCTAAAGAAAGGCCAATAATATTGAATTTCTTAGAATAGTCTAAGAATTTTTCTAAATTTAAATTTATTTTTAAGCTCATTTCAGTCTTCTAAAGAAACAGCTTCTCTCTCCAGTATGACAGGCAACTCCTATTTGTTCTACTTCTATTAATAGAGTATCCCTATCACAATCATAGTAAATTTTCTTAACCTTTTGAATATTTCCAGAAGTCTCCCCTTTTCTCCAGAGGGCTTTCCGTGACCGAGAATAAAAACAGGTTCTTCCTTCCTTTAAAGTTATTTTTAAAGACTCCTTATTCATATAAGCCAGCATAAGCACTTCTTTTGTTCGCCAGTCCTGAATTATTGCTGGAATTAACCCTGCTGAATTATATTTTAATTTAGGAAGCCTTTCGGTCTTTATTTTGTTCACAGTCTCTCCTTACTTTACTTAAATTCTCAAAGCTTCTTTTAGAGAAAAATTTCCTTCATAAAGAGCTTTTCCCACAATAACCCCCCAAACTCCCAAACTTTTAGCTTTTTTTAAATCTTCTAAGCTTCCTGCTCCCCCAGAAACTATTAAATTTCCAGCAAACACCTTTTTAATCTTCTTTATGAGAGAAAAATTTAAGCCTTTTAAAGTGCCGTCTCTCAAAATATCGGTATAGATTAACCAATTAATACCTGAATTAGAAAACCTCCTAATTAATCTTTCCCAATCCAGGTCCAAAATCTTTTGCCAACCCTGATAAGCAAGATTTTTGCCTTTTAAATCAATACTCACTACTAAATAATCTTTAAACTCTTTAACTACCTTTTTAAAAAAATTAGAGTCAGTATAAGCCTTTGTCCCTAAAATTACTCTTTTTACTCCCAAGTCTAAAAGTTCTTTAATGTAAGTAGAAGTCCTTATTCCTCCTCCTACCTGTATATCAATCCTTACTTTTTTAGCAATCTCAGAAATAATTCTTAGGTTATTTCCTTTGCCTAAAGCTTTATCTAAATCTACTATGTGTAAGTCTTTGGCTCCCTGAGACTTCCAGATTTTAGCCACTTCTAAGGGGGAGTCAAAATATTCTTTTTTACATCCAGGTTTGCCCTGAGTAAGCCTTACTACTTTAGCTCCCATCAAATCTATAGCCGGAATAATCCTCATATCTTCCCTTTAGTGGTAGGAAGCCCTTTCTTCCTTCTATCTAAAGAGGTAGCCTGATCTAAAGCCAAACCTAAAGCCTTAAAAGAACATTCCAAAATGTGATGAAGGTCTTCTCCTTTAAGAATATCTACGTGTAAAGTAATTAAACTATTATTTATAAAAGCTCTTAAAAATTCTTTAAAATATCTAAAACTGTAATTTTCTAAACACCCTTTAATATTTTTAGGATTTACCTCTAAATAAGGCCTTCCACTTAAATCTAAAACTACTCTTACTTCTGCTTCATCTAATACCACAAAACCCCAACCAAACCTTTTTAAATTATTCTTATCTTTTAAAGCAAGGGCAAAGGCTTGACCTAAAGTTATACCTACATCTTCATTAGTATGATGGGGATCTATTTCTAAGTCTCCTTTTGCTTTCAACTTTAAGTCAAATAAGCCATGTTTAGCTAATAAAGACAACATATGGTCTAAAAAGGGGATGCCTGTAGAAATCTTATATTTACCCTCTCCATCTATATTTAACTCCACTTTCACTTCTGTCTCTTCAGTCTTTCTTCTTATCTTTACTCTTCTCATTTTCCTTCCTTTCTTAAAATTATTTCAATCTTACTTTTACACTTTCTATATGTTTTTCCATTTTTTCTAAGCTGGCTATTTTTTCCAAAGCTTGACTATCTTTTAGGAGAGCTTTTTTAGAATAATAAACAAGATGAACTCTTTTTAAGAAGTCGTATACTGACAACCCTGAAAAAAAGCGAGCACTTCCTCCGGTAGGAAGGACGTGGCTGGGTCCAGCTAAATAATCTCCTAAAGCTACTGGTGAATAATCTCCTAAAAACACAGCAGGAGCGTGTCTTAATTTCTTAAGAAAACTTCGCCAATCTTTAAGCATAATTTCCAGATGTTCGGGAGAAATCTTGTTTACTAAATTTACTGCTTCTTCTAAATTCTTGGCTTCTATTAAGTAAACTGAAGGCAGATTAACTTTTCTCAGCTGCTTAGATAGGGTCTTACTCAAAGTAATCACTATTCCTATGCTTAATCTGTGTTCAGTTTGAGCCTGTAAATCTTTAAGGATATATTCAGGATTGGCTTTTCTCCCAGCCACAACTACTAATTCAGTAGGACCAGCCAGCATATCAATATCTACTATCCCAAAAACCTGTCTCTTAGCTTCAGTTACATATTCGTTCCCTGGGCCTACTATCTTATCTACTTTAGGAATAGTATCTGTGCCAAAAGCCAAAGCTGAAATTGCCTGGGCTCCTCCCACTTTATAGATATCTTTTATCTTAAGAAGAGAAGCTGTGGCTAAAATATAAGGATTAATAGAACCATTAAAAGTTGGAGGAGAAACTAAGATTATTTGTTTTACTCCAGCCACAATTGCCGGGATAGCCGACATATAGACAGAAGAGACTAAAGGAGATTGGCCGGCAGGAATATAAATTCCTACCTTTTCTAAAGGTAAAAAGACTTCTTCAATTTTTTTTCCTTCTTCAGTTTTTAACTTAAATTTTTTGGGAAGTTGCTGACGGTAAAATTTGAAAACATTGTCTATAGCAGTTTTTAAAGAAAGTATTAATGAAGAATCTAAACTACTGAAAGAAGAATTTATTTCTTCTTCAGTAATTTTTAAAGTCTTAGAGGTTAATTTTACTTTATCAAAACTTTTGGTATACTCAATTACTGCTGAATCTCCTCTCAATCTTACATCTTCAATAATTTTAGAAACTTTCTTAGATATCTTTCTTTTAAAGCAGAAGTTTCTCTCTACTAATTTAGAAAAAAGCTGGGAACCTTTTCTTACTAGTTTCATTTCAGAGCTTATCTTTTATAGCTTCTAAAAATAATTCTTTGATTTTAGATAAATTTATCTTTTCTCTTATTTTAGCTCCTCCAAAAGAAAAATCTTCCCTTCCGCCAGCCCAACCTCCTAACTTCTTAGTTATTTTTAAACAAATTTCTTTAGAAGAGACTCCTTTCTCAAAGACATCCTCAGTAGAAGTTATATTCAGAACAATTTTTTCCTTATCCCGGACAAAACCTAAAAAAATAAAGTTGTCTTGAACTTTTCTCTTTAGTATATCTAAAAAATCCCTGAGGAGCTTTTCATCCTTATATTGAAATTCAAAAATTACTGCTTTAATACCTTCAACCTCTAAATAATTATTAAGAAGCTTTTTAACTTCTGTCTCTTCTAAAATCTTTTTTCTTAAAAAATAAACTTCTTTATTAAGAGCTCTGTTAACAGCTAAAAGCTTTCTCAATTCCTCTTCTAAATTCTCTTCCTGAGTCTTAAGAAGAGAAGAAATTCTTTTAAGCCCTTCTTTAGCTCGGGATAACTCCTTATAGGCTTTCTCCCCTACCCAAGCTTCTATCCTTCTTATTCCGCTGGATACTGAACTTTCTGAAATAATAGTGAATACTAAAGCCTGTGAAGTATTAGTCAGGTGAGTGCCTCCGCAGAGTTCTTTACTTACTCCTTCTACTTCTACTACTCTCACTAAATCTTGATACTTTTCTTCAAAAAAAGCCAAAGCTCCTCTTTTTTTAGCTTCTAAAAAAGGGAGATAATAAAAGTTAACCTTTAGGCTTTGACTAATATAATTATTTACTTCTTCTTCAATCCTTGCTAATTCTTCCTGGCTAAGGCTTTTAAAATGGGAAAAATCAAACCTTAAATAATCTTCGTCTACCAAAGAACCTTGTTGCTGAATATGGGAGCCTATAATTTTTCTTAAACCAGCCTGAAGAAGGTGGGTAGAAGTATGGGCTCTACACAGAGCTTTCCTTCTTCTTTTATCAATAGAGGCTAAAGCTTGGGCATTTTTATAGAGTTTGCCCTTTTTTAAAAATCCTATATGGAGAATAACTTCTTCTACCTTTTCTACATTAGTTACCTCAAAAAGAAATCCTCCTTCTCCTTCTTTCTCTATTCTTCCTTTATCGGAAAGTTGACCACCTGAAGTAGGATAAAATACAGTCTTATCTAAAATTAAAGCTACTTCCTCATTAGATGAATAACTTTCTAAAATTTCTCTACTTTTAATTATTGCTTTTATTCTTACTTTCAAAGATTCTTTTTCATAACCTAAAAACTCTGTAGAATAATCAACGGGAATTTTCTTTTCTACAAAAATAGTAGGTTCAAATTTACTCTTTGCCCGAGAAATTTCTTTTTGTTTTTCTAAGAGAGCTTTCAGCTCTCTCTCTTCAGTTTTTAATCCCTTTTCTTTAAGAATAAAAGAAGTGAGTTCTAAAGGAAACCCATAAGTATCATAGAGTTTAAATACTACTGAGGAAGGGAAAATTTTCTCCTTTTTTTGGCAAATTTCTTCAATTTGAGAAAAGAGAAGCTGTTTCCCTCTCTCTAAATTCTCTAAGAATTTCTCCTCTTCAGCCAGGATAACCTGAGAGATAATCTTTTGCCTAGAGAATATCTCGGGATAAGGCTCCTTCATAAGTTCAGCTACTAAGGGAACTAATTGGTGAAGAAAGGGAGCTTTCCTTCCTAAATTGAAAGAGAACCATAAAGCCCGCCTTAAAATTCTTCTCACTACATAGCCTCTCTCTTGATTAGACGGGTAAACTCCATCAGAAATAGCAAAGACTACAGCTCTCAAATGGTCAGCTATAGCCCTAATTAAACTCAAATCTTTTTTCTCTACGATTTTTTCTATCTCTTCTACTAAAGGTTTAATTATATCTATGTCAAAATTAGTAAACTTACCTTGAATTACTGAACTTATCCTTTCTAAACCCATACCCGTATCTATATTTTTAGAAGGTAAAGGTTCTAATTTATTGGGACCTACCCGGTTAAATTGAGTAAATACCAAATTCCAGACTTCTACAAATCTTCCACAACCACAAGAAGGATTACAGCTTGACTTTTTACAGCCAGTTTCTTTTCCCCAATCAAAAAATATTTCTGAACAAGGTCCGCAAGGTCCATTTGGACCATCCTGAGGAGCATTAGAAGGCCAGAAATTTTCTTTAGCTCCAAATCTAAAAATCTTCTCTGAAGGTAATCCAATCTTTTTCTTCCAAAGATTATAAGCTTCTTCATCATCTTCATATACCGAAACACACAAATTTTCCTCTTTCAAATTTAAATTTCGAGTTAAAAATTCCCAAGCCCAGGTAATTGCCTCTTCTTTAAAATAATCTTCAAAAGAAAAATTTCCCAACATTTCAAAGAAAGTATGATGATAGGCAGTTTTACCAACTTTATCCAAATCCTGAGTTCTTAAACATTTCTGGCAGCTGGCAGCTCTTTTTACATCTTTCTTTATCCCTAAAAAATATTCTTTAAATTGATTCATTCCTGCAGAAGTAAAAAGAAGGGTAGTATCTTTGGGAACTAAAGAGTCAGAAGGAAATACTTTATGACCTTTAGATTCAAAAAACAGAAGAAACTCTTTTCTTATTTGATTAGTATCCATTTTATAATTCTTTCAAAACCCTAATTACTTTTTCGTAAGGAAAACCTCTTCTTACTAAATAGGAAAGAATCTTCTTTTTTATGTTTAAGTCTATTTTATTATACTTCTTTATTC
>JAGGWS010000076.1 GCA_021163425.1 Candidatus Omnitrophota bacterium
AGAGCAAGGAGCACAATCATTATTAAAGATACGCCAGACAATAGCAAATGGGGAGTGGGAGAACTGGTGGTATAAGGAACGGGGCAAAAAAATTGAGATAAAAGCTATATTCAAAAAGACCTTAACAGCCGCAGATATAAATAAACACCATAAAATTGCGCCATTTATCGAGGCAGAACTACCCTGCTTTAGAGGGCCGAATCAGAGCAAACCCTGGGTAGGTATTTTGCGGGACCTGACCAGGGCAAGGCAGTTACTGTAGAAACAAAGGTTAGATATGAACGACAAATTTGGCAATAGAACAAATATCTATATAAATCAATGCTCTCTGGTATTATGGTTTGTAAAAATCGCACTAAGAATGGTGAGGTAAGTTTACGCCTTGTGCCTTAATACTTTTAAGGCCAGAAAAAAACTACCTACTAAAACTTGACACAGTGATAATAAAAGGAAGACTTGAACCAGAAGGTATTCCTGTTAAAATAGAAACTGAGTCAATAGGCAGGATGGATGGAATAACTTTAAACAGTTTAGGAGGAGCAAAATCTTTCGGATTTAAGAGAAAAAGCTCAGAGACTACTGAAAGATTTAAATAAACCTATTTATTTTTACCTGAGAAATTTTAGATGAAGAGTAAGAATACTTTCTCAATTAAGGAATTAACTAAGATATGTTATAGGATTGCTAAGGAGAAAGGCTGGTGGGATAAGAAGAGAAACGATGCCGAAGTCATAGCTTTAATGCATTCTGAACTCTCTGAAGCTTTAGAAGCCTTAAGAGAACACAAGCCTAAAGAAGAGGTAGCTGAAGAATTAGCTGATTGCTGTATAAGGATATTTGATTACTGCGGAAGAAAGAGGATAGATTTAGAAAAGGCTATCTTAGAGAAGATTGAGCGGAATAAAAAAAGACCTTACCGTCATGGAAATAAACGTTATTAATAAAGTGAAAGCAATAGCTTTTGATTTAGGGAGAGTCTTGTTTGATTTTGATTACAATATAGCTTTAAAGAAGATAGAGGATAAAATAAAAATTTCTAAAGAGGAGATAATTCAGGCTTTATTTTTTGAAAATTTTGCTGAGGATTTTGAAGAAGGAAAAATTAGCCCTTTTGACTTTTATTTAAAATTTAAAGATAAAACCGGACTCTTTTTAGGCTATCCAGAATTTATACTGGTATGGTGTGACATATTTACTTTGAATAAAGAGTCCCTTTCTTTAATAGAGAGCCTTAAACCTTTTTATAAGCTATTTCTCATTTCCAATATAAATAAACTCCATTATGATTTTCTTAAAGAAAACTACTCTTATGTGTTTTCTTTGTTTGATAAAGAAATTCTTTCTTTTGAGGTAGGTTTTGTTAAACCTTCTCCTTGTATTTATCAGCACCTTCTTCAGCAGCCTGATTTATCCAAACAAGATTTAATTTACATTGATGATAGGCAGGATTTAATCACCGAAGCTGAAAAACAGGGATTTGTCTGTATTCAATTTAAAGATGTAAATCAATGCAGAGAGGAACTTAAAAATTTAGGCTGTTTTATTGCTTCTTCTGAGGAATTAAAGGAAAGTTGACCTCTCAATAAATATCCGAGAAAAGCTATGGAGAATTTTTCTAAAAAAGGAGGATGTAAATGAGGAAAAATTTATTTCTCCTTTCTACTTATTTGTGGATACTTCCTTTTTCTCTTATAGGTTGTGTGCCGATATTAATAGGCACAGGTGTAGTTACAGGATACTTAGCTACCAAAGACAGTGTCTCAGGAAATATAGAAGCTTCTTTTGATAAACTTTGGGAGGTTTCTTTGAAAGTAGTAGCTAAGAGAGCTGAAATTACTGATAGAGATAAAGATTCAGGCTTGATAAAAGCTAAGAAGGGTAAGGATCAGATAACAGTAAAGATAAAAGAATTAACAGAACACTCTTACAACTTAAAAGTTACCTGTAGAAAAGCTTTAGCTTTAGCTAATTTGAAACTGGCTCAAGATATCTTTACCAAGATTATCCGTAATTTAGGTAACAGATGAAAGTTAATAAATTTCTTCTTTTTCTTTTTCTCTTTTTTCTTTCCTGTTCTCAGCCTTCCGATTATTCTCATATAAAAATAATAAAGGTTATTGATGGAGATACTTTGGTCTTAGAAGATAAAAGCCATTTAAGGCTCATTGGGATAGATACTCCAGAACTGAGGAGAAAAACTCGTAAGGGATTCGTTTATGAACCTGCTCCTTTAGCTGAAGAAGCAAAAGAATTTACCCGGAAGTTAGCTGAGGGAAAATACGCCCGGATTGAATTTGATGTAGACAGAAGAGATAAGTACAGAAGACTCTTGGGCTACTGTTTTATAGAAGAAAAAGGCAGGGATTTATTCCTTAATAAAAAACTTTTAGAGGAAGGTTTTGCTGTTTTATATACTTATCCTCCTAATGTTAAGTATGTAGAGGAATTTGTTAAAGCTCAGAGAAAAGCTCGCCAGAATAAGAAGGGTTTATGGGGAGCTTATGAGATAATTTCACCTGAAGAAGCTAAAAATTTTATAGGACAGATTAGAACAGTAAGAGGCAGGGTTTTATCTACTTATAATTCGGGCAAAGTTGTATTTCTTAATTTTGGGAAAGATTATAAGAAAGATTTCACAGCGGTTATCTTTAGAAATAGTTTTAATTATTTTTACCAGAAGGGAATTAACCCTGAGGTTTTTTATCAGGGTAAAGTTGTAGAAGTAACCGGAAGAATAAGAAAATATAATGGCCCAGAAATCATAGTAAATTCACCTTTAGAGATAGAAGTAATTGAGTAATTTAATTAAAATTTCCTAGCTTTTCTAAATAAAAATATCTCTCCTTTTTGAAAAATATTTACATACTTATTAAGGTTGAGCCATTCTAACTTCTTTGTATTTGTTAAGATATAGTTATAGCTTTCAAGCCGTCTCTCTTTTAAGAGAGAATACTTTTTTCTTGCTGATACCCACACAGCTAAATCTGAAGGCACACTTACCGAAGCTTCTCTGGGTATAAGAGCTAAGGCTTCTTTTACTGTTTCTATATATTTCTTGTTATGTTTACAGCTTAAAATTCCCGATGTAAGCCAGTAAGAGGTGTGGATAATAATTGAAGAGAATATAAATATTGAAATTAAGGTTTTAAGGATTTCTTCTCTAAGATTTAGTTTTTTCATTAACCTGAATTTAGTTAATTTTTTTATTCCTTCAGCTACCCCAATTAAGAGAAAGCAGGAAGTAATGATATTGTAATGCATAAATACTGAGAAGTTTGCCGGCCTATCGGAAAGAGAGTTTAGTAAGAATTCTGGAAGAGCTAGGAAAGTTACTGGACTTAAAAAAGGAAGAATTACTCCTAAAGGTTTTAGGAGCCGACTTACTGAATTAAGAAAGTAGCTCTGGGCTAAATTAGAGTAAGAAAGTCCCCTTAAGATTGAAGAGAAAAGAGACTCTCCTTTTTGGGGAAGATATCTCAGCTTAATAACTTCAAAGGTCCAAGCTGAGACAGAAGGAGGTTGATAGATTTTTTGGAAGTGTCTGATTATAAGCAAAGAAGATATTCCCCAGCCTATTCCTAAAAGGAGAGGAATTAAGACCCACCTGAGACTTTTTTTAGAAAATAGAGAATAAATTCCTAAACTGATAGCTACTAAGGAGAGGTTTTCCTTAATAGAGAGGGTGAATATTAAGAAGATTAAAAAAGCAGAAAAATTACCCTTTTTATAATAATAAAAACTAAATAAAAGAAAGAAAGGCAAGAAAGATATTTCGTGAGGAGGAGTAAAATTCTGGGAGACTAAAAAAGGAAAGAGAAGAAAGGCTAGTCCTAAAAATAGACAGGGTATATTTTCTTTAAATATATCCTTTAAAATCAGGTAAAAAGGTATCACTGATAAAGAAAGTAATAAAGTTTTTAATATAGATAAAGTCAGAGGGTGAGGAAAAAGAAGATAAAAGGGAATCAGAGGAAAATAAAAAGGGCTGTTATGGCAGGCAAAATTTGAACCATAAGTTGAGTTTTCAAAGAGTCTTCCGTGGATAGTATTCCAAAAAGTCTGATTATATATGGCAAAATCTTGAGGGTTGAAAAAGCAGAGGTTATTGAATCTATAAATATTTACCAGAGTAAAGATAATAAAATAACTTAGGATTATAATTCCAACAATTCTTGCCGGTTTTTTTATGTGATAAGGAAGGGTTTCCTTTAGAATTAGGAAGAATATAAGGCTTAAGCTTAAGACTAAACTCAAAGGAAAGAGAAAGGAGAGATTTGTGCTTTCTCCATTTGTGAAAGAAAGAAGAATGATTGGAGAAAGGATGGTTGAAGAGTAGATAAAAGGAGAAGGTTTTTCTTGAAATAATAAAGCTATAGAGAGCATCAAGAAGATAAGGATACTTAAAATTAGAAATGTGGTGAAAAAAGAGGAGAGAAGGTTTGAGAAGAACTCCTTATTTAGCGAGATGAGGAAATTTAGAATTATAAAATCGAGAAAAAGGATAAACAGGAAGTAACCTGGTTTAAACTGATTAATTATTTTTCTCAACTTCTCACCTTAAAAAATCTTATCTTATTTAGGAGAAATGGCAATGAAAAATTGAGAAATTGCCTTGTCTAATTATTGAGAATAGGCTAAAACAAAAATAAAGAGAATTTTAAAAAGGGAGCGTCCAATTAACTGTTGCTGATTTTATTCTAACCCTCTATAATAGAGAGAGTTGTAAGAATTAAGAAAGGCAGACTAGCTTAAGGGGGGTTAGATAATATGACAAAAAGAAGAATAAGGTGCATTTATTGTAGGAGTTTAGATACCAGAAAGCATAGCAAAATAAAACGAGTGGAATTTTTCTTGAAATCAACGAAACAAAAAAAATACAC
>JAGGWS010000064.1 GCA_021163425.1 Candidatus Omnitrophota bacterium
TATGCTCCATTGGGAATATCTTCTTTATCCTTTTGTTGTGATATTGTCAGGTAAAGTAATAGGTGGATTGATAGGAAAGATGGCCAACAAGAAAATAAAAATTAAATCTCTTTATTCTTTAGCAGAGGTAACTAATACCTTGGTTTGGACAGTAGGCTATATTGCTTCTCTTATAAGTATATATCTATTTCCCTCTTCAGTTACAGAAGTAGTATTGGGAATGTTACTTACCTTCAGTTTCTTAAGCTCCTTCTTAAAACAGATAACTATATCTTCTTCTAAATCCTCTATTAAAAGAGATTCTTCTTCTGAGGATAATTCTAACTCTATTTCTCCTTCATCATCGCCTGTGAATAGAAAAACTTCTCTACTACTACCAATTAACTCAATTCAGTATGTATCTTTAGAAGGGGAATTTAAAGCTAGTTCTTCTTTAAGATTGCCTTCACCGTTGGAATCAGCTATGCAAATAGAGTTTGAGATCAGAAATGGGATGAATCCAGAGCAGGCACTTAAGTTAATAAAACAGGCACTTAAATTAATAACCGAAGCAGAAAAATTATCCTCATCTGAAGAAACTCAAAATTTAATCGTTGATACTAAGCAAAAATTGGAGCTTCAGGAGAAAGCAATCAATTTTGAATTAAAAGTAAAAGAAATAGCTTGCAAGAAAGGAAGACTTTATCTTAAGATCAATGGATGGTTAGCTCCACGACTACCTGATGTAGAGGATGATTTTAATAAATATGTAGCCCATTCTACTAATTATGAGGCTATTTTTGATATAGTTGAAGCAGGGGGTTTAAAATCCCTAGGAGAACCTATTTATTTCAATCCAGGAATACAAGGTCAAGGAGCAAGGTCAAGGATATTGTATAAGCCAGGTTTAATATCTTTAGTATTTGATCGTGAGGCACTTGAGAAAAATGGAGTAGAATTCAGTAAGATGGGTGAATTAACTACAAGAGATTTTGTTTCTCTTAAGTGTTTAATACCAGCATCAAAATCTCATTTAGTAGAAACTATTCTAAGTATTCTTGAAGCTAAAGGTAAAAGTATAAATGAAGAGTTAAAGAATAAACTTGCCACAGTATTAGGATATACTTCTTGGCAAGAACTTGAAGAGGGTTTATCTGTCGCAGGTTCACCTTTCTCTCTAACAGAAAGAAATCTTTATTACCACCTTTATAATTCGATTAAGGTTGTTGAGAACATAATTTCCACCTCAGGGGTGGAAAAGGTCAATCTAGATAAAAGGAGCTTTGCGGAATTTATTAAAACCGGCTTAAATAAAACAGGGCTAAAAGGGTCCTCTTCTATAACACGTAGAGAGTTTTTAAAGAAACTTGGTTTAACTACCGTAGGATTGGTAATATCTTCCTATTTACCTAGTTGTTCTTATCAGCACGAAACTTACCAAAAGAATGTATTTATATTTATTTTTGATACAGGTATTGATTTTAGTTTTGTCTCTGATAATGAATGTACCTTAGGAGATGGTTGTCTTGATCCTCTTTCTTTTTTATTTTTTCATCAAATGTTTCACGGTACTTTGATGTCAAGAATTATTCGTGAAGAATGTAAAAATTGTAATATTTATTCTATTCGAGTTGTTGATGAATTACCTAACAATATTAGTTTTAGAGATAATTTTGAAGACTTAGTTAAAATTTTAAATGCGTTAATTAGCAGAATAAAAGTTATTGAGGGATTAATAACAGTATTGGCATTTGCTAAGCTTCATCCGACTATTTCTGTAATTATAAATATGAGTATAGGAAATCATTTCTACGACAAAGTTGTACACGATTTAATTAAGCAATTATATGAAAATGGTGTAATAATAGTAGCCGTGGCAGGTAACGATGATACAAATATACCTGTGTATCCAGCGGCATATCCTGAAACGATAGCAGTAGCAGATGTGAAAGGAGAGGGTGTGTTATCAATAAGGTTTAGAAAGGCGGCATGTTCAAATTTTGGAACTTGGATTGATTTAGCAGCTCCAGGAGATCTCTCTATTGAATGGATATCAGGAGAGTACCCTATATATTATACAACAGAAGTTCGTGTTAATGGAACCTCGATTGCTACTGCACGAGTAACAGGTAAGATCGCAGAGTTAATTTCAACTGGAAAGGCTGCTTCTGCGCGAGAAGCTGCTCAGATGGTTCTTCGAGAAGCAGAGCCTGTGGATGATTACTATTATAAGAAGGGTTTGTTAGGTAGAGGTGTAATAAAGAGATGTAAGTGGAGGATATTTGGAGGAAAGTATACTTTTAAAATGCCTCCAACTATAGAGATATTTGTGCAAGAAAGGGAAAGGTTATTGAGGAAATTAAAAGATAGGAAAATGATAGAACTTGAGAAAGAAAGAATAAAAGCCTTTAGAGATATAGAAGAGATAAGAAAGAGAATATCCTCCAGTCCATTTAAGTCAACTTCTAATTTTAAAGTTAATTCTTACAACTCTTTAATTGCTGGGTTAACTACGGGAGTAATAGCTAGTGTTTTGGGTATCGGTAGTTATCTCTTAGCAATTTCTAATCCTTTATCTTGGCCAATATTGATTGTATCAGGTATAGGAGCAATTATAGGAGGATTATTTATTTATCTATCTGTTTTGTTTTTCTCTCAAGGATTAAGAATAATTCAAGCATTTAATAGAGAAGGTGGAATTAGAGGTTCGCCTTGGTATAAATATTTAACTACCCCTATTGCCTGTGTTGAAAATAATAAAATAGAATATCTTCCTGCCTTCAAGAAATTACCTTCTGTTTTGCGAAAGTCAATTGAAATTCATGAAGAAGTCCATTTGAAAGGTAAAGGAGAACTAAAAGCATATATTTATCAGAGCTTAAGTTTGATTAAATTTATTTCTAAACCCTTATTGCCTATTATAGGATTTATAATTTCTGCGGTATTGTCTTACAAGATATTACCGGGATTAATAAAGGGTGGCTATCCTTTGACCTTCTTTTCAAATTTCTTAGCGATTCTTACGGGATTATTTGGTCTGGCGGCATTTGGTAGTTTAATATCTTTTTCTGGTGTCTGGAGAAGAAGTGTTTTAGAGTTTACAGGAGAAGGTCTTAGTTTTAAAGGTAAGGCAAGAGAGAAGTCTCTTAAAGAAATAAAAGAAATCTTGGTGAAAATTTCTCCTGAGATTGGGAAGATTTTAGATAGACTTAGTGCTATTGAGAAAGAGATTTTATTATTTAATCTTATTAATAAGTCTTTCTATAAGATGTATCTTTCTATTCACCGGGAAGGGGATTTATTTAAGAGATTGAGCAAAGAGATTTTTTCTAAGATTCCGAAGAAAATATTTGACATTGTTCTGTTTGCCAGTGCCTTATCAATGATTGCGGGAATATTTCTTTATAATACAGGAATGATAGTTTTAGGAAGTATTCTTTTTATTACAGGTAGCCTTTTTCCTTCATGGTTTGGGTTAAAAGTTATACAAGCAGTAATTTACGGGTTTAAAGATTTTTATGCTTCCCGCCTACTTCCTCCAATCAACTATTATACATTTATTAAAGAAAGAGGTAATTTGAAGAAATTGATTTATGATTATGTGAAGCAGCAATTATATGAAGAGATTCTCAGGAAGAATTTAGAAAATAAAATTAGTATTTCTCAGGAAGAAATTAATTCTCAAGTAAAATCTCTGTTAGAAGAAAGAGTCAGCAACCTGATATATAGAATCATTGAGAGTAGAAGGAACAGTCTTAAAGAGATGAGGGAGAGTCCATCTTTTTATTATCGTCTGAAGTATAAATTGATTACAAATAAAGCATTTATTAATACAGGATGGTGGTGGTTTAACCAGCCTACTTTACGCGGTATAGTTTCATTTATCCATAGCCGTGTAATTTTATATATTGCAGGAGGAATAATCGCTACTTCTATAGTCTTTGCTTTATTAAGCAATCCTTTTGCAAGTATTATTGCCAGTATACCCTGGCTTTATCATTTTTCCTTTAATGTGCCTTTTGTAGGGAGATTGACTGTAGCGGGAATTTTAAGTTTTATGGCAAAGTATCAACTATTCACAAGCTGGCAGGCGATACTGCATACTACCATTGTAGCACTTCTTTTAGGATTTTATAAGTTTGCTTACCAGCACTCCCGCCGGCGCATAGAGAAAAAAGCCAAAAAGGAAGGGATGGTATGTTTAGATGTTGATTATATACTAAATAATCCCCAAAAGTTTTCTAACAAACAGTTAATCAAGATTTATAAATACAATCTTGCTTATTCTTTACTGGGAGAGAATACCTCTATGTTGCTGAAAAATGAGTTAACCAGAAGGAAGTTACAATCAGAAACAGAAGAGTTAACATTATCTTCCTATTTTTCAAGAGTAATGAGACATATAAGCTATGCCTGGCGGCAATACCTTGCTGGGATAGGAATTGCAGTTTGGGACATTCTACCGATTTCTTTAATAGAGGTAGGTCTGAGGACAATTATTTTCTTAAGGAAAGGAGGAAAGTTAGGTAGACTAAAAGAATCTGCTTATTTTGATAATAATGCTGAAAGAATTATAGAAATTCTCTCTACTTCTAAAGGCTTTGGGAGACTGTGGTTTGGTTTATGGATAATTGGATTTGAAATATATATGGCAGTTGTTTTTGGACACTGGCTGGCAGGAGTCCTTCCTGTAATAGGTGCATTAATTAATATGCTGATTATTTCTCTTGAGCCTGATCATACTGACCCTATTTCTTCTAATTATTGTGCTCTTAATTTAGGCGGTTTGCTGATTAACAATACTGTGGGGAGAATAAACGAAGGAGAGATTCTTTATGGGACTCAGAATGCTATTTATCAGGCTTTTGGCGGAAGAGGAAGTTTTAGAGATGCATACGTGGCAGCAGAATTTTATAGAGAGGAAAAGTCCCGGATTGATAAAAATCCCAAAGCCAGACCTTACTGGACAAAAATGACTTTTAAAGAAAGGATAGACCGTATTGTTGAAGGCAGGAAAGAAAATAGTGAGATTACTAATAAACTGCTAGAAGATAAAGTGATATTTAACTTAGTTAATAAAATAAGGTTAGATAATGATATGTTTGAAGGTCTTGTTTCTCAATACACTCATAATATAATCTATCGTCCAGACCAAGAGAAGGCCAAAGATAACAAACTCTATCCAGATGGAAAACTTGATGTTTCCGAAGCAGCCAAGATTGTTAAAAACTATGTTTTGATCAATCTGCTATATATTGATGCTGTTAAGGGTTCAAAAAGGCAAAAATCAACTGCTCAGCCCGAAACTAATGCGACAGGTAATAAGAATTCCGACAAATCAAAAACAACATTGAATAAACAAGAATTGGATAGAAAAAATAGTTCAAAATGGTATAGCAACTTAGGACAGAGATTCTTGGAATTTATCCGTCTCTTTAATCTCACGGGATGCAGTAGAGGCGATGAACAAGAATTCAAGCAATTAATAGATTTTCTTGATAGTGAAATAAAAATTCTCTTAATGAAAAATCGCTTATGTCCCGATTCCTCTAAGATAGCAGAAGATTTAGCTAATATTATAGGGGTAAAGTTCTTAAATAAATTATGGGAAGAGATGATAGAAGTTAGAGGAAATCCAAATAAAGAATATCAAATAATCAAGACTCTCGCAAAGAGAATAGTAGAAAAAATTAAATATCATGAGGGCTATTTTGAGTTAGATAAAATCGTTAAAGAGAGAAAAGCCGACTGTCTTGGCTATACACAATTGTATTTCATGTTAATGGATTATATAGGTATAGATCTTCCTGTTGGAGCCATTGAAGTTACAGAGTTTGTTACCGGAGAAAGAAATGGCCATGTCGCTTGTTTAGTTACCCTCTCCGATGGTAGAAAAGTAATAGTCAATGGTGCAGTCAAGTCTTTATTTATAAGTAAACCGTTTATGTTGGAAAAAGAATTTGAAAAAGTAGGTAATTATTGGGAGCTCAAGAGAGGGAATGAGACTTTTGTCCATAGAAGATTTAGGATATTGGGTAAAGGACGGTCCGAAACATTATATAGTTTAGTGGCAGGCAGACTTAATAGATTAGGATGTTTTTATTTTGATTCAGGAAAATATTCTACAGCTATTCTGAACTTTAAACAGGCCATAGAGTTAGACCCAGAATATGTTGATCCCTATATTAACTTGGGAAATGTTTACTGTAGATTGAGAAAATATTCCCAAGCTATTCGAACTTATAGGGAAGCTATAGCCTTAGATCCTAAAGATGATTCCGCATATTATAACTTAGGACTTGCTTATATTGCAGTAGGAAAATATGAAGAGGCAATTAAGAATCTTAAGAAAGCTGGAGAGATAAACCCTATGCTGAAAGGCAAAATAACAGAGGCACTAAGGGTAATAGAGAATACATTGTTGAAAGAACTAAAGGGGGTGTTAGAACAATTGGAACAAGACGATTCTAGTCTGAAAGAAAGCAACAAGAGGAAAAGCAGTGCAGGCAGCTACCAAAAGGCAAAAGAGAAATCGAAGAGGCAAAAATCAACTGCTCAGCCCGAAACTAATGCGACAGGTAATAAGAATTCCGACAAATCAAAAACAACATTGAATAAACAAGAATCGGACAAAAAAGATAATTCAAAATGGGAGAAATTCTTAAGATTTGTTAGTCTTCTCAATCCTGCAGGATATAGCAAGGTTAAGGAACAGGATAAGCAGTTAATAGAGGCTCTTGATAAACAGATAGAAAAACTGCAGTATACCGATTCATCTAAGATAGCAAGAGATTTAGCCAACATTATAGGTGTTGATTTTTTAAATAAATTAAGGAAAGAATATTCTCAGGCTAAGAAAAATAGAGATGTAAATAAACAGTATCAAATAATTGAAGATCTTGGTAATAGAGTAGTCGAGAAGATTGGGAGAGGAGGCTATTTTGAATTAGATGACGTAATTAAAGAAAAGAGCACTAATTGTTTAGGATATACTCAATTATATTTTATCTTAGGCAGATATATAGGCCTTTCAGCTGAGCCTATTGAAATTAGCGAGATGAATAGAGAGAACATAGCAATGGGAGTTCATCTACATGTTGCCTGTCTATTTACCTTATCCGATGGTAGAAAAGTAATGGTCAATGGTGCAGTCAAGCCTTTATTTATAAGCGAACCATTTGTATTAGAGAAGGAATTTAAGAAAGTAGGAAATTGGTGGGAGATTAGAGAAAAAAGTAATGTTTTTGTTCATAGAAGATTCAGGATATTGGATAAAGACGGTTTGGTGGCAGGGAGATATATTGACTTAGGGCTTGTGTACGACAATTTAGGAAGGCGCTCCGAAGCCATCCAAAATTATAGACGAGCTATAAGTTTAGATTCTGAATATGCCCTAGCATATTATAACTTGGGAGTTAACTATGTTGAGTTAAAAAAATATTCCGAAGCTGTCAAAAACTTTAAATATACAATAGAATTAAATCCTAAATATGCCCCAGCATATTATAATTTAGGAGTTGTCTATCACAAATTAGAGAGATATCCCGACGCCATTGAAAGCTTTAAGCAGGCTATAGAATACAGCCCAGAATACGCCAAGGCTCATTACAATTTAGGGATGATCTATAGCAAATTAGGAAGACATTTTCAGTCTATCGAAAGTTTTACCCAGGCTATAAAGATAAATCCTAAATATGCCGAGGCATATTTCTATCGAGGATGTGCTTATGGAAAGATAAGAAATTTTGGAGAGGCTAAGAGAGATATAGTGAGAGCGTTAAGATTAGGGTTAGATCCTGATTTGAAACGTGCAGCAGAGATGTTGTTAAGAGTGTTAAAATCGTTAAAACTAGATGGCTTAAGTCTAAAAGAGCGTAGTGGTGCGGATAGTTCTAAATTAGTAAAAGACATAGAGGAAAAACATAGGAAGTTATTAAAAGGGGCTAACAATAAAGAGATTGCCAAACTAATTGAAGATTTATCATATACTGGTTCTTTCCAAAAAGCAGAAGATTTAACTCAGACTATAGGAGCATCTTTCCTGAATAAATTAAAGATAGAACACACTCAGGCTAAGCAGAAATATGAGACGGTAGGCAGGTTAATCTCTCTTGAGCAGCTTGTTGAAAAAGAATATCAAATAATTAAGACTCTCGCAGAGAGAATAGTGGGGAAGGTTAAATACTACGAGGATTACTTTGAATTAGATAAAGTCATTAAAGAGAAGAAAGCTGATTGCTTAGGATATACACAATTATACTTTATCTTAGGACACTATATAGGTTTTTCTGTTGAGCCCGTTGAAGTTACCGAGGTTTTTACCGGTATTACAATGCCGGTTGGATTTAATCACATTGCTTGTCTATTTACCTTATCCGATGGTAGAAAAGTAATGGTCAATGGTGCAGTCAAGCCTTTATTTATAAGCGAACCATTTGTATTAGAGAAGGAATTTAAGAAAGTAGGAAATTGGTGGGAGATTAAGAAAGAAAGTCGCTCTTTTCTCCCTAAGAGATTTAGAATATTGGATGGAAATGGGTTGGTAGCAAGCGTATATAACAATTTAGGAGAGACCTATCGCAATTTAGGAAAGTACCCCGAGGCTATAAATATTTTTGTAAGGGGTGTTCTATTAGATCCTCAAAACGCTTCCTTATATAATAACTTAGGAAGTATATCTCTTAGTTTTAGAAGATTCGATGAAGCCGTCAAAAGTTTTGAGAAGGCTATAGAAAAAGATTCTAAATATGCATTAGCATATAACAACTTAGGAGTTGCCTATCTCAATTTAGAAAGATATTCAAAAGCTATTAAGAGCTTTAAGCAGGCAATAAAGTTATATCCTAAATTTGCTGGAGCCTATTTTAATCAGGGGCTTGCTTATTCTTATATGAAAGATTTTCAAAAAGCTAAAGAGAGTTTTAAGAGAGCAGTGGAATTGGATTTCAAATTGAAGAGTAAAGTAGAAAAGGCGTTAAAACAATTAGGATTGGACAACTTGAATTTAAAAGAAAGGGGAGATAAGGATAGCAATTTGTTAAGTCGATTAGGAAGTCTATTATCTCCTGCCGAAGTCTATGCGGCAGAGAGGCGGGAAGATGAAGCCGATTCTGACTTGCTTTTAGCCTCTATAGATATATCTAAGTCTAAAGCTCAAGAACAGCCAGCTTTGGCAGTAGTAGAGAATTTAGAAGAGAAAGAGCAGAGTGTTAAATTTGTTGAGAGAAAAGATTCTAACATGCCAGAAACAGAAGAATTTTCCGCAAACCAAGAACGCGCTCCACCGGCTGATAGATGGCTTGGCCTTACGATTAGATTTGAGCAATTTAAAGATTTCTTAAAAGAACTTAAGCCAAGACTTAAAAAAGAATTATTTGCTGCATCAATTTACCTTTCTTCTCTATTCTCACCTGCTTCCGCCTTTGCCCAGGAGCCAGAAAAACAGTTTATCCAGTCCAAACCAACAATTGAACAGAATATAGATTTAGCAACATTGCCTATGCCGTTACTTTATCGCGTCACCGAGGATAAATTGCAAATAATTAATCCTGCAGTTAGAGACCTTCAGCAGAAATTAGAGGAAATTGTCGATTTTGACTTGCCTGTCGGTTGGAAGGTGGATGGTGTATTTGGCTGGAGGACATTTAAGGTTGTTTGTGATTTTCAGAGGGCCCAAGGTATAAAGGCCGATGGCATTGTTGGCCCACAGACTTGGGGTAAGATTTATGAGGTATTAGGCAGAAATATAGATAAATCGACAAAATCTACAAAACAGCCAGGTCAAAAAGAACCTGCTACACCAGAAGCAAAGAGGCCGGAAAAAGTAAAGACCTCTCAACTTAATTCAGCAGATAAGCGGGGTGAGGTGGCTAAAGTTGATAAACCAAATAACCTGGCTACGAAAAATAATTCTGATTATAAAGGCAGGACTTCTGATGGGAAGTTAATTGACCATAGCGGAACCTCACCGCCATTAAAAAATATAAAGAATATCTCTGTCTTAGAGAAGATTAAGTTATTTAAAGATACCCTCTCTCAATTCAATGAGGTATTAGGAAATATCCTTTCTTCAAATCTCTCCCCTAAAAATAAGATTGAACTTCTTCAACAATTGGACAATGAGCTTGATGATTTAAAGAAAGAAGTAGTTAGCCTCCAGCATCCTGCCTTCAA
>JAGGWS010000072.1 GCA_021163425.1 Candidatus Omnitrophota bacterium
GACTGAAATATGGCCTAATCTTTATTATTTTTTGTCTAAAAAGAATATACCTATAATAATTCTTAACGGAAGGATTTCTCAAAAGAGTTTTAAGTTTTATGAGTTAGTTAAACCTTTATTAAGAGTTGTATTGAGAGAAGTGGATTTTATTACTGCTCAAGATAAAATTTCTGAAGAAAGGTTTTTAAGTTTAGGAGCTGAATCTTCTAAGTTGAAGGTTACTGGCAATATGAAATTTAAGAGCAGAACTTTTCCTGAAGATAAACTTTCTGATTTCAAAAAGAAATGGCAGGTTCTTAAAAATAGAGAAGAATATTTGTTAGTAGCTGGAAGTACCCACTCTCCTGAAGAGGAGATTCTTTTAAGCACTTTTAAAGATATTAAAGAAGTTTTTCCTAAGTTTAAACTTTTGATTTGTCCCCGCCATATAGAGAGAGCAGAGAAAATTGCTCAATTAGTCCAAAAATTTGGTTTTAACCCAGTTTTAATAAGTAAAATAAAAGATAGAGATAATTTAGATTCCTTGGGAAAAAGAGTGTTTATTTTAGATACAGTAGGCGAGCTTATTTATTTTTACAGCTTAGCTGATATTACCTTTGTTGGAGGGAGTTTGTCTAAATACGGAGGCCATAATATTTTAGAACCAGCTTATTTCTCTAAACCAGTAATTTTCGGTCAGTATATGTTTAACTTCGAAGAAATCCGAAGAGTATTCTTAGAGAATAAAGCAGGTTTAGAAGTAAAGAATGAAGAGGAGTTGAAGTCAGCTCTTTTAAGGTTATTAACCGATAAAGTTTTTAGAGAAGAGTTAGGCAGAAGAGCAAAGAATATTTTGGAGAGCTCAGAGTCTGCTCTTAGGGAGAACTTTGAGGTTCTAAAATGTTTTTTAGAAAATTCTACATAGATTTAGTAGAAGGAAGAAGAAGGGGGAGTTTTATAATTTTTATTAAGTTATTCTTATTTTTACTTTCTCTTTTGTATAGAATAGTTATTAGCTTGAGAAATTATCTCTACGATAAAGGTTTTTTAAAAAGCAAAAAGTTTAATATCAAGGTAATAAGTGTAGGGAATATTAGCTGGGGTGGAACAGGCAAGACCTCTTTAGTAATAAAGTTAGCTAAAAGCCTTCCTGATTTTAAAATAGCTATTTTGGTGCGGGGATATGGTCAGGATGAGGTTGACTTGATTAAAAATTCTTTGAGAGAGTATAGCTGTAAAGTATTTATTGGTAAAAATAGATTAAAAATCTTAAGTAATTTAAGTTCTGATTATAATTTAGCTATTTTTGACGATGGTTTTCAGTATCGCCGGGTTAAGAAAGACTTAGAAATTGTCCTGGTTAATGGGAGGGAAGATTTAAGAAGAAATTTTCTTTTGCCCTTAGGTAAGTTAAGAGAGCCGATAAATTCTCTTAAGAGAGCAGATATTGCGATTATTATGCATTCTTTAAATAGAGAATTAGAATCTTTTTTAAAAAAGGTTAATCCTAAGCTAAGGGTATTTCAGGGAAGATATATACCCCAAAATTTAAGGGATTTAAAAGGAGAAATCCATTCTCTTCAGAATTTTTTAAATAAAGAAATTGCCTGTTTTTCTGCTATTGGCTGGCCAGAAGGTTTTTTAAGTTGTTTAAAGGAGGCAGGCCTTTTGCCTAAACTTAAATTCATCTACCCCGACCATTATCAGCTAAAAGAAGAAGAATTCAGGAGGATTGAAAAGAAGTGTTTGTCTTCAGCAATTACTGATTTAATAATTACCGGAAAGGATAAAGCCCGTTTTAGGTTTCCTACTCGACTTTCTCTATTTATTTTAGAAGTAGAACTTAAGGTAAACCCCGAAGAAGAGTTTTTAAATTTGGTGAGGAATGTACCAGCTTTTTAAAATTTTAAGTAAATTTTTCTCTATATTACCCCGGAGTTTTTCTCTTCAAATTGGTAAACAACTGGGATGGGTTTTCTACCTTTTATCTTCAAAAAAGAAAGCTCAGGCTTTAAAGAATGTGAGGTTGGTCTTTCCGGAGAAGTCTTTTTCAGAAGTTTTAAATATAGTTAAAGAGAGTTTTAAGAATTTTGGGATGAGTTTAATAGAAACCTTGAGAGTTCCTAAAGATGTAGAATTTTTAAAGAAGGATTTAATTATCGAAGACAAAGATTTATTTAATAGTTTAAAATCAGAAGATTCTATTCTCTGTGGGATTCATTCGGGAAGCTGGGAGGCAGTCAATTCTTATTTAGGCAGTCAGTTCAATTATGTAATTATAGCTAAAAGACAAAAACTAACTTCCTGGGATAGATTTTTGAATGAGTTAAGAAAGTCTTTTGGTTTAAAAGTAGTCTACGAGGATGATTTAAGAAGTTTAATGGATTTTTTAAAAAAAGGCTATGTTTTAGGGGTGGTCTTTGACCATGGTTCAAGAGATTCTCAATTTTACTCTTCATTTTTTGGAAAGGTTCTTCCTACACCTACTGGAGCTTTAAAGTTAGCCTGTAAATTCAAGAGGAAAATTTTCCCTGGCGTAGCAAAGAGAGAAGGGCTTTCTTTTAGATTAGAAATTTCTAAACCTTTGGAGGTAGAAAAAAAAGAGGATTTTCCTCAGAAAGCTGAGATTTTAAATGATTACTTTGAAAATTTTCTAAAGAAGCATCCTTTTGAGTATCTCTGGTGGTATAAGAGGTTCAAAAGGGCTAAAAACTTGAATATTTTAGTTCTTAGTGATGGCAAACCCGGACACACAAAACAATCTCTAAGTTTAGCTAAGTTAATAGCTGAAAAGAGAAAAGGTTCTTTTATTGAAGTTGTTAAACTTAAACTTTCTAAATTTCAGCGGTTCTGGCTAGATATAATCTTTCTTTTTTCTTGCCCTGAATGTTTCGGCTGTTTTAAGTGTTTGAGAATTATATTAGGTAAAGACTTAGAGAGGGTATTTAAGTATGCTGATGTAATTATATCTTGCGGAGCGAGTTTATCTTCCCTTAATAGAATCTTAGCTTATAATTTATCTTGTAAATCTTTTATAATTCAGAAACCCTGTTTAGGTTTGAAAAAGTTTGATCTGGTAGTTTTGCCTTCTCATGATAGGGTTAAAAATTTTAAAAATATAGTAAAGATTAAAGGTTCATTAAGTTTTTTTCAGAAAGAGGAGGTCAAAGATTCCAGAGAAAAATTAAAAAGTATATGCTCCCCAATAAAAGAAGATTTACCTAAGATTGGAGTGTTTATTGGCGGGCCCTTAAATAAAAATTTTGATAAAAATTTATCTTTAGAATTTTTGAAGGTTTTAAAAGAAAAGAGTTTTAAAAATAACTGGCAATTGTTTGTTACTACTTCTCGCCGGACTCCTTATTTTTTAGAGGAGTTTTTAGAAAAAGAGTTTAAAGATATAAATCTTTTAATCATTGCTAATAAGAAGAATTATCCTTTTGTTTCTTTAGGAATAATCTCTCTTTGTGATTTAATATTAGTTTCTTCTGACTCTGTGTCAATGATTACTGAAGCTTCTTCTTTAAAACCCACTTTGGTCTTTTCTCTTTTTGGAGTAAAAGATAAGCAGAGAAGATTTGTGGAAGATATTTCTTCACAGGGATACACTCAAGTTATTACTAAGGAGAATTTAGAAGAAACTCTTAAGGAAGTTTTAGCCAAGAATATTTCTTTAAAGAACATAGACAATAAAGAAAGAGTGGAGAAAATTATAAGCTCAAAATTTTAGTTAAAGGATTTAAATTCCTATGAATATTCTTCAGATAGTTCCTAAGTTAGAGTTAGGAGGGGTAGAGAGGGGAGTTTTAGATTTTTCAGAATACTTAATAAAACAGGGCCATAAGTCAGTAGTTATTTCCTCAGGGGGAAGTTTAGTTAAGGATTTAGAGAAAAAAGGCGCTTTCCATTATACTCTTCCTGTGCATAAGAAATCTCTGTTTTCTTTTTTCTATTGTATAAGAGAAGTGAGGAAGATAATCTTTAAAGAAAAGATAGAGATGGTGCATACCCGTTCCCGGGTTCCTCACTGGATAGGATTTTTTGCTTCTTTAAAGACCCCTGCGCAATTTTTAATTACTGCTCACGGCTACTATTCTCAATATTTCTTTTCTAAGATAGTAAGACTTCCTAAAGTAGTGATTGCTCCTTCTAAGTCTTTAGCTAAGTATTTAGTTGAGGAATTAAGAGTTTTACCTTCTAAGATAAGGGTTATTCCTCGGGGTTTAAAAATAGAAGATTTTTCTTTTAAAGAGCCTTCTTCTAAAGATTTTTCTCTTCTTAAAATAGGTTATGTGGGAAGAATCTCGCCGGTAAAAGGGATAGAATATTTTATAGGAGCAGTAAACGAGTTAGTCCGGGATTATCCTGACCTTAAAGCTTATATTGTTGGAGAGGCTTCTAAAAGACACTTAGTTTATAAAGAGTTTCTTCAGAGAAAGGTTAAAAAGTTAGGTTTGAGTGAGAATATTAGATTTTTAGGAAAGACTGACCCCAGAAAAATCTTAGAGGAAATTCATTTTTTAATCTTACCCTCTTTAATCCCTGAGTCTTTTGGCCGGGTTATAATTGAAGCTCAGGCTAAAGGAGTAGTTTGTGTAGCTACTGATTTAGGAGGGCCAAAAGAATTAATAAAAGATTCTCGAAATGGGTTTTTAGTGCCCAGTTTAGATAGCTCAGGAATAGCTGAGAAAATAAGAGAAAGTTTTAAAAATAAGCCTCTTTACACCCAGATAGTCTTTAAAGCAAGAAGAGAAGTAGAAGAAAATTACACCTTAGAGAAGATGGCTGAAAAAACCTTAGAGGTCTATAATAAACTATCTAAACAAATAAATATTTTGGTTATAAAACTTTCTTCTTTAGGAGATGTGGTTTTGGGGACAGCTACTTTCAGAACTTTAAAGAAATATTTTCCTCATTCTTATTTAGCAGTTTTATGTAGTAGGGCTTATCTTCCGATAATAGAGAATTTAGATTTTATTGATGGGTTGTTTATCTATGAAGATAAAAATCAGAGGTTGAAGGAACTGATAAGACTTTCGTCAGTCTTAAGAGAGAGAAGTTTTGATGTAGTTTTAGATTTGCAGAATAATTATTTTTCCCATCTACTTTCTTATCTTATTTTTTCTAAAAAAAGCATAGGTTTTAATAGAAAATTTGGTTTTCTTTTAGACAAGAAAGTGGATTTTAAGAAAGCTAAGGAAGTAAGTCCTCTTGAATCTCAAAGAATGTTGCTTAATATCTTAGGGATAAAGGAGATAGAAGAGCCTGAGCTCAAAGTAAATAAATCTTCTTTGTTTCAAATAGAGAAGGTATTAAGAGATAAGGGTTTCGGTCCTCTTCATAAGTTGGTAGGGATAAATATAGAGGCTTCATATAAATGGAAGACAAAGAATTTGAAAGAGGAAAAATTACAAGAACTTATCGATTATTTACTAAAGAAGAAGGCAAAAGTTATCTTGATAGGAGGAGCTTATTCTTTTGAGAAAGGAGAAAGGTTAAAAAAAATATTTTCTGAGAATATTCTTAATTTTTGTGGAAAGACTAATTTAAGGGAACTTGTAGCTTTGATTTCTAAGACAGACCTTTTTATAACTCCTGACACTGCTCCCCTTCATATAGCTATGAGTTTAAATATCCCTACCATCGGGATATTTGGGCCAACTCAACCTCAAAGACATATTTCTTTAAAAAATAACCTTTTTATTTTACAAAAAGACCTTCCTTGTTTAGGTTGCTACAAAAAAAAGTGTAGATCTTTAAAATGTATGGAGATAGAAAGTAAGGAATTTTCTAAAATAATAGATAAGATAATATAAGATGAATATATTAATAATCACTTCTCATATGAACCCTGGAGGCATATCCCGGTATATAATTAATATAGTGAAAGGATTATCTGGCAAACATTCATTGTTTGTGGCTTCTTCTGGTGGAGAGTGGGAAGAAAGATTAGAAAAACCTGGATGTAAACATATTTTTATACCTTTATCTACTAAGTCTATATTCTCTTTAAAAGTTTTTAAGTCATTTTTTATATTAAAAAGATTTATATCTGCTTATAATATTGACCTTGTTCATGCCCACACAAGGGTATCTCAATTTTTAGCTTATTTGGTCTGGAGATTACTTAATATCCCTTATGTATCCACATTCCACGGATATTATCGCCCCCATATATTTAGAAAAATATTTAAATTTGAAGGTTTACTCACAATAAGTATAAGTAAGGCAGTCAAGGAACATCTTGTATTAGACTTGGGAATAAAAAGTGATAAAATAAAGGTTATTTATAATGGAGTAGACAAAGAGGAATTTAAGAAAGCTGACAGAGAGGAGATTAAGAAGAAATTTAATATAAGAGGTAGCCCTCTAATAGGGATAATCTCTCGTTTATCAGAGGAGAAGAATCACCAGATTCTTATTAATGCATTTTCCTCTTTGATAAACGATTTTCCTGATGCTA
The DNA here is from genome assembly GCA_021163425.1 of Candidatus Omnitrophota bacterium. Taxonomy (GTDB): domain Bacteria; phylum Omnitrophota; class Gorgyraeia; order Duberdicusellales; family Duberdicusellaceae; genus Duberdicusella. The sequence goes on from JAGGWS010000072.1 coordinate 6,443, forward strand.
ATTTAATTATTGCTGGCAGAGGTAGATTAAAAAATTTTCTTAAAGATATGGCAAGAGAAAAAAATATAGAGGATAAAATCTTCTTTTTAGAAGCATTTGATTCTTGGGAGATATTGTCTATTTTAGATGTCTTTGTCCTTCCTTCTCTGAAGGAAGGGTTCGGGTTTTCAGTTATTGAAGCCCAGTATATAGGAGTTCCAGTAATAGTTTCAAGAGCAGGGGGATTAGGAGAAATAGTAGAGGATAAAGCAACTGGATTAGTAATAAATGAGATTAAACCTTCTGATTTATACGAGGCCATTAAATTAATTTTGAAAGATAGGAATTTAAGGGATAAGATAATTACTAACGCCCGGCAAAAGGTTGAAAGGGAGTTTCTTTTAGATAAGATGACTAAGGGTATTGAAAATGTGTATAGAGAAGTATTAAATGGAGGTTAAAAAGATGGATAAATTTAAGAAGTTTGTTTTATTCCCTTTATTAACCATAACTTTATTTTTCTCGGTTTTCTTTTTATTTCTTCAGATTAACTATTACCCCCCAATTCTTATGTACCATTCTTTAGGAACTCCCCCGGTTGAAACCCCTCAGGTGGAAAAAGAGATATTTAAGCAACAGCTTAGGTATTTAAAAGAGCATGGTTTTAAGGTTATTTTAGTTGAGGAGTTAGCAGAGTCTATAAAAAAAAGAAAGATTGAGCGTAAGGTAGTGGCTATTACTTTTGATGATGGTTACAAGAATAATTTAGAGGCTGCAGAGCTTCTTAAAGAATTTGGTTTTCCGGCAACTATTTTTGTAATAGTTAATAAGATAAATGAAGAAGGCTACCTGGGAGAGGAAGACCTAAAATATATTCTTGCCAATACTCCGGTTAATATAGGTTCCCACACTTTAAATCACAAGTATCTCCCTTCACTTTCTCTGTTTGAATTAGAGAAAGAGATATTTTTGTCAAAGAAGATTCTAGAGAATATGTTAGGAAGAGAAATAAATGCTTTTTCCTATCCTTTGGGAGGATTCAACAGAGAAGCCTTAAAAATAGTAGAGAAGGCAGGATATAAATGTGGATTTACTACTAACCGGGGAAAAGGCAAAAATATTTTTGCCTTAAAAAGAATTAAAATTACTAATAATGATGTAGGGTTAAATCTTTGGGCTAAACTTTCTGGTTTTTATCATATCTTTAAACGAGCAAGGAGGCCTTACTAAGAAGAGGTGGTTTTTAAGAAAAGTCTTAGCTTCTTATATGAAGGCCAACTCTTGGAGAGGAAATGAAAAGGGTATTAATAGTTATGCCTAACTGGATAGGAGATTGTCTTTTAGCCTCTCCTTCTTTAAGGGCAGTTAAGGAGAGTGGTAAGGAATTTTTAGCTGTATTAGCTGAAGAAAGAGTTAGAGAAGTTTTTCGTAATAACCATTTTTTAGATGAACTTATAATCTTTAAAGACAGAAGATTTTTTAGACCCAAAGTTTTAAAAACCCTTATTTTGAGGGTTTCTTTGTTAAAGATTGATACAGCAATTTTGTTTAAACCTTCTTTTACTAAGTCTCTAATCTGTAAGCTTTCAGGGATAAAAGAGATAATTGGTTATAAGAGTAAAAAGATTAGTTTTATAAATAGAAAAATTCCCCCTCCTTCAGGAAATATCCACAAGATGGATTACTACTTAAATATCTTGGAGGCCATAGGTATAAAGACTAAGAAAACTCCAGAGTTTTTTGTGAAGGAAGAATATCTGCAAAAAGCTAAGAAATTCTTAGAAGGGGTCTCTCCAGAGAGAAAAAAAATAGTTATTCACCCTAAGGCTAACTGGCCTTTGAAGATGTGGCCTAAGAAATATTTTGCTGAACTTGCAGACAGGTTAATAGAGGAGTTAAATAGTGAAGTCTTAATAACCGGTTCAGCTGAAGATGAGGATTTAGCCCTTAGTATTTATAGATTGATGAGAAATACTCCTCATATTTTAGCCGGTAAGACTAGTTTAGGAGAATTAGCTGGTTTATTAAAATTAGTAGATTTATTTATTTCTGCTGATACAGGGATAATGCACTTAGCTGCTAGTTTAAAGGTTCCTCTTATAGCTTTATTTGGACCTACTCTTCCTTCAATTAGTGGACCGCGGGGAGAGGGGTTTATTAAAGTGATTCACAAAGAAAAAGACTGTTTTCTTCCTTGCTATAACCTTAAATGTAAAGATAACCTTTGTATGAAAAAGATAACTCCTCAGCAAGTTTTAGAGGAAGTAAAGGATTTTTTAATTACAAAGTAAAGCTTAGAGATGACAATAGGGATTAATTTTCCTACTAATATAGGAGATACAATTCTGGCTTTACCGGTCTTAGATACTTTAAAAGAAAATTTTTCTCAGGCAAAAATTACAGCTATTGCTTCTCCGAAAACGCAAGATTTATTGTTTAGAAATAGCTTTATAGATGAAGTTGTGTTATTTGATAAGAAGTGGAGCTGGAGGGAAAAAATAGCTTTTTCTTTCTCATTGAGGAAGAAGTTTGAATTATTTATAGATTTGAAAAATACTTTTCTCCCTGTTGTTTTAGCCCCTAAAAAGAGCACGCCTTTTTTGAGAATTCCTTCTAAAACTACCCATAAAAAAGATTATTATCTTTATCTTATTAAAAATTTAATAAAGAGTAGCAATGGCCTTATAAAGAGTGAAGTTATTTTAGAGTCTCAAGAAAAAGAAAAATGGGTTAAACTTTTTTTAGAAAAAGATTATTTATTTATAGCTACTTGTTCAGCCTCTTCTTTAAAACAGTATCCTTCTTCTTATTTAAAAGAAGTAGTTTATCAATTGAAAAGTAAATTTAAAATAGTCTTGTTAGGGAGAGAAGAAGACAGAGATTGTTATAAAGGTTTATTCAGTGAGGATGTTATTGATTTAGTAGGTAAGACTGAGATTTGGGAAGTTTTTTTTCTTCTAAAAAATTATGCTAAGGTTTTTTTAGGTGTGGATTCAAGCCTCTTACATATAGCCGGTTACTTAAATATTCCCATAGTAAGTATATTTGGCCCTACTTCTGAGAAATTATATGGGCCTTATTCTGAGAATTCCTTGATTTTAAAGAGAGAAAATTTAACCTGCCGGCCTTGTGGTAAAGCCCAATGTAGATTTAAGACTAAAGAGTGTATGAAGGTGGAACCACAAAAAGTTGTAGAAGCAGTATTAAAGATTAGCAATGTCCAGTGCCAATCTTCCTAAACCAGAGAAAATTTTAATTGTTCGGACTGATAGAATAGGGGATGTAGTTTTGTCTACGCCGGTTATAAGAAATTTGAGAGAGAATTTTCCTGAAAGTTATATTGCTTTTATGTGCAGGCCATATACTAAAGATATCTTAGCAGGCAATCCTTACTTAGATGAAGTGATTGTCTATGATAAGTATGGAAAAGATAAAAGCTGGCTTAATTCTCTAAGATTTTCTTTCTCTTTAAGAAGAAAAAGATTTGACTGGGCAATAATTCTTCATTCCACAAACCGAGCTCACTTAATAACTTTTTTTGCTAATATCCCAGTAAGAGTAGGCTGGGATAAGAAGATGGGTTTTCTCCTTACTAAGAGAATTCCTCACCAGAAAGATAAGGGGGAGAAGCACGAGTTAGATTATAATTTAGAGCTTTTAAAAATTTTGGGTCTTAAGGTTTACTCTCGAGAAGTCTTTATCCCGGTATATAAAGATTCAGAAAAATGGGCAGAAGATTTTTTTAAAAATCACAATCTAGATGCTGAAAGAGATAGGATTGTAGGTTTAGGGATTGGAGCGAGTTGTCCTTCTAAGGTATGGCCTCCTTCTTATTTTGCTCATTTAGCTAAACTTTTGAAGAAAGAGTTGGGGGTAAAGATTTTAGTTATTGCTGAAGAGAGAGAAAAAAACTTAACTGAGGGGTTTAAAGAGAATTTTAAAGAGGAATTTATAGACTTGACGGGGAAGTTAAATTTGCCCAGAATATTTTCTTTATTCCGAAGGCTTTCTCTATTTATAGGAAATGATTCGGGATTAATCCATATAGGCTGGGGCTTAGGCTTAAGAGTTATTTCTATTTTTGGCAGAAATGATGCTGGCCTTTCTCCTCAGAGGTGGAAGCCTTTAGGTAGTAATTCTTATTATTTTCATAAAGATTTAGGGTGTAAACCCTGCCTAGCCCATAACTGTAAGAAGGGTTTTTTGTGTTTAAAGAGAATTTATCCTGAGGAGGTTTATTCCTTAGCCAAGAAATTGATTTGCTAACTCCTTATTTATATGATAAAATCACTTTTCAATGAACTCTAAATTATATCCTCTTATTTATCAGTTAATTATAAGTAGTTAAATTTTTAGATGAAAAAGTATTTAAATAAAGAAAGACTCCTAAATTTGATAAGTAAGTTTAAAAAGGCTAAACCTTTAGTCATAGGAGATATAATCTTAGACCATTATATCTGGGGTAAGGCAGAAAGGCTTTCACCTGAAGCTCCAGTTCCGGTAGTCTGGGCTAACCGGGAGAATTATCTTTTAGGAGGAGCAGGAAATGTAGCTTACAATCTTTCTTCTTTGGGAGCAAAAGTGAGTCTGGCTGGAGTAATAGGAAAAGATTTTTATGGAAACCAAGTTTTAACTCTTCTTAAAAAAGAGAAAGTAAAGAGTGAATCTGTATTTGTGAGTAAAGATAGGCCTACTACTTTAAAGAGCCGGGTTATTGCTCAGCATCAGCAGGTAGTAAGAATAGACTGGGAGAGTCCTGAGGAAATTTCTTTAAATCTTAGCCGAAAGATAATAAACTTTGTAAAAAAGAATATTGATAAATTTTCTTCTATAATCATAGAGGATTATGCTAAAGGTGTGATAAATCCTTATCTTTTAGCAGAGTTAGTCTCTTTAGCCAAGAAGAAGAAAAAAGTTATTACTGTTGACCCTAAAGAAGAACATTTTGATTATTATCAAGAAGTTACTGCTCTTACTCCCAACCTGAAAGAAGCCCAATACGGAGCAAATTTTAAAGTTAAGAAGAAAGAAGACTTAAATCTTTTAGGAAATATCTTGAGAGAGAGGTGTAAACCTGAAGCTTTATTAATTACCTTAGGAGAGGAAGGGATGAGAATTTTTCTTAAGAAAGGTGAGGTCTTCCATTTTCCTGCTTACGCCTTAGAAGTTTTTGATGTTTCGGGAGCCGGAGATACAGTTGTTGCTGTGTTTACTCTGGCTTTGTCAGTGGGAGCCTCTTTTTTAGAAGCAGGGTTTTTGGCTAATCTTTCAGCGGGGATTGTAGTGGGTAAGTTAGGAGTAGCTGGAGTTTCTCCTTCAGAACTTATTCAACGACTCAATAGTTTTCCTAAGGTTGATATTCAAAAGATAGCTTAAATTATAGAATAAATGGAAGTGTTAGGAGTTATTCCGGCAAGACTTTCTTCTCAGAGGTTGCCTGGTAAGCTTTTAAGAAAGGTTTTAGGAAAGACTATCTTAGAGTGGACCTGGTCTCAGGCTAAAAAGGCTAAAAATTTAGAAGACTTAATAATTGCTGTTGATTGTGAAGAATTAAAAGAGGAAGCTGAAAATTTTGGAGCAAAAGTTGTATTGACTTCACCTGAGCATTCTTCAGGCACAGAAAGGATTTGTGAGGCAGTATCATCTATAGATACCCGGATTGTAGTAAATATCCAGGCTGACGAACCCTTAATTCATCCTTCAGTTATTGATTCTTTAGTAGAAAATATGCTTTCTGGAGAGGGGCTAACTATGACTACTCCTATAAAAGAGATTGAAGATGAAGAAGAGTTAACTGACCCTAATATAGTGAAAGTGGTAATAGATAGAGATAATTTTGCTTTATATTTTTCCCGGACGACCATCCCTTTTTTAAGAAATAAAGATTTTAACCCCACTTATTTTAAACATTTAGGAATCTATGCTTATACTAAAGATTTTCTCTATGTATTTAAAAATTTGCCTCCTTCTTTATTGGAAAGGGCGGAAAAACTTGAACAATTAAGAGTTTTAGAGGCTGGATTTAAGATTAAGACAGTAATTACCAATTTTGATTCTTACGGAGTAGATACTGAAAAAGATTTAGAAAAAGTAGAAAGAGTTTTAATTGAGAAAGGTTATGCCTAAAGAAGAGAAAAAGTTTATTTTAATTGCTGGGCCTTGTGTAATAGAAGAGGAAAGGTTAACTTTTAAGATTGCCCAGCAACTTAAAGAGATTACAGCTGATTTTCCTTTACATTTTATATTCAAAGCCAGTTTTGATAAAGCTAATAGAACAAGACTTAATTCTTTTCGTGGTCCAGGTTTAGAAAAAGGGCTAACTATTCTTAAAAAGATAAAAGATAAGCTAAAGATACCAGTGTTAAGCGATGTGCATTGTGTCACTCAAATAAAATTAGCAGAGAAAGTTTTAGATGTTATTCAGATACCTGCTTTTCTTTGTCGGCAGACAGACCTTGTCTTAGAAGCTGCTCGCACTAAGAAAACCATAAATATTAAAAAAGGACAATTTCTTTCTCCCTATGATGTAAAGTATATAATAGAGAAAGTTGAGTCTACTCATAATAAAAACATTTTGCTTACTGAAAGGGGGACTTTTTTTGGCTACAATAATTTAGTAGTTGATTTCCGTTCTTTTGGTATTTTGAAGTCTTTTGGGTATCCGGTAATATTTGATGTTACTCATTCTTTACAACGTCCTTCAGCTAATCGGGGAGTTTCTGGTGGAGAAAGAAAGTTTGTAGTGCCTTTAGGAAGAGCAGCAGTGTCTTTTGGGGTTGATGGTATTTTTTGTGAAGTTCATCCTCAACCTCAAAAAGCTTTATCTGATAAATATACTTCTATTAATTTTAAAACATTAGAAAAACTTCTTAAAGATATTTTTAGAATAAGAAAGGTTATCCGTGAGTAATAAAGACAAGAAGATAATAGACTGGGCAAAAGAGGTTCTTAAAATTGAGGTTGAAGCTATCTTAGGTATTTTAGAAAGATTAAATAAAGAGTTTATCAAGGCTATAGAAATTCTTAAGTCCTGTAAAGGAAAAGTTGTAGCTACGGGGATGGGTAAAGCCGGGATAATTGCTCAAAAGTTTTCTGCTACTCTTTCTTCAACAGGGACTACTTCTATCTGGCTGCATCCTGCTGAAGCAGTTCACGGAGATTTAGGAAGGGTGTTGAAGGAAGATATAGTAGTTATTTTTTCTTATAGTGGAGAGACTGAAGAGATAAAGGGGCTTTTGCCTTTTCTCAAAAAAATTGGCTCAAAGATAATCTCTTTTACCGGCAATAAAAATTCCTGTTTAGCTCAATATTCGGATGTAACCTTAGATGTTAAGGTAGAGAGGGAGGCTTGTCCTTTAGGGCTTGCTCCCACTACTTCTACCACTGTAATGTTGGCTTTGGCTGATAGTGTAGCTGTGGTTCTTCAAAGGTTAAAAGGATTTAAGGAGAAAGACTTTGCTTTTTTTCATCCCAAAGGGAGTTTAGGGAGAAAGCTTTTGTTAAGAGTGGAAGACTGTATGCGTAAAGGAAGAGAGAATCCTTTAGTGAGAGAGGATACCCCTGTTTCTAAAGTTTTAGTAGCCATTACTCAGGCCAGAGCTGGAGCAGCTGTAGTTATAGATAAAAATAAAAAAGTTTTAGGAATTTTTACTGATGGTGATTTGAGAAGGCATTTAGAAGAAGACCCTAACCTTCCCAAGAGAAAGATTCACGAAGTAATGACTAAGACTCCGGTAGTAGTCAGTAAGGATATTTTGGCTACTGAAGCTATGAGGATTATGGAGGAGAAAAAGATTGATGAAGTTCCAGTGGTAGATAAAAAAGGGAGAGTCGTAGGGTTGTTAGATGTTCAGGATTTACTGAGAGCAGGCATAGTTTTATAATTGAAGAAATGATTAGAGAAGATATTGTAAAAAAGGCAAAAAAGATAAGACTTTTAATTTTAGATGTGGATGGGGTTTTAACTGAAGGCAGTATTATTTATGATAACAAAGGCAGAGAGCTTAGAATTTTTAATGTTAAAGATGGATTAGGGGTGTTTTTGCTTACTCAGAGAGGATTTCCAGTGGTTATTTTGACTGCTAAAGATTCTAAGATTGTAAAGAAAAGAGCCAGGGATATGGGCATAAATGATGTTTTTTCAGGGTATCCCAAAGAAGAAGTTTTAGATAAGATAATTAAAAAATATAAAGTAGGTTTGGAAGAAGTTGCTTTTGTGGGAGATGACCTTATTGATATAGAAGTAGCCAAAAGAGTAGGCTTCTCAATTGCAGTTAACGATGCAGCCGAAGACCTTAAGAAAACAGTTGATTTTGTAACTGAAAATAAAGGAGGCAAAGGAGCAGTAAGAGAAGTTACTGAAATTATTCTTCAGGCTAAAGGTTTTAAATAAAATTTAAGAATTGTTTAAGTTTTTAGTAGGTTTGAGAAAAGTAGAAAGGGAGAATGAGTCTTTTAAAAGAGAAGTTAGAGAAAGGCGAATTTGTGATAACTTCTGAGATTGGCCCTCCCAAAGGAGTAAATATAAAGCCTTACTTAGAAGAGGCAGATAAGTTAAGGGGAAGAGTTACTGCTATAAATGTTACTGATATTCAGTCAGGAGTAATGAGACTGGGTTCTTTAGCGGTTTGTCATCTTTTAAAAGAAAGAGGGATTGAGCCAGTTTATCAGTTAGTAACCCGGCACAGAAATAGACTTGCTCTCCAATCGGATCTATTAAGTGCTTATGTTTTGGGAGTTGAGAATGTTTTGTGTTTAACCGGCGACCACCCTGCTTTAGGAGACCATCCTCAGGCAAAACCTGTTTACGATTTAGATTCAGTCCAATTATTAGAGGCAGCTAAAAGGCTTAATGAGGGAGAAGATATGGCAGGGAATCCCTTAGAAGGTAAGCCTCAGTTATTTTTGGGCGCAGTAGTTAATCCGGGAATAGAGCCTTTAGAACCTGAGATTATAAGAATGAAGAAGAAAATATCCGCAGGTGCGCGGTTTTTTCAGACTCAACCTGTATATGAGGTTGATAAGTTTGCTAAGTTTGTAGAGAAAGTAAAGGATTTAAAAGTTCCCATATTAGCTGGTATAGTTCTTTTAAAATCTGCTAAGATGGCTAAGTATATGAATGAGAATGTTCCCGGAATAAATGTGCCTCAGGAGTTGATAGAGGAGATGGCTTCTCTTTCTAAAGAAGACAGACCCAAAAAATCAATAGAGATAGCAGTAAGACTTATTAGAAAGCTTAAGCCTTTGTGTCAGGGTATTCATATTATGCCTTTAGGCTGGGGTAGGTATGTTCCTGGTGTTTTAAAAGGAGCAGGCTTGGTCTGAATGTATAGTGTTGGTAGTATTTTGAGAATGGGAAGTAATAGAGAAATATTAAAAACATTTAGGCAAGCTTGCAACTAGTGGTTTACATAAGGCAGTAAATACTGGTAATTTGTTAGGCATCTTATTTAGGTGCCTGTAAATAATAATAGTTAAGAGTTATGGTAGTTAGAGAAGAGATTTCTTTAAGGACAAAAGGGTTTACTGATATTATTGATATTACTGAAAAAGTTCAGAAGAGTTTAGAGGAGACAAATTTAAAGGAAGGTATATTAACAGTTTTTGTTCCCGGTTCAACTGGAGGTTTAACTACTTTAGAGTATGAGCCCGGCCTCATCTCTGATCTTAAGAAGGCTTTAGAAGTTATAGCCCCTCAAAGAGGAGATTATGAGCATAATCGGAGATGGCAGGATGGGAATGGTTTTTCTCACATCCGTTCAGCTTTAATTGGCCCTTCTTTAACTGTACCCTTTTCTAAAGGAAGACTTACCTTAGGCACCTGGCAGCAGATTGTCTTTATTGATTTTGATAATCGTCCGCGTTCCAGAACTTTAATTATTCAAATTATTGGAGAATAGTTTAATTATGGAGTTAAAAATCCCTATCTTACAGTTAGCCTTAGATTTTTTAAACTTAGAGAGAGCTCTTAAGATAGCTAAAGAAGCAGTAAAGGCTGGAGTGGACTGGTTAGAAGCAGGCACTCCTCTAATTAAGAGTGAAGGTTTAGATGCTTTAAGAGCTTTAAGAAAAGAATTTCCCAAAGTCACTTTAGTTGCTGATGTTAAAACTATTGATGTAGGAAGAATAGAAGTAGAAGCCTGTGCTAAGGCAGGAGCAGATATTGTTTGTGTTTTAGGATTAGCTTCTGATTCTACTCTTAAAGAATGTATCCGGGCAGGGAAAAATTACGGAGCAAAAATTTGGGTTGATTTAATAGAAGTAAAAGAAGAAGAGTTAGAGAAAAGAGCAAGAGAGGCTGAAATTATAGGTGCTGATTTTGTAGGAGTTCACACTTCTATTGATGAGCAGATGCAGGGAAAAGACCCTTTTTTAGGGTTAAAGAAGGTAGTAAAAGCAGTAAATATTCCGGTAGGAGTAGCCGGCGGCATAAATTCAGAAACAGCTTATCAGGCAGTTAAATCAGGAGCAAGTATTATAGTAGTAGGGGGTTCAATAACTAAGGCTAAATCTCCTTTTAAGGAAGCAAAGAAAATTAAAGAAGCTCTGTTTGAAAAGAAAAAGATAAAGAGCGAGTTCTTTAAAAGGGTAAGACTTACGGAAGTAGAAAAGATTTTAAAGAAAGTTTCTACTCCCAATATTTCTGATGCTCTCCACAGGAGTGGAGAGGTAGAGACCCTTTTCCCTTTATTTTCCGGGATAAAGATAGCAGGTAAGGTTTTAACAGTGAGGACTTATCCCGGAGACTGGGCAAAGCCAGTAGAGGCAGTAGATTTAGCTGATAAAGGTGATGTTTTGGTTATAGATGCTGGAGGTCAGCCTCCAGCAGTTTGGGGAGAGTTGGCTACTCACGGAGCTCTTCAGAAGGGGCTTTCGGGGGTAGTAATAAATGGGGGAGTTCGCGATACTAAAGAAATCAAGAAGTTGAAGTTCCCAGTATTTACTAAGTTGATTACTCCTACTGCTGGCGAGCCTAAGGGTTTGGGAGAAATAGGAGTGCCTTTAGTAATTGAAGGAGTGAGAATTGAGACTGGAGATTATATAGTAGGTGATGATGATGGTTTAGTAGTCATTCCTAAGAATATTCTAATAGAGACCACTAATCGGGCAATGGGTATTTTAGAACAGGAAAATAGATTGAGAGAAGAAATAGACCAAGGTTCAACTTTAGCTAAAGTTATTGAACTTTTGAGGTGGGAGAAGAAGAAAAGTTAATTCATTAGCAAAAAAGAAAAGGAAGAATTAGCTGATATTTTTACAAAGGGATAAATGGGGTTAGATTTGCTTTTAAAATAGACCCGGTTAATATAAGCTTCAGGGTTAAATAACTTGACTATTTAGAGGGGTTGTGGTAAGATGTTGGCAAATAAGGGGTGGATTATGAAGTATTTTAGGATATTTAGCGTAATAAGTGTTTGTTTATTAGTTATTACTTATCTATCAGGATGTGCTTTAGTGATTCAGAAGGGTCGGCGTTCAGATTTAGAAAAGATAAAGCAGTTAGAGCAAGAGTTAACTGAGCTTAGGTCTGCGAAGAGTTTGTTAGAGGAAAGGTTTTCTAAAGAGATAAAAGATAAAGAAGTAAAACTTAAGATGGAAGAGAGAGGTTTAGTTATTACGGTTTTAGCAGAGGTTCTTTTTGATTCGGGGAAGACTGAGCTTCGTCAGGAGAGTTTTCCTATATTAGATAAGGTGGCTAAAATTTTAAAGGAGGAACTTAGAAGTCATAATGTGGGCATAGAAGGTCATACTGATAATCAGCCTATAAAATATTCGGGCTGGAAATCTAACTGGGAGTTATCTACTCACCGGGCTCTAAGTGTTTTACATTATTTGGAGGAGAAAGGAATAAGTCCTGCTCGTCTCTCAGCTATTGGTTATGGAGAATATAGGCCGGTAGCTTCCAATGATACTCCTGAAGGAAGGCAGTTAAATCGTCGGGTAGAAATAGTAGTCCTTCCTCGTTTGGTAAAAAAATTAGAGATGGAAAAACCAGAATCCAAAGAAGAGATTTTTAAGTAAACCCCGACTACGGCTTAACTCTCTGTCTGGAGAGGGTGTAAGCGTGGCTTTCTAATGGTGCGGGGTAAAAATTTAAGGAGGTAGGTTAGATGAGGGATTCGTCAATTTTAGGATTTTTAGCAGGGGTTATTGTACTTTTATTAATTGTGGTTTTCTCTTTAGGCTATCAGCTTAATAAGGCTCATAAATATTCTTCTAGAGAAAAAAGTTTGAGGATAAAGGCAGAAGAAAGAGTAGACAGTTTAGAAAAGGAAAAAGGCAATCTCTTAAAGAAAATAGAGAATTTAGAAAACCAACTTAATTCTACCAAGGAAGTTTTAGCCTCTAAAGAGAAGGTAATTGGAGAATTAAAGTTAGAGATAGAAAAATTAAAGAGATTAAAGGCGAAATTAGAGGAAAATCTAAGTGAAGAATTAATAAAAAGGGATACTCCTTAAGGAGAGAAGTTACTTCTTTTTTATTGATTTCTGGAAGAAGGGGCTGGAGAGCCCCTTTTTTTGTAGAAGATGGCTTTTCCTGAGCATGTAGGGATAATTATGGATGGAAATGGACGCTGGGCTAAAAGGAGGGGTTTGCCCAGGAATTTTGGTCATCGCAAAGGAATAGAAAATGTAGAGAGGATTTCTAAATATGCCCAGAAGAAGGGGGTAAAAATTCTGAGCTTATTTGCTTTTTCTACTGAAAACTGGAAGAGGCCTAAGCAAGAAGTTGATTTTTTATTTTCCTATTTAGAAGAATACTTAATAAAAAATAAGCAGGAAATGAAAGATAGAGGAGTGGGTTTGAATGTAATGGGAAGAAGAGAGGGTTTACCCCTGAGTTTAGTAAGTCAGATAGAAGAAGCAGTAATACTTACAAAAGATAATAAAGATTTTATTCTGAATATAGCTTTAAATTACGGAGGAAGAGCTGAAATTGTAGACGCTGTAAATAGTATCATTTTAGATTATCAAGAAAAAAAATTTAACTTACCTCTAAATGAAGATAAGTTTAAAAGTTATCTCTATAGCCCTTTTATTTCTGACTTAGATTTATTGATTAGAACTGCGGGAGAAGAGAGAATCAGTAATTTTTTTCTCTGGAGGTTAGCTTACTCTGAACTCTATTTTACTGAGACTTTGTGGCCAGATTTTAATGAAGTTGATTTTGATAAAGCTTTGGAGGCTTTTTCTCAGAGAAAGAGGAGGTTTGGAGGGTTGAGGGATGGTGGCTAAGAGGATTAGAAGTAGTTTAGCCTTAATAGGGATAACTGTTCTTTCTATAATTTTTAGACCTCTATGTCTTTTAACAGTTCTTCTCTTTATTCTTATCGGGCTTTGGGAATTCTTCTTGATGATTGAGAAAAAGAAGGTAAGGCTGTTTAAGTTTTTTGGGCTGATATTGGGTGCTTTTATCCCTATTTCTATATTTTTTCAATTTCCTATCACCCGTGAATGGCAATTATTTTTAGTACTCTGTGGTTTGTTTATACTTTTCTTGTTGGAGTTGACTCGCAAAGAAAATCAGGATACGGTTCTTTCTATTTCAGCAACAGTTTTTGGAGTTTTATATGTTTCTTGGTGTTTTAGCTTTATCTTAAGAATTAGAAATTTAGAAGGAGGAGTCTTTCTTTTAGGATTTTTGATTTTAGTAGTTAAAGCCCAGGATTTAGGAGCTTATATTATAGGTAGTCTTTGGGGAAGACACTCCTTACTAAAAAGAGTAAGCCCTAATAAATCTATAGAGGGAGCAATAGGAGGATTAGTTTTTAGTGTAATATTTGCCTTGTTATTTAGAGCTTGGCTTGATAATTTTACTATTTTCCAAGTTATGGGACTGGGGTTAATTTTAGGAGTAGTTGGTCAGTTAGGAGATTTATTTGAGTCTTTGTTAAAGAGAGATTGCCAGGTTAAAGATTCAGGAAGGATTTTACAAGGTATGGGAGGAGTATTGGATATTATTGATAGTTTAATTTTTTCTGCACCAGTATTTTATTTTTATATTACTATGTTTAAAAATATTTCCTTTTATCATCTTCTGTTCAAGTAAAAAACAAAAATAAGGATGAAAAGAATAATTATTTTAGGTTCCACAGGTTCTATTGGGAGAGCTACTTTAAAGGTCGTAAAAGAAAATCTTGATAAGTTTGAAGTAATAGGCCTTTCAGCGAGAAAAAATACTTCTCTTCTTAATAAGCAGATAGAGGAATTTAGGCCTTCTTACGTAAGTATTTTAGATAAAGGAAAGGCTAAAGCTCTCAAAATTAATAAAGGCCTGAAGATATTAGCCGGAGAAGAAGGCTTAGAGGAACTCTCTAGGAAAGAATGTGATATTTTAGTTTTAGGAGTGCCTGGTCTTTCTGCCCTTAAGCCTTTGTTTTCTTGCTTGGGGAGAGCTAAAAAAGTTCTTTTAGCTAATAAAGAAGCAATTATCTCTGCAGGTGAGATTATAAAAGAGAGAGCGAAGAATGAGAATACTGAACTCTTTCCTGTAGATAGCGAAGCCTGGGCGGTATCTAATCTTCTTAAGAGAGAAGAGAGAGAAGATATTCTCTCTGTTTATCTTACAGCTTCAGGAGGTCCTTTCTGGGATAAGCCTAAAGAGATTATTAAGAATGTTAAAGCTGAAGAGGCAATAAGACATCCAGTGTGGAAGATGGGCAAGAAAATCTCAGTAGATTCAGCCACCCTTATGAATAAGGGTTTTGAAGTGATAGAGATAAGGAGGTTATTTAATATAGACTCAGAAAATATAAAGATACTTATTCATCCTCAATCAGTAGTCCATGCCTTTTTGGAAAAGAGAGATAAGAGCTTAATTTCCTGTATGTTTTATCCCGATATGAGAATACCTATTTCTTCAGGATTGGGAATAGATAATTTTTCTTTAAAAGGGAAGAAGCTTCTTTTAGATAAGATAAAAGGCTTAGAATTTTTTCTGCCTGATTATAAAAAATTTCCTCTACTTAATTTGGCTTATTTTGTAGCTAAAAAAGAAAAAAGTTTCCCTACAGTTTTAGTTTCTGCCGATGAGGAAGCGGTAGACTTTTATCTTAAGGAGAAAATTAGTTTTTCGGACATTCCTAAGATTATAGAAAGAGTAATTGCCAAGCATAAACCAGGAGAGATTACTTCTTTAGAAGATGTTTATTATTGGGAAGCTTGGGCTAAAGAAAAAGTAAAAGAATTAGTCTTCTAGATTTAGTTTAAAAAGTATGAGTGTGCTGATATTTATTCTTATTTTGGGAATTTTAGTAGTGGTTCACGAACTGGGGCATTTTCTTTTAGCTAAGGCTTCAGGAGTAAAAGTAGAAGTTTTCTCCATTGGGTTTGGGCCTCCCTTAGCTAAATTTAAGTTCAGAACATTTGACCTTTATATATCTCTTATTTTGTGGGGAGGTTATGTTAAGTTAGCTGGTTTTGAACACCAGGAGCATCAGGGAAAACCTTGGGAGTTTCTATCTAAACCTTTAGGAGCAAGAGCTAAGATAATATTAGCTGGTCCTTTATTTAATTATTTATTTAGTTGGGTCTTATTCTGTCTTGTTTTCTTCACCGGCGTAGAATTTCCTTCTAACCGGGTGGGAAAACTTAAATCCGGCTGGCCAGCGGAAAAAGCCGGAATTAAAGAGCAGGATATAATCTTGGAAGTAGAGGGCAAACCTACAAAAACCTGGCAGGATATAACTGAAATAGTTCATAATACTAACCTCAGACAGATGGAGGTAGTAGTTTTAAGAAATGGGGAAAAATTGAGATTTACCATTACTCCTAAGAAAGAAGAAGTAAAAGACTTGTTGGGAAGAAAGAGAGCCTTTTCTTTTATCGGAATTTATCCTTCCCAAGAGGTGGTTAAGTTAAGATACTCTCCTTTAAAAGCGGTTATAAAGGGAAGTTTGAGTTTACTCAAACTCACTTTTCTTACTTTTAAGGCTTTATTCTATATAATAATAGGGGCTCTTCCCTTTAGAGAGACTCTTACCGGTCCTTTAGGTATATATTATATTACTAAGCAGGCTGTAAGCTGGGGGCTTTCTTCTGTGCTCCACCTTATGGCGGTTTTAAGTATGAGTTTGGCGATTTTTAATATTTTACCCTTGCCAGTTTTAGATGGAGGGCACCTTTTTCTCTTAGGCTTAGAGAAGATAAGAAGAAAACCTCTTTCATTGAAGACAGAGGAGATAATTACTAAGATAGGGATGTCTTTTATTTTTCTTTTAATATTCTTTGTTCTCTATAATGATATTGTAAGGTTTGGTTCTAAAATATTTAGTAAATAATGGAGAAAAAAGTTATAAGAGTAGGTAATTTAAAATTAGGAGGCAAAAATCCTATAGTTATAAAAGGAATGATTAAGTCTTCCTTAGAAGATAACAAAAACTTTTTAAAAGAGGTTAAACTCCTTAAACAAGAAGGTTGCCAAATCTTGAGGGTAGCTATAGAAAAAGAGGGAGATTTAAAGGTAATAGACTGGTTGAGAAATTTAATAGATGTCCCTTTAGAAGCAGATATTCACTTTAACTATAGGTTAGCTCTCTCAGCTTTAGAGAAGGGTGTAGATTGTTTAAGATTAAACCCTTTAAATATCTATAGAAAACCTCAGCTAACAAAGATTGCAAAGCTGGCTAAAGAAAAATCTACGCCTGTAAGAGTAGGTGTTAATTCCGGAGGATTTAAAAAAAAGATGGGTAGCAGGGAATTAGCCCAGGCTATGGTTAAGAAGATCTTTTCTTATGTAGAATTTTTGGAGAGTTTAGACTTTAGGAAAATAATGGTTTCAGCTAAGGCTGATTCTTGTTTAGCTACAATTTTAGCTAATCAGATTCTTTATAAGAAGTTGCCTTACCCCATTCATTTAGGTTTAACTGCTACTGGCCCTCTTTATGAGGGTTTAATAAAAAGTTCTCTTACTCTGGGGATTCTTATATATCAGGGTATAGGTTCAGCTATAAGAGTTTCTTTGAATTCTTCTTCTTGGGAGGAAGTAAGAACTGCTGGCTGGATACTCCAATCTTTAGGAAAAGGGCAATTTTATCCTGAAATAATATCCTGTCCTACTTGTTCGCGGTGTAAGGTAGATTTAAAGAAAAAGGTAGAGAAATTTAAAGAAATGGTTTATAAGAACAGAGATAGTCTGTATAATAAAAACATAAAAGTTGCTCTTATGGGCTGTGCAGTAAATGGCCCCGGAGAAGCAAGTACCTCAGACTTAGGCTTAGCTTTTGCTGGAAGGAGGGCCCTTCTTTTTAAGAGAGGTAAAATAATTAAGGCTATTGAGGAGAAGGACTCTTTAGATACTCTTTGGTATTTTTTAAAAAGGAATTATGATGGATAAAACTGAACTTAAAAAGATTCTCAGGGAAAGTTTATTTTTAAATTGGGGAAAAGATAGAAGTTCTTTTAGTGAAGAAGAGATAACCTTTAAAATGGAGGATATTTTTAAAAGTTTAAAGAAGGAAAGACAGATAACTATCTCTGATAAAGATAAGGAGACTCTTATCTCAGAAATAATTAATGACGTGTTAGGGTGGGGTCCTCTTCAAAAGCTTATGGAGGATGAAGAAGTTACTGAAATTATGGTTAATGGCCCTTACCAGGTCTATGCAGAGAAAAAAGGTAAAAAGTTTTTAACTGAGGTTAAGTTTGATAATGAACAGCACCTTCGTTATATTATTGAGAAGATGATAAGACCTACTGGAAGAAGAGTAGATGAGTCTTTCCCTTATGTAGATTTTTCTTTGGAGAATGGCTCAAGGGTTAATGTGATATTGCCTCCTTTATCTGTGGAAGGGCCTGCATTAACTATCAGAAAATTTTTGAAAAGAATAGAATCTTTGGAAGACTTAATAAACTTAGGGACATTAGATGAAAAAATGGCTCATTTTCTTAAAGCTTGTATAAAAGCTAAAATCAATATGATTTTTTCTGGGGCCACTGGCGTGGGAAAGACTACCACTTTAGAAGCTTTATCTTCTTATATTGAGCCTTCAGAGAGAATTATAACTATTGAGGATGCTTTAGAATTACATCTTAGACAGGAGCATGTAGTAAGACTTTTAACCCGGCTTCCTAATGTAGAGGGTAAAGGAGAAGTTACTATAAGAGATTTATTTATAAATACTTTAAGGATGAGGCCTTCCCGGATTATCTTAGGAGAAATAAGAGGCCAGGAAGCCTTAGATTTCCTTCAGGCTTCAAATAGTGGGCATAGGGGTATTTTGGCAGTAATCCATGCTTCTTCACCTGAAGATGTAGTTAGTAGGTTAGAGACAATGGTTTTTTATTCCGGAGTAAATCTGCCTGTTTGGGCAATCAGAAGGCAGATTACCCAGGGTTTAGAAGTAGTGGTTCAACAGGAGCAGCTGGTAGATGGCTCTCGAAAGATTACCCGGATAAGTGAGATTGTTGGTTTAGATTCTGAAGATAATATAATTATCAAGGATTTATTCTCTTTTACTCAAGAAGAGATAACTCCTCAGGGAGAAGTGAGAGGATTTTTTTCTCCTACAGGAGTTTTGCCTACTTTTTTATCTAAATTTGATAAGATGGGAGTTAAAGTGTCTAAAGAATTATTTGAACCAATAAATAAGAGTTAGAATAAAAATGCTTTTTTCCAAATATTTTATTCCCACTTTAAGAGAAGTAAAAGAAGAGTCTGTCTCTTTTAGATTCTCTTTAAAAGCAGGTCTTATTTCTCCTTTAGCATCAGGGATATATTCCTATCTTCCCTTAGGTTTGAGAGTTTTAAGGAGGATAGAAGCTGTGGTAAGGAAGAATATGAATAGTTTAGGTGCTTATGAGGTTTTACTTCCTGCTCTTCAACCTTTAGAGCTATGGCAGAAGACTAAAAGATCTGACCTTTTAGGGGAGGTTATGATTAAGTTTAAAGACAGAAGAGGAAGAATTCTCTGTCTGGGGCCTACCCATGAAGAGGTGATTACTGATTTAGTGAGTAAATATGTTTCTTCTTATAGGGAGCTTCCTTTAATTCTTTATCAGATTCAGACTAAGTTTAGAGACGAGCTAAGACCCAAAGGAGGGCTGGTTAGAAGTTGTGAGTTTATAATGAAGGATGCCTACAGTTTTGATAAGAATGAAGAGGGTTTAGAAAAAAGTTATCAGAGTATGTACTCAGCTTATGAGAAGATATTTAAAGAGTGTGGGCTTAAACCTTTAGTTTTTTCCGCTGATGTGGGTTTTATTGGAGGGAGTGCTTCTTGTGAGTTTTTAATAGAGAGTTCTTCAGGAGAAGATAACTTTTTTCAATGTAGAAATTGTGGTTTTTATTTTAGAGATAAAGACACCTGCCCTAAGTGTAAGAGCAGAGATTACTTAGAGAAGAAGGGGTTAGAGTTAGGCCATATTTTTAAGTTGGGGACTATTTATTCAGAAAAGTTAGGAGCTTATTTTTTAGATGAGGAAGGTAAAAGATTGGCTATTGTTATGGGTTGTTACGGAATAGGAGTAAGTAGGCTTCTTTCAGGAGTAATAGAACAAAATTATGATTCTGAAGGGATAATTTGGCCAGAAAGTATAGCTCCTTTTGATATAGAGATAGTCTGTCTTAACCCTGAGGAAGAAGAAATTCTTTCTTTTTGTTTCCAGGTTTATAATACCCTTAGTCAGCAAGGTTTTCAGGTATTATTAGATGAGCGAGCCGAATATTCGGGAGTAAAATTTAAGGACGCCTACTTAATAGGTATACCTTATTTAATAGTGGTGGGAAAAAAGAATTTTTCTGAAGATAAATTAGAATTTATCCGGAGAAGAGATAAAAAGAAGCTTTTGATAGATAAAAAAAATTATTTAGAGCCTTTAATAAATTCTCTGAGAGAGAAAAATGGAAAAGTTAAACTTGATTAAAGAGAAGACTAAGAGAGGGTTGAAAAAAAGAATATTTGATAATAAAGAAAGGAATATTTTTCTTTCCGGAATAAGATAAAGTTAGAACAGGTAAAGATTTTTGGATGAATTCCTTACAGGAGAAACAGGCTTTTCTTAAGGAGAAAATCACTCCTCTTGTGGAAAAAGAAGGGTTTGAAGTTTTTGAACTTAGACTCTTCTATAATAAGGGAAGGCTTTTTTTGAGGATATTAATAGATTTTAAAGAAGGAGGTATAACTTTAGAGGATTGCCAATATATAAACAAAAAATTATCTAATTATTTAGACAAGGAAGATTTTTTAGAGAGCCCTTTTATTTTAGAAGTTTCTTCTCCGGGAGTTAGGAGGGAACTCAAGACTCTTAAAGATTTTTTGAGAGTAAGAGGAAGAGAAATTAATATTTGGTTTCAGGATCAAGACCTTAAAAAGCCTATTCAAGGCAAGGTTTCTGGAATAGATGTATTCAAAGGAGAGGTTCTCTTAGAAACAAAGGAGGGAAATTTATCCATTCCTTTAGTTAAGATTAGAAAAGCTACCCAGAGAGTAAATTATGGGAACAACTCTGAGGAGGAATAAAAATGGATGGAGAGTTATTAGCAATACTGGAACAGATAGAAAGAGAGAAGGGTATTCAGAAGGAAAAGCTTATTCAGGCTATAGAACAGGCTTTAGTTGTAGCGGCCAGGAAGATTGCTAAGATAACTAATCCTTCGGCAGAAATTTCTGTAAAGATTGACCCTGAAAGCGGAAAGATTAGGGCTTTTGTGGGGGGCGAAGAGATCCTTTCCGAAAGTTTAGCCCGAATTGCTGCTCAGACTGCTAAACAGGTTATAATTCAGAAAATTAGAGAAGCAGAAAAAGAGGTTATTTTTAATGAGTTTAAAGACAAAGTAGGTTCACTTATTTCTGGTTCAGTTTATAGATTTGAGAAAGCCGGAGTCGTTTTAGACCTTTTGGGAAAGACCGAAGCAATTATTCCCAAAAGAGAACTTTCTCCTTTAGATAGTTTTAAATTAGGAGAGAGAGTAAGGGCTTATTGTTTAGAAGTAAAAAAAGATAGAACCCCCCAGGTTATAGCTTCCCGAAGGATGGCTAATTTTGTTAAGAAATTATTTGAGCTGGAGGTTCCTGAAATTTACGAAGGTATTGTAGAGATAAAGTCTATAGCCAGAGATGCTGGCGATAGAACTAAAATAGCAGTTTATTCTAAAGACGAAAAAGTAGATTGTGTGGGAGCCTGTGTGGGGATGAGAGGCTCGCGAGTAAAGAATATTGTTCAAGAATTAAAAGGAGAAAAAATAGATATAGTTAGATATTCAGAGGATCCCCAGAGATTTATAAGAGAAAGCCTTTCTCCTGCTGAAGTGAGTAAGATAGTCTTAAATAAAGAAGAAAGGAGAGCCTTAGTAGTAGTGGATAAGAGCCAGCTTTCTTTGGCTATTGGTAAAGGTGGTCAAAATGTGAGGCTGGCTTCCCGACTTACTGGCTGGGAATTGGATATCCGTTCTAAAGAGGAGATAGAGAAAGAGGCAGAAGAACTCCATAAGTTGAAAGGAGTAGGAACTCGGACTGTAGAGAATTTAATAAAAGCAGGTTTTCAAAGTTTAGATTCCTTAGCCAGGGCTGACATTAAGGATTTATCCCAGATAAAAGGGATAGGTAAGAGAAAAGCCGAGGAAATTATTGAACAGGCTAAAAAGATGCGGGGAAGATGAGAGTTTATGAATTAGCAAAAGAGTTAGGTTTAGATTCTAAAGAGTTTCTTAAAAAACTTAAAGAGATGAATTTCCCAGTTAAAAGCCATCTTTCTATTATAGATGAAGAAACTGCCCAGATTATTAAGGAAGAATTTAAAACTCTTAAAGAGAAAGAGATTAGTAAAAATATTGTGGAGGTGGAATTTCCTCTTACTGTTAAGGATTTTTCAGTAAAACTGGGTAAAAAGCCTTCAGAAATCGTTCAACTCCTTCTTAGGAAGAGGAAGTTTTTAAATATAAACCAGAATATAGATCAGGAATTAGCTAAGGGTTTAGCTTACCAGTTAGGATTTACTCTTAAAGAGAAGGCTTCTTTAGAAGAAGAACTTATTGAAAAAGAGATTCTTGACGAAAGTAGAGCTAAGCCCCGGCCTCCGGTAGTCACCCTTATGGGGCATATTGACCATGGCAAAACTTCTCTTTTAGATTTTATCCGAAAGTCCAGACTTACTGAGAAGGAGACAGGTGGGATTACCCAGCATATAGGAGCTTATCAGGTAGAGACTCCTAAGGGTAAGATTACTTTTATTGATACTCCTGGCCATGAAACTTTTACTTCTATGCGGGCCAGAGGAGCTAATCTTACTGATATTGTAGTCTTAGTAGTGGCTGCTGATGAAGGAGTGAAGCCTCAGACTGAAGAGGCTGTAAGTCACGCTAAAGCCGCGGGAGTGCCTATAGTAGTGGCTATAAACAAGATAGACAAACCTCAGGCTCAACCCGACATGGTAAAACAGCAACTTTCTAAATTAGGCCTTAGTCCTGAAGATTGGGGAGGCCAGACCATTACAGTTTTAGTTTCAGCCAAGACAGGAGAAGGAATAGATGAACTCTTAGAAATGCTTCTTTTAGAAGCAGAATTGCTGGAATTAAAGGCAGATTATCAGCGCCCGGCTTTAGGGGTAGTATTAGAATCAAAACTTTCTAAAGGGTTAGGTCCAGTAGCCACAGTAATAGTTCAACAGGGTACTTTCAGGGTAGGAGATGTAGTAGTTTGTGCTGATCAATGGGGTAGAGTGAGGTTGTTGAGAGACGACCGGGGTAATTCTTTAAAAGAAGCCTATCCTTCTATGCCGGTGGAATTAGTGGGTTTGGGAGGATTAGTTTCTGCTGGAGAAAGATTTATAGTTGTTCCTGAGGAAAAAGAAGCAATTAGGATTGTGGAAAAGAGGAAAGAGAAGAAAGAGGAAAAAGTAATTCCTGAACACGTAAGATTGGAGAATATCTATGAGAAGATTAAGAGACAAGAGCTTAAAGAATTCAAAGTAATTATAAAGGCTGATACTTACGGAACCTTAGAGGCAATTGAAGATATCTTAAAAAAGATAGAAGTTCCCTCTATAGAGATTAAGATTCTCCATAAGGGGGTAGGGGTGGTTAATCTCTCTGATGTAATATTAGCTGATGCTTCTGACGCTTTAATATTAGGTTTTAAAGTAAACATAGAGCCTCAAGCTTCTAAAAAAGCTCAGGAAAAAAATATTCAGATTAAGACTTATCAGATTATCTATGAATTAATATCAGAAGTAAAATCAGCCTTAGAAGGGTTGCTTGAGCCTGAGATAGAGCGGCTCTTTTTGGGAAGAGCTAAAGTAAGGAAGGTATTTAAGCTTTCTAAAGCTGGCGTGATTGCTGGCTGTATAGTAGAGAAAGGTAAGATGGTGAGAAATGCTTCCTGTAGAGTTTTAAGGGCAGGTGAAGTAGTTTTTGAAGGAAGAGTTTCTTCTCTTAAGAGATTTAAAGATGATGTCCGAGAAGTTTTAGAGGGTTTTGAGTGTGGGGTAGGGGTGGGCTTTAATGATATTAAAGAAGAAGATGTGATCGAAGTTTTCACTGAAGAAGTTAAAACCCGCAGACTCCAGCTTTAATTGTAAGAAATGGGAGAAAAAAGTAAAAAGAGAGTATTGAGCGGGATGCGGCCTACAGGAAAGCTCCATTTAGGCCATTGGGCTGGTACTCTTTCTAAATGGGTAGATCTGCAGAAAGATTATGAGTGTTTTTTTATGGTAGCTGACTGGCATGCTTTAATGAGCGAATATAAAGACCCTACTTCAATAAGAGAGACAGCTTTAGATAATATAGCTGACTGGTTAAGCTGGGGTATTTCTCCGGAAGAAGCGGTAATATTTATTCAGTCTGAAGTAAAAGAACATCTGGAATTATTTATGGTCTTTTCTGTGCTTACCCCTTTAGGCTGGTTGTATAGATGCCCTACTTTTAAAGAACAGATTTCTCAACTTAAAACCAGAGAAATCAATACCCATGCCTTTTTAGGTTATCCAGTACTTCAGGCTTCAGATATTCTGATTTATAAAGCTGACTTTGTTCCAGTTGGAGAGGATCAACTACCTCATTTAGAATTAACCCGCCAGATTCTCAGGAGATTTCATTTTCTTTATCACCAGGAGATATTTCCTGAGCCTCAACCTCTTTTGACTGAAGTTCGAAGGTTATTAGGTTTAGATGGAAGGAAGATGAGTAAAAGTTATAATAATTGTATCTACCTTTCTGAAGAAGACTTAGTTATAAAAGAAAAAGTAATGAGTATGTTTACTGACCCCCAGAGGATAAGGCGTAAAGACCCCGGCAGACCTGAAGTATGTAATGTTTATTCTTATTATAAAGCATTTTTCCCTGTTTATCAGAAAGAGGTATTTAATTGGTGTACTCAGGCAGAAAAGGGCTGTACAGAATGTAAATCTATCTTGGCTGAAGAACTTTGTAAGTTTATAGCTCCTAAGAGAGAAAAAAAGAAGGCCCTTCTCCAAGATAGAAAAAAATTGTTGTCTCTTATAGAGGAAGGAAGAGAGAAGGCTTCTCAAGAAGCAAAAAAGACTTTAGTCCAGGTAAAGAGGATAATAGGTTTATGAAAATAAAGCTGGAGATATTTGAAGGGCCTTTAGATTTGCTCCTTTATCTCATTAGAAAGAATCACATCGATATAAAAGATATCCCCATAGCTTTGGTTTTACAGCAGTATTTAGAATATTTAGAATTAATGAAGTTATTGGATATAAATATAGCCTCAGAGTATTTAGTTATGGCAGCTACTTTGATTCAGATAAAGTCTCGTTTACTTATACCTAAACCTCCTTCTCCTGAAGAAACAACCGAAGAAGAAGACCCCCGTCAGGAACTGGTGAGAAGACTTTTAGAATATCAAAAATATAAACAAGCAGCTAAATTTTTAAAAGAGAAAGAAACAGAACGTCTTAAATATTTAAGAAGGCCTGATAGTTTACTAAATTATAATCCCGAGGAAGTTTATTTTGAAGCCAGCATTTTTGATTTAATTTCTGCTTTTAAGTCTGTCTTAAAGGATATTCCCAAGGAGGTATTTTTAGAAGTTATAAAAGATGAGTTTACTGTAGAAGAGAAGATTCACGATATACTCCATCTTCTTTTGGTAGAAGAAAAAGTTGAGTTGGGTGAACTTTTTAAGAAAGCTAAGAATAAACTGGAGATAGTTGCCTTCTTTTTAGCAATATTAGAGCTTATTCGCCTCAAAGAGATTTCGGCTTTTCAGGAAGGTCTGTTTGGGAAGATAGTAATTGCCAGGTTTAATAAGGCTTATGTCTAAATTTAAAGAAAAAGAAATAGAGCTTAAAAAAATTGGGATTCCTCCTGAGACTGACGAAGATTTCGTGTTTAATCTTTCTTTAAGACCGCGGAATCTTTCTGAGTTTGTAGGTCAGAAAGATATAGTTTCTTCTTTAAAGATAGCTATAGAGGCAGCTAAGAGGAGGTCTGAGCCTTTAGAACATATTTTACTTGCTGGTCCTCCAGGGTTAGGGAAAACTTCTCTTGCTTACTGTATAGCCACTGAACTATCTTCAAAATTGATGGCTACTTCTGGTCCGGCTATTGAACGGGCTGGAGATTTAATAGGGATACTTACTAATTTAGAAAGAGGAGATATTTTATTTATTGACGAAATTCATCGTCTTTCCAAGGTTGTTGAAGAATTCTTGTATCCAGCAATGGAGAATTTCCAGATAGATTTTGTGATTGATAAAGGTCCTTATGCTAAAAGTATAAAATTTAATCTTAAACCTTTCACTCTTATCGGGGCTACTACCCGTGAAGGGCTTTTAAGCGCTCCTTTGAGGGGAAGGTTTGGATTATTTTTTCATTTTGATTTCTATAGCCAGGAAGATTTAACCTTAGTAATTAAGCGTTCAGCCAAGATACTGGAAGTAGAAATTGATAGACCTTCAGCTTTAGAGATAGCTAAGAGGGCAAGAGGTACCCCTCGTATTGCTAACCGGCTATTGAGAAGAGTAAGAGATTATTCTCAGGTTAAAGAAAAGGGAAAGATTGAAACTTCTACAGTAGAGAAGGCTTTGAGCTTTCTTAAGATTGATGAAAAGGGTTTAGGAGAGTTAGATAGAAAGTACCTTAAAGTCTTAATTGAAATTTATAAAGGTGGTCCGGCTGGAGTGGAAGCTCTTTCGGCAAGTTTAGGAGAAGAACAGGATACTTTAATAGATATAATTGAACCCTATCTTCTAAAAATTGGTTTTGTAAAGCGTTCTCCCCGCGGAAGAATAGCTACAGAATTAGCCTATAAACATTTAGGTATTCCTTACGACAAAGAAGTCCAACAAAAGTTATTTTAAAGATGAACCACTTAGCAAAAATATTCTTATTTTTGGGAGGAATTTTTATAATCTTGGGTTTTGTCTTTTTTATTTTTTCTAAGATTAATATTCCCTTTTTAGGCAAGCTTCCTGGAGATATTTTGATTGAGAAGAAGAATTTTACTTTTTACTTTCCCTTGACTACTTGTCTTTTAATTAGTTTAGTTCTTTCGTTAATCTTCTTATTTTTCTTCAGAAGATAGAAGATTTAAAAATATTATGGGGAGTTTTGAAGTTTTATATCAAGAAAAGAATTCATCTCTCCGTTTAGGTAAGCTTGTCACTTCTTCGGGAGAAGTTCTTACTCCGGCCCTTTTCCCTGTAGCTACCCAGGGTTCAGTAAAGAGTCTTTCGCCTCAGGATTTAGAAGAGTGTAGAATTCAAGGGGTTCTTTGTAATATTTACCATCTCTATCTTAGACCAGGCATAGAAGTAATTGAAAGAATGAGCGGTTTACACAAATTTATGAGTTATTTTAAGCCGATAATTACTGATAGTGGAGGTTATCAAATTTTTAGTTTAGCCTCTTTAAAGAAGATAAGAAAGGAAGGGGTAGAATTTTCTTCTCATATAGATGGTTCTCGGCATTTTTTATCACCTTCAGAAATAATAGAGATGCAGTTTAGAGTAGGTTCAGATGTGATAGTCCCTTTAGATGAGTGTGTAAGATTTCCAGTGAGTTTTTCTGACGCCGAAACTTCTTTAGAGAGAACTTCTTATTGGGCGGAAAAATCAAGGGATACTTTTTTACGCCTGAAAGATAAATTTAAGAGAGAACCTCTTTTTTTGGGAATTATTCAGGGTTCAGTCTACCCAGAATTAAGGAAAAAAGCAGTAGATACCCTTCTTAACTTAGGTTTTAATAATTTTGCTTTAGGAGGATTAAGTGTTGGCGAACCCTTTGATTTAAGATATAATATAGTCTCTTTGATAGTAGAAAAATTGCCTCCTTCTTCTTTAAGGTATCTTATGGGTGTAGGCACACCTGAGGATATATTAGAGGCTGTAGAGAGAGGGATTGACCTTTTTGATTGCGTAATTCCTACAAGGTTAGGCCGGACAGGCACGGCTTTTACTAACCACGGTAAATTAGTAGTAAGGAATGCAACTTTTTCTGAGGACCCCTCTCCTTTAGATGAAGAGTGTTCTTGCTATGTATGCAAGAATTTTAGCCGGGCTTATTTAAGACATTTGATAAATAGCAAGGAAATTTTGGGAGTAAGGGCAATTTCTTACCATAATCTCTGGTGGTTTTCTAAATTTTTACGCCAGATAAGAAGTGCTATTAAAGAGAATAGATTTGGTGAATTTAAAAGAAGCTTCTTAGGGAAATATCAAGGTAATTCTGACTAACTATGAGAATAGACATAATTACTATATTTCCTCAAATGTTTTCTACAGTTTTTACTGAAGGCATAGTGAGGATTGCTCAAGAAAAAAAGCTTTTGAATATTTATATCCACAATCTTAGAGATTTTACTCAGGACAAGCATAAAAAGGTTGATGCTCCTCCTTACGGAGGAGGAGCGGGGATGGTATTAAGGTGTGAGCCGATATTTAAGGCAGTAGAATCAGTAATTTTAGATAAGAGGTCAAGAGTTGTTCTTTTAAGTCCTCAGGGTAGAGTTCTTACTCAAAAAAGGGCTAAGCAGTTTCTAAAATACCAACAACTTATTCTTATTTGTGGACGCTATGAAGGTGTTGATGAGCGAGTGGCTGAATATTTAGCTGACGAAGAACTATCAATTGGTGACTATATTCTTTCGGGAGGAGAAATCCCGGCTATGGTTTTAGTAGATGTTTTAGCCCGGTTATTACCAGGAGCAGTAGGCGATAAACAATCAATAGAAAAAGAGAGTTTTGAACAGAGCAGGTTAGACTGGCCTCATTATACTAGGCCGCGAGTCTTCCGGAGATGGAGAGTCCCCAGGGTTTTATTGTCAGGAGACCATAGAAAAATTGAGCTTTGGCGCAAGAAGAAAGCTTTAGAAAAGACTAAAGAGAATAGGCCAGATTTATTAAAGGAAGTTTAAAAGTGGGAGGTAAGAGATGGGAGATAAACTATTGGAAGTAGAAAAAGAATTGCAATCTTCTTTAAAGAAGGATTTTCCTGAGTTTAAGGTAGGTGATACTATAAGAGTTAGTTATAAGATTCAGGAAAAAGATAAGAGCAGGCTGCATTCAGTAGAAGGGATTGTAATGAAAATACAAGGTGTTCTTCATCGTAAGAGTTTTACTATTCGCAGAATCTCCTATGGAGAGAGTTTAGAAATGACCTTTCCTCTTTATTCACCCTTGATAGAGAAGATAGAAGTAGTTCAGCCAGCTAAAAGAAGACCCCGGCGAGCAAGATTGTATTATTTAAGGGGAAGAGTAGGCAAGAAAGCAACGACGGTATAAGAAAAGTATATTTTTTGTTTTCGGATTTTACACTTTTTATCTCATATTGATGGTTAAAGAGGCACAAGACTATCGAAGAATGAAGTTAAAGATAGTGGGTGTAGATGAAGTAGGAAGAGGTGCTCTTTGTGGTCCAGTGGTAGCCAGTTGTGCCTATCTTAAAGAGAAGATTTCTTTCCTGAAGGATTCCAAACAGCTTACTCCTAAAAAGAGAGAATTTCTTTATTCTAAGATTAAAAAAGTTTCTATCTACTCTTTTGGTATAGTCTCTCAAACTACTATTGATAAGTTGAATATATTTTGGGCTACTCAGCTGGCTTTTTTGAGGGCTATCAGAAATTTTTTTAAAAAAAGCAAATTTAATAAGGAGGAAACTTTGTTTATAATTGATGGTCCTTTCTTTAAATATAAAAAATACAACCACCTTTGTCTTGTCTCAGCAGACAGGAGGATAAAAGAGGTTCAATCAGCTTCTATACTGGCTAAGGTTTATAGAGACAGATTAATGTTAAAGTATGATAAGGAATTTCCTGGTTGGAATTTCTCCAAACATAAAGGCTATGCTACTAAAGAACACTACCTTTCTTTAAAGGAGAGGGGCCCTTCGCCTATTCATAGGCTTTCTTTTAACTTAGGTTTATGAATAATTCTTTTGGTTATTTTGAGGACTTAGCAGTTGATTATCTTAAACAACGAGGTTATAGGGTCTTAGAAAGAAATTTTCGTAATTTTTCAGGTGAGATTGATATAGTAGCCAAAGATAAAGGAGTTCTTTGTTTTGTAGAAGTAAAGGGAAGAACTTTCCCTTATAAATATGAACCTTTAGAAGCAGTAAATAGGAGTAAAAGGAAAAAGATAGAAAAGTGTGTTTTTTATTATCTTAGACAGAAAGGATTATTTTCTCTTAGAGCAAGGTTTGATGTGCTTTCAATAGTAAAATTCCGACAGGGTTTAGAATTTTATCTTATAAAGGGAGCATTTAATCTGGAAGAATGAGGTTGGTAGTAGTAGGAGCAGGGATAGCCGGGGTTTCTTTAATAGAAAAATTAAAAGATTCCGGCTTTGAAATTACTTTAATAGAAAAAGAAAACCCACCTTTTAGAAAACATCTTTTTATTGATTGGCTGCTTGATAAGATAAATAACCAGAATTTTTTTCTTCCTTTAGAAAGTTTAAAAAGTAATATCCCTTCTTTAGAGATAATACAGAGCAGAGTCTTGAAAGTAAACCTGGAAAAGAGAAAGGTTTTTTTAAAAGAGTATCAGAGTTTAGAATTTGATAAAATTGTTTTCTGTTGTGGGCTAAGAGGAAAGAGGGTGGTTTTCCCCGGTGTATATAAGGAGGGAGTTTATTATTTAGGAGAGGAGGCTTTAAAACTTAAACAGGACTTAATAATTTATGGACAGATTATTGTTTATGCGAAGACTATTTTAGGTATTAACTTAGCTAAAGCCTTACATTCTTTAAACAAAGATGTGAAGATAATAGTAGATAATCCTTCTTTCTCTGAAGAGTTAAAACAGGAACTTATTTCCTGTTTAGGAGAAGGTAATTTGTACTTTAATTCTCAGATAGCTGAAGGTTTGGGAGAGGGAAGAATTAGGGCAGTTAAACTTTCTCGGGGGAAGTTTTTAGCCTGTGATTTGCTTATAATAGATTCAGGATACTTTCCTTATACTTCTTTATTGAGAGATTATCCTGATCTGTTATCTAAAGAAGGATTTTTAAAAGTAGATGATTATTTAAAGGTTAATGATACTTGTTTTGCCTGTGGAGATATGACAAATCCTAAAGTTTTAGAACAAACTTTTGATAACAATAAATACTTAGCTTCTGAGCAGGCAAAAGTGGTAGCTGATAACCTTAGAGGATTGAGACAGACATTTAGTTGGGCTGTAAGGGTTGGTTTTATAGAGAGGAGGAGACAGGATGCTTAAAGTTAGGAGAGCTTTGATAAGTGTTTCTGATAAGCAAGGGTTAGAAGATTTAGTAAGGTGTCTTTCTGAGCTGGGAGTAGAGATTCTTTCTACAGGAGGAACAGCTAAAAAGATAAGAGAATTAGGTATAGCTGTTAAAGATGTTTCTGAATACACAGGTTTTCCTGAAATGCTTGAAGGAAGAGTTAAAACCCTTCATCCTAAAATTCACGCTGGGTTATTAGCTTTAAGAGATAACCCCGATCATTTAGAAGAGGTTAAAAAACATAATATAGAGCTGATTGATATGGTGGTAGTAAACTTATATCCTTTTGAAAAAGTTGTCCAGCAAAAAGGTGTAGATTTAGAAGAGGCTATAGAAAATATAGATATAGGAGGAGT
This sequence comes from Candidatus Omnitrophota bacterium, assembly GCA_021163425.1. Lineage (GTDB taxonomy): Bacteria > Omnitrophota > Gorgyraeia > Duberdicusellales > Duberdicusellaceae > Duberdicusella. Next base: position 37,419 of record JAGGWS010000072.1, read on the forward strand.
TACTATATTAAGGAGTGCTGCTAAAAATTATAAGGCTGTGGCAGTAGTAACTTCACCTTCTCAATATCCTTTGATAATAAAAGAGCTTAAAGATAATAAAGGTTGTCTTGTTGAACAGATTCTTAAGGATTTAGCCTTAGAGGTATTTAGAAGGACATCTGAGTATGATACAGCTATATTTAATTATTTAAGTGGTGAGTTTAAAGAAGAAAAGCTCTTCCCTCAAAAACTCACCTTAAGTTTGGAAAAAGTAAGAGATTTAAGGTATGGAGAGAATCCTCATCAAAAGGCGAGTTTCTACAGAGATTTAAGTTTTCAGAGAGGGTTTTCTTTAATTAAGCAGTATCAGGGGAAAGAACTCTCTTTTAACAATATTTTAGACTTAAATTCAGCAGTAGAGATAGTTAAAGAGTTTATTGAGCCAGCTTGTGCTATAATAAAGCATAACAATCCTTGTGGAGTAGCTTCTGCTGAAAATATAACTAAAGCCTACTTAGATGCTTTAGACTGTGATAGGCTGAGTGCTTTTGGAAGTATCATTGGTTTTAACAGAGAAGTAGATAAAAATACTGCTGAAGTTATAATGAAAGAGGCTGATTTTGTAGAGTGTATTATTGCTCCCTCTTATGAAAAAGCTTCTTTAGAGGTTTTTTCTCAGAAGAAGAATTTAAGGATAATAGAAGCAGATTTTGATTCTTTTAAAGATTATTTAGATTTTAGAAGAGTAGGGGGAGGATTTTTAGTTCAGAATAAGGATTTAAAGGATATGGGAGAGAGTAATTTAAAGGTAGTTACTAAAAAATCTCCTGCTTCTGGAGAGTTTACCTCTCTTTTATTTGCTTATAAGGTAGTAAAACATGTAAAGAGTAATGCCATAGTTTTAGCCAAGGGTAAAAAGACAGTAGGCATTGGAGCAGGCCAGATGAGCAGAGTGGATTCAGTAATAATTTCGGTAAGAAAGGCTGGAGAAAGGGCTAAGGACTCAGTTTTAGCCAGCGATGCTTTCTTTCCTAAGCCTGATGCTATAGAAGAAGCTTATCGGGCAGGAGTTAGAGCTATAATTCAGCCGGGAGGCTCTATCCGGGATAAAGAAGTAATTTCTGCTTGTGATAGATACGGAATAAGTATGGTTTTTACCGGGATAAGGCACTTTAAGCACTAAATTATGGATTCTAACAAGATGATTATTCAAATAGGCTCTTTGCTTTTGAAGAGGTGAGCAAATGAAGATACCTTCTGATTTAGAAATAGCCCGGAGAATAAGACTAAAACCTATAAAAGAGATAGCTAAAAAATTAGGGTTAAGAGAAAAAGAGATAGAACTCTATGGAGACTATAAAGCCAAGGTAAAATTAGAAGTACTTAAGAGACTTAAAAAAAGAAAGAAAGGAAAGTATATTTTAGTTACAGCTATTACCCCTACTCCTTTAGGCGAAGGAAAGACTCTAACTACTATTGGTCTTTCTATGGCTTTAAGCAGAATGGGTAAGAAATCTATAGCCTGTATTCGTCAACCTTCTTTAGGTCCGGTATTCGGGATAAAAGGAGGAGCAACTGGTGGAGGTTATTCCCAGGTGCTTCCTATGGAAGAGGTTAATCTTCATTTAACTGGAGATGTTCACGCCGTAAGTATTGCTCATAATCTTTGCTCGGCTTTTTTAGACAATTCTATGTTTAAAGGTAATCCTTTAGAGATTGACCCTGATTCTGTTTTATGGAGAAGGGTTGTAGATGTTTCCGATAGATTTTTAAGGAATATTAAGATTGGTTTAGATTCAAAGGAAGATGGCTTTGAAAGAGATTCGGGATTTGATATTGCTGGAGCTTCAGAGATTATGGCTATTTTAGCTTTGGCTAAAAATCTTAAGGATTTAAGACAAAGGATAGGTAAGATAATTTTAGCTACTAATAAAAAGAGAGAACCAGTAACTTCTGAAGATATAAAAGTAGCAGGAGCTATGACTGTTTTGTTAAAAGATGCTTTAAAGCCCAATCTTTTACAGACTACAGAACATACTCCCTGCTTTATTCATACCGGTCCTTTTGGTAATATTGCCCAGGGAAATAGTTCGATACTGGCTGACTTAATTGCTATCCGACTTTCTGATTTTGTAGTAACTGAGTCAGGTTTTGGTGCTGATTGTGGAGCTGAGAAATTTTTTAATATAAAGTGTAGAGTAAGCGGGCTTAAGCCGGATTGTGCAGTTTTAGTTTGTTCTGTCCGAGCTTTAAAGATGCATTCAGGAAGGTTTAAGATAATTCCAGGAAAGCCTTTCCCTTCTTCTTTATTACAAGGAGACTTAAAAGCTATTGAAGAGGGTTTACCTAATTTAGAAAAACAGATTGAGAATATAAAACTATTTGGTTTGCCAGTAGTTGTGGCTATAAATAGGTTTAATACTGATACTCCTGAAGAATTAGAGTTTATTATGAAGAAAGCAAAGGAGTTGGGAGCTGATTTTAGTGTAGTAAGCCAATTGTGGGCTAAAGGTTCAAAAGGGGGGATAGACTTGGCTAAAGCGGTAATTACAGCAGTTAAAAAGAAGTTCAAATTTAAATTTCTTTATCCCTTAGATTGGCCAATTAAGAAGAAGATAGAAACAATTGCTACTAAGATTTACGGAGCAAAGGGGGTTTCTTATTCACAAAAAGCAGAAAGAAAAATTAAGCTTTATAAAGAGTGGGGCTTAAGTAACCTTCCTATATGTATGGCTAAAACTCATCTTTCTTTATCTCATGACCCTAAACTTAAGGGAAGGCCTGTTGATTTTACTTTGCCGGTAGTAGATATAAAAGTTTCAGCAGGGGCAGGGTTTTTGTATCCTTTATGTGGAAAGATTAGAACTATGCCTGGACTTCCTACGCATCCAGCCGGAGAAAGAGTAGATATTGATGCTAAAGGAAGGATAAAAGGGCTTTTTTAGGTGAAAAATGTATAAGGAAAAATTTAGCGAGTATTTAGAGGATTTAGCAGAGAAATTGCCTGCGCCGGGAGGAGGAAGTGCTTCGGGTTTAGTGGCTTGCTTGGGGATAGCTTTATTAGAGATGAGTTGTAATTTTACTGTAGGAAAGCCTAAATACAAGGAAGTTGAAGCTGAGATTAAAGAGATTTTGGAGAAGTTAGTTTCTTTAAGAGGGAGATTAGAAGAGTTAATTGATGAAGATGTGTTTTCTTATCAGGAGTTATCTTTAGCTTACAGACTTAAAGAAAAAGAGAAAATCCAGTCTGCTTTAAAAAAAGCAATAGAAGTTCCTTTGAAAATTTGTGGATTTTCTTTAGAGGGTTTAAGGTTATCTAAGATTATTTTAGAAAAGGCTAATCCTAATCTGATAACTGATACAGGGGGAGGAGTATTATTTTTAACTGCGGGGTTTAATTCGGCAGAACTAAATGTGAGAATAAATCTAAAGAATTTAAAAGATAGAGAGTTATTAAAGAAAATTCAGCAAAGTTTAAAAGAGCAATCTGAAGAAGTAAAGGAGATTAAAGAAAAGATATTAAAAAAAGTTTATTGTAGATTGTAAGTTTTGAGAAAGGAAAAAATTATGCCTGCAAAGTTATTAGAGGGAAGATCCCTTGCTGATAAGATTAAAGAGGAGTTAAAAAAAGAGATTGAGGTCTTAAAGAAAGAAGGATGTCCTCTCCTTTTAGCAGCAGTTCAAGTTGGAGAAGACTTTGCTTCTCGGGTTTATTTAAAACAGCAGAAGAAAGCCTGTCAGGAATTAGGTATTGACTACCAGATTAAAGAACTCCCTTTACAAATCACCCAGGAAGAGCTTTTAAGTTTTATTGAATCTCTCAATCAGGATAAGAAAATTACCGGGATAATCTTACAGATGCCTTTGCCTTCTCATTTAAATGCTCACCAGATTCAGATGAGGCTTTCTCCTTTAAAAGATGTAGAGAGTATCCATCCTTTAAATATGGGAAGGTTAATTTATGGGGATAATAAGATTTTTCCTCCCACAGCAGGAGCAGTGGTTGAGCTTTTAAAGTCTGCTGGTCAAAATTTGAAAGGAAAAGAAATAGTTATTGTGGGTCACAGTGAGATAGTAGGCAAACCTTTAAGCTTACTTTTACTGCAATCAGAGTTTTCTTCTCCTACAGTTACGGTTTGTCATATTGCTACTCAGGATTTGGCTTTCCATATCCGGAGAGCTGAAATTTTGATTGTAGCTGTAGGTAAACCTCAGTTAATTAAAGCTGATAGTTTAAAAGAAGGAGCAATTGTCATAGATGTGGGTATAAATAGAGTGCCGGTATTAGATGGGAAAGGAAGAGAAGTATTAGATGAAAGAGGAAGACCTAAGTTTCAGATTGTAGGTGATGTAGAATTTGAAAAAGCTAAAGAAATTTGTTCTTATATAACCCCTGTTCCTGGAGGAGTAGGTCCTTTAACCACTGCTTTACTTTTGAAGAATACTGTAGAATGTGCAAAACTTCAGAAAGTTTCTTAACTTGACACTTTCTTTTGAAAGTTAAATGTCAAGTTAGGCAGATACAAGACTCCCCTCTCGGAGTCTCTATAAAAGGGATAGATTGGGTTAGTTTACTTTAAATAATAGCAACAGTTAATATAACACTACAGCTTAATTTTCCTTTACAATATATCTTTAAAATTGTATAATTAGTTTCTGTGCCTAAGCCTAAAAAGGTTAAAATTAGAAAAGTTTGGTTAATTAATCCTAAGACCCGGATTAAGGAGAGTAAAAAAATATATAAAAGAAGCAGAGAAAAGCAAAGGTTTAAAAAAGAGATTAATAAATGTCTAAAAGAATCCTTAAGTTAGGTCTACCTAAAGGGAGTCTTCAAGAAGCGACTTTTAAGCTTTTTCAGATGGCTGGGTTTAAAATAAGGTTGAGCTCTGAGCGTTCCTATTTTCCTTCCATAGATGATGAAGAAATTTTTCCTGTTTTGATTAGAGCCCAGGAGATGTCCCGCTATGTAGAGAAAGGAGATTTAGACTGTGGAATAACCGGAGAAGACTGGATTAGGGAAAATTCCTCTAAAGTTAAGGAGGTAGCCCAACTCCTTTATGCTAAAAAGACTTTCCAGCCAGTAAGGTGGGTGATAGCAGTAAGAGAAGATTCTAAGATTAAGAATGTAAGAGACTTACAGGGAAAGAGAATTGCTACGGAATTAGTAAATGTTACCAGACAATTTCTCAAAAAGCATAAGGTTAAAGCTTTTGTAGAATTTAGCTGGGGGGCTACAGAAGTAAAGGTAAAGAGTGGTTTAGTTGATGCTATTGTTGAACTTACTGAAACCGGGACTTCTTTGAGAGCCAATAATTTAAGGGAGATAGCCTGTGTTTGTGAGTCTACTACCAAGTTTATAGCTAACAATTCTGCTTATAAAGATAGCTGGAAGAGGAAGAAGATAGACTACATAGCTTTGCTTCTATTAGGGGCAATTCAGGCTCAGGGGAAAGTAGGGATAAAATTAAATGTGAAGGAGAAGGATTTAAATAAAATTTTAGGAATTTTGCCGGCTTTGAGAAAGCCAACGGTCTCTTCTCTGGCTAGTAAAGACTGGTTTGCCTTAGAAGTTATAATAGAAGAAGATAAAGTTAAAAAACTCATACCCAGACTTAAAGAATTAGGAGCAGAGGGTATAGTAGAGTACCCTTTAAACAAGATAATAAATTAAGACAAAACTATGCCTTGTGGAAGAAAAAGAAAGTTAAAAAAAGTAAAGAGACACTGGTTTAAAAAGAGAAGGAAACAACAGAGACACAAGAAGAAAAAGTAAATAGTCCCTTAAAGAGAGGAAATATTAGAGCTACGATGGTAAGGATTTTTTTTCTCAGCTTAGGTATGTGGTTTATCTTCTCTGGCTTTAAAATTGGAGATAAGTCTCCTTCTAAAAATATTAACCCTGCTTATAGGGCTTACCTTAAAGGTCTCCTTTCTGAACGTTACGGAGATTCTCAGAGAGCTTTAGAAGAATACCTAAAAGCAGGTAAGTTTGATGAGGAGTCTGTTTCTCTTCAAACACGAGTAGCTGTTCAATATATAAAATTGAATAAGATTTCCAAGGCTCTCCCTATTTTAAAAAGACTTACTCAAAAGGAGCCTGTAAATTTAGATGCTTATCTTTTGTTAATACTTGTTTATTCTTCTCAGGGAAAAGAGGGAGAAGCTTCCGGGGTATATGAAGAAATGCTTTCTAAGCTTTATAAAGAAAAACCTGGTAATTTAAAGGTTGCCGAGAGTTTAGCTCAGTTTAAATTCCAGAAGAAAGATTTTAATTCTGCCTTGAAAATTTATGAGACTATTTTGAAGGCTAATCCTGAGTATAGTGATGCTTATTTCTGGATTGGCTATATCTATGAGGAAGAAGGTCAGAGACAGAAAGCTATTGAGTTCTGGAGGCAAGGACTTAAATTTAATCCTGAGCATTCGGATATTCTGAATTCTTTAGGTTATATTTATGCTGAAGAAGGCATAAACTTGGATGAAGCAGAAGCTTTAATTAAGAAAGCCTTAGAAATGGAGCCTGATTCTCCAGCCTATTTAGATAGTTTAGGCTGGGTTTATTTTAAAAAGGGAGATTACTCTAAAGCTAAGAAATATATTGAAAAAGCTGCTTCTCTTATGAAGGACCCAGTAATTTTAGAACATTTAGGAGATGTCTATTATTGTTCCGGAAACAGAGAGCAGGCAAAAAAAATTTGGGAGGAGGCTTTAGAGCTTCAGCCCGAAAACGAAGTTCTTGAGCAAAAACTTAAAGGAGAAAATGAACTCTGCCAAGATTAAGTTTTTAAAGAAAAAGGCTAATCAGATTAGGAAGTTGATAATAAAGATGCTTTCTCAGGCAGGAAGTGGACATCCCGGAGGTTCTTTATCTTGTGTAGAGATTATTACTTGTTTATATTTTGGGGTAATGCGTCATAATCCTAAAGACCCTAATTGGTCTGAAAGAGATAGGTTTCATCTTTCTAAAGGTCATGCCTGCCCTGCCTGGTATTCTGCTTTGAGTTTAGTCGGATATTTTGAGGAGGAGCACTTATTTACCTTAAGAAGATTAGGGTCAATTCTCCAGGGACACCCTGATCGCAGAACTCCGGGAGTAGAAGTAGCTTCAGGTTCCTTAGGCCAGGGTCTTTCAGTGGCTTTAGGGATGAGTTTAGCCTTAAAATTAGATAAAAAAGACTCTCGAGTTTATTGTCTTATGGGAGATGGTGAGATTCAGGAAGGGAACATCTGGGAAGCAGCTATGGCTTCAGCTCATTTTAAGGTGGATAATCTCTGTGGAATTGTAGACTACAATAGATTTCAGATAGATGGAAGGATAGAAAAGATTATGGATATTGAGCCCTTAGTGAGTAAGTGGGAAAGTTTTGGCTGGCATGTAATACAGGTTGATGGCCATAATATAGAAGAACTCTTAGAGGCTTTTGAAGAAGCTAAGCAGATTAAGGGCAAGCCCACAGTAATAATTGCTCATACAGTTAAAGGTAAAGGCGTTTCTTTTATGGAGCATGTGGTAGATTTTCACGGAAGAGCTCCTACTAAAGAAGAAGAAAAAATTGCTCTTAAAGAGCTCGAAGATTTAGAGAATTTATTTAGCTGACTGAGATTAGATAAGATGGCTGAATTATTTTATGCTCGAGATTTTTATGGTAAGACTCTTGTAGAATTAGGAAGAAAAGACCCTAATATTGTAGTTTTAGATGCTGATTTGTCCGGCTCTACCCGCACTGCTTTATTTGGGAAAGAATTCCCAGAGAGATTTTTTAATATGGGCGTGGCTGAGCAGAATATGATGGCTACAGCTTCAGGTTTAGCCAGTTGTGGAAAGATAGTCTTTGTTTCTACCTTTTCTATGTTTGCTTCAGCCAGAGCCTTAGACCAGATAAGAAATACTATTTCTTATAATAACTTTAATGTAAAAATAGTGGCTTCTCACGGAGGTATTACTGTAGGTGAAGATGGTGCTTCTCACCAGGCTTTAGAAGATATTTCTTTTATGCGAGCTATCCCTAATATGAAGGTAGTGGTGCCTTGTGATGCTGAGGAGACTAGAGAAGCAGTATTTTCTGCTTATAAAACCTCAGGGCCTTTCTACATTCGGATTGGTCGGGCTAAAGTTCCTCAAATTGAAGGAAAGAAACCCTTTATCTTAGGCGAAGGTTATATCTTAAATGAAGGAGGAGACTTAGCTATAATTAGTTGTGGCTTTATGGTCTATCAGGCTTTGAGAGCTTTAGAGATTCTAAAAAAACAGGGGATAAACCCTTACATAGTAAATATCCATACTATAAAACCTATAGACGAAAAGTTAATATCAGAATTAGCTGGGAAAGTAAAAGGCTTTGTAGTTTGTGAGGAACATTCAATAATTGGTGGTTTGGGTTCAGCTGTAGCTGAAGTAGTTTCGGAGAGAAAACCTCTGTTAATGAAGAGAGTTGGAGTTAGAGATAGTTTTGGTCAATCAGGAGCTCCCGGAGAACTCCTTAAGTTTTACGGTTTAGAACCCGAGAATATTGCCCAGGCCTGTTTAGAGATTCTCAGAAATGTTTGATTGTATCTATCACAGTTCTTCTAAGAGCATCTTTCTTAAAACTCCTGCTAAACTGAACCTCTATTTAAATATCTTAAGTAAGAGAAAAGATGGCTATCATAATATCTGCAGTATAATAGAGAGAATAGCTCTTTTTGATGACTTAAAATTAGTTCTTAACAATACTAAGAGGGTAAGACTATTCTGCAATGTAAAAGAGTTGAATAATCCTTCTAACTTAGCCTTTAGAGCCTGCGAGTTATTTCGCCGAAGTTATAAGATAAGTGAAGGTGTAGATATTTTTTTAAACAAGAATATCCCTCCGGGTTCAGGTTTAGGAGGAGCTTCTTCCAATTGTGCGGGAGTACTTTTAGGTTTAAGTAAGCTTTTTAAGTTAGAGTTGAGTCTTAATCAGCTTTACAGGTTAGGCGAGAAATTAGGTTCTGATGTTAATTTCTTCCTGGGAGGAATTAGCTTTGCCTTAGCTTTAGGCAGAGGAGAGAAGATTTATCCTTTAGAAGGGAGGTTTAAGATTAGCCACCTTTTAATTCTGCCTAATTTTTCTTCTTCTACTGCCAAAGTATATAAAGCTTACAACTTAAATTTGACAACTTCTATTGACAATGCTAAACTAATAATTTATAGTTTGAAGAAGAAAGATAAAGCTTTCTTAGAGAAGTTAATTTTTAATGCTCTAACTAAGCCTTTTTTGAAGATATATCCTGAGGAGAGAGAGATTTTTGAAATCATTTCTCAAAGAGAAGATTATTCCTTCTCTTTGACCGGTGCAGGTTCAGCTATTTTTCTTCTTTATAAACAAAAATTAGGAGGTAAAATATATAAGAGCTTAAAAAAGTTAGGGGTTAAATTCTTACAGGTTTTTACATTTTAACCAAAGGAGGCCAGCTTATGGAGATTACTGAAGTTAAGATTTCTCTTCGTGAGGGGGCTAACAAAAAGCTTAAAGCCTATGCTACGGTTACCTTTGATGATTGTTTTGTGGTGAGAAACATCAAGGTAATTGAAGGAAGTTCAGGACTTTTTGTAGCTATGCCTGCTCGAAAAATGAGACAGTTTTGCCCTCGCTGTGGTAAGAGGATTGAGCTTAGGTCTAAGTTCTGCAGTCAGTGTGGAGCACAGCTTCCTCCCCCTCCCCGGGATCTGCAACAAGAAAAAGCTTCTCAGATTCATCAGGATATTGCTCACCCTATTAATCAGCAGTTTAGGGATTATCTTCAGAAGAAAGTTTTAGATGCTTACCAGGAGGAGAAGAATAAAGTTCAACAGGCAAAAGGAGTAAATTCAGGCTCTACTTTTACGGGCGAAACATCTTTTTGAATTTTCCCGCTGATATCCTAAATCCAGCTTTATTTTTGGTGCCGGATTAAAAGTCTTAGGCTAGCAGAATTTACCCTGACTGAGGCAATTTTTGGTTCTAACAAGAGTAGGGTAGTTATTCTGGTTGGTGAGGATATTATTGCCCGGTGGTGTAACTGGTAACACACCAGAATTTGGATCTGGTTTTTGAGGTTCGAATCCTCACCGGGCAGAGACTTAAGTTTGAAGAAAAGTTGAAGGTGAAATGTGAGTAAAAGTTTTAAGCTTATAACTGGCGTGGTATTGGCTGCGGGAAAAGGAGTGAGAATGAATTCTCAGCTTCCCAAGGTTCTTCATAAACTTTGTGGATTGCCTCTTATATACTATCCTTTATCTTTACTTTCTTCACTCCATCTGAAGAATATTGTTGTAGTTCTAGGCCATAGGAAAGAAGAAGTGAAGGAAGAAATAGCTAAGGAGTTTAAAGGAGTTAATTTTGCCTACCAGCGAGTTTTAAATGGGAGTGCTAAGGCTTTAGAGTCTGCTTTAAGGTATGTAGATACTCCCTACCTTTTAGTTATGTGTGCAGACTCTTCTTTTTTAGATAAGAAGGTTTTTCAAAAGGCTATCTCTTTCCATATTTCTGAGAGAAATGTCTGTACGGTCTTGAGTAGAGAGAGTCCTTCTCCTTCTTCTCTGGGAAGAATTGTAAGAGATTCTCGGGATGAAATTCTGGAAATTAGAGAAGAAGTAGATTTAGACCGCAAAAATACCCTTTCTTTAAAGGAGGTAAATACCGGTATCTATATATTTAATCGGGAAGAGCTCTCCAAAGAGATAAAAAAGATTAACCCCCATCCTAAGAAGAAAGAGTACTTTCTTACTGATATTATAGGGATTTTCCGAAAGAAAAACTATAAAGTTAAAGCCTTTAAGGCTGGAGAAAGAGAAGCTTTCTATTCAGTAAACAGCCTTAAAGACCTTATTGAAGCAGAAAAAGTTGTTCGGACCTATCTCATTGAGGCTCTTATAGATAAAGGAGTAAGAATCTTAGACCCTCAGACTACTTTTTTAGGTCCTAAGACTTTTATAGGGAAAAATTCGATAATTTATCCCTTTACCTTTTTAGAAAATAATGTTAAAATTGGAAATTCTTGTGGAGTGGGTCCTTTTGTCCACTTAAGAGAAGGCACAGTTATAGGAGATAATTCCTATATAGGTAATTTTGCTGAGTTGGTAAGAACTAGACTTTCCTCAGGAGTGAAAATGAAGCACTTTGGTTATTTAGGAGATGCTGAAGTAGGGAGTAAAGTTAATATTGGCGCAGGGGTAGTAACTGCTAACTTTGATGGTAAAAAGAAAAATAAGACTAAGATTTCAAATTCAGCCTTTATTGGTTCAGATACAATAATCGTAGCCCCGGTTAAGATAGGGAAATCCGCTTTTACCGGTGCAGGCAGTGTGATAACTAAGGATGTAAGGGGTAAAACCTTAGTGGTAGGAGTGCCAGCTAAAAAAGTAAGAGAAGTAAAAAATGTTTAACAGGATTTCTATATTCACCGGGAACGCTCATCCTAAATTAGCTAAGGATATAGCTAAATATTTAGGAGGAAAGGTTTCTCCTGCTTTAGTTTCCCGGTTTAGTGACGGAGAGGTAAGAGTAAAGATTGAGGAAAATGTCCGGGGTAAGGATGTTTTTGTAGTCCAGCCTACTTCTCCTCCAGTAAATGAGAACTTAATGGAGCTTTTAATTATGATTGATGCTTTAAAAAGAGCTTCAGCCCGAAGGATTACTGCAGTTATTCCTTATTTTGGCTATGCCCGTCAGGATAGGAAGGACCAACCCCGAGTTCCTATTACTGCTAAATTAGTGGCTAATCTCTTAACTGTAGCTGGGGCTGACCGAGTTCTTACCTTAGATTTACATGCCGGCCAAATTCAGGGATTTTTTGATATACCTTTAGACCACCTTTACGCTATTAATGTTTTTGTGGAGTATTTTTCTAAGAAGAAGTTAAAGAATAATTTGGTAATAGTCTCTCCGGATGTAGGAGGGATAAAAATGGCTCGAGCTTATGCTAAGAGGTTATCTGCAGGTTTAGCTATTGTAGACAAGAGAAGAAACAGTCCTGATTCTACTTCAGCTATCCACATCTTAGGAGAAGTAGAAGGGAAAAACTGTGTCTTAGTAGATGATATAATAGCTACGGGAAGTTCTTTAATTGAGGCTGCGAAGGCTCTAAAAAGGTCTGGAAGTAAAGATATTTATGCTGCGGTTACTCACGGAATTTTATCTAAAGATGCAGTTAAAAGAATAGAGAATTCAGATATTAGGCAACTGGTTATTACTGATAGCGTACCTCTTCCTCCAGAAAAGAAAAGTCCTAAGATTAAAGTGGTAAGTGTTGCTTCCTTGTTAGGAGAAGCTATTAAGAGGATTCACGAAGAGAGATCGATAAGTATTCTTTTCGAATTTTAGGAGTGAGAATATGGAGGAAATAAGAATAAAAGCTTCAGTGAGGAAAGAGGCAGGCACTTCCGAAGCTAAGAGATTAAGGAGGAGTAAATTTATTCCGGGAGTAGTCTACGGTAAAGATATAAATACCTTAATTAAGATAGAAAAGTCAGAACTTAAATACTTAAAAGCTCACCATTTTTCTGAAAATATCTTAATAAGCTTAGAGATTAAAAACGAGGAGAGTTTTCAGAATATTTCTGTTCTGTTAAAAGATTATCAACTCAATCCTTTAACTGAGGAGGTTATCCATTTGGATTTTATAAAAGTTTCTTTAGAGGAGAAGGTGGCAGTAGAAGTACCCTTGGAAATAAAGGGAAGCCCTAAGGGAGTTAAGGCTGGCGGAGTTTTAGAGAGGGTTCTCTGGAATTTAAAGGTAGAGTGTTTACCCAAAGATATTCCTGAGAGTATTGTTGTAGATGTTTCGGAATTAGATGTTGGCGATTCTATCCATGTAGGGGATTTAGTTTTACCTTTGGGAGTTATAGCCTTGACTGAACCTAAGGAGGTAGTGGTTACAGTTCTTATGCCGATGAAAGAAGAAGAGGCTGTTTCTGAAGAAGAAGTTGTAGAAGAGCCAGAGGTTATAAAAGAAAAGCCTAAAGAGGAAAAGGAGACTTCTAAGGAAGAGGAGAGTTGAGGCTGGTTATAGGCTTAGGTAATCCCGGTTTAAAATTTAAAGAAAGTCGTCATAATTTAGGATTTATGGTTGTAGAAGAATTAGCCAGAAAGATTAAAGTTTCTTTTAAAAGAAATATTTATTGTAAAGCTTATATATCTCTTAATAAAGAGGTAATTTTAGCTAAACCCTATACGTTTATGAATCTTTCGGGGTTTTCAGTGAGAAGATTAAAGGAAAAGTTTGATGTTAGTCTCAGAGATATTTTAGTAATCTGCGATGACCTTAATTTACCTTTGGGTAAACTCAGATTGAAACCCCGGGGAAGTAGCGGAGGTCACAAAGGTCTTTCTTCAATTATTCAAGCTTTAGAGAGCGAGGATTTTCCCCGTTTAAGAATAGGTATAGGCAGGCCTTTAGAAGAAGATTTTAGTTCTTTTGTTTTATCTAAATTTTCTCAAGAAGAATTATCAATAGTAAAGGAAGCTATTTCTAAAGCTGTAAGTTGTGTCCAGGAGTGGATTTATCAAGATTTTCAAGGATTAATGGCTAAATATAATTAGGTTAGAAGAAATGAGAAGTTATGAATTAGTTCTTATATTAAGGCCAGACTTAGACAAAAATTCTTACGAGGAATTAAGAGAAAAAGTTTCTTCTTTACTTTCTAAAGAAGAAGGTAAACTCTCTTCTTGGCAGATTTGGAAAGAAAAACAGAAGTTTTCTTATCCTTTGAGATTGAGGGGAGCAGAGAAGAAGAAATTCACTGAGGGGACTTACATCCTTTGTAGTTTTTTACTTTCTCCTTCTAAGATGAGAAGTTTAAAATATACCTTAGATTTAGAGGAGAGAATCATAAGATATTTAATAGTAAATAAAGAAGCAAAGTAAGGAGGGATTATGGCTAATTTAAATAAAGTATTCCTGATCGGTAATTTGACTAAAGACCCTGAGCTTCGCTATACTCCTCAGGGCAGTCCTGTAACCACTTTAAGGATTGCAGTAAACAGGAATTTTCGGACTAAGGGTGGAGAGAATAAAAGAGAGACTTGTTTTGTAAATATCATCAGTTGGGGCAATTTAGCTGAGATTTGCAACCAGTATCTTCAAAAAGGTAAAGCTGTTTTTGTAGAAGGTAGACTTCAATCTCGAAACTGGCAGGATTCTCAGGGCAAGAGCCGTTCAGTAATAGAGGTAAGGGCCGAAAGAGTTCAGTTTTTAGGTCCTAAGACTGAGCCGGGAGTAGAAGTAGATTTAGGGTCTGAGCCAGATTTAGAACTAGGAGAACCAGAACCAGAGAGTTCTCAAGCAGAGGATTCTCAGCTAGGAGCTTAATATGGCAGTGAAAAGACAAAGAAAAACAATAAGATTTAAAAAGAAATGTATATTCTGTAAAGATAAAACTCCCATAGACTACAAAGACATAGACCTCCTCTCTAAGTTTATAAATGTAAAGGGGAAGATTACTTCCCGGAGAGTGAATGGAAACTGCGCTAAGCATCAGAGGAAATTGGCTAAAGCTATAAAGAGAGCAAGGTTTTTGGCGCTTCTACCTTATTTAGCAAGATGAAAATAATCCTTTTAGAAGATATAAAAAAATTAGGCTCAAGAGGAGAGGTTGTAGAGGTAAAAGATGGATTTGCCCGTAATTATCTTCTTCCCCAGGCTAAAGCCTTAGAAGCCACTTCCGAAAATATCCTTATTTTCCAGAAAAAGAAGGAGAAAGAAGAAAGAAGGAAAGAAAAACAAAGACAGGAAGCTTTAGAATTTGCTGAGGTACTTTCTAAAATTTCTTTAACTGTGGCTTGTCCGGCTAAGGAGAATGAGGAGCTTTTCGGTTCAGTTACCCCTCAGATGATAGCTTCTGCCTTAAAAGAAGAAGGTTACGAAATTGACAAGGATAAGGTTAAAGTAGAGGAACCTATCAAGAGATTAGGTATATATAAGGTGAAGATAGAAGTCCATCCTGAAGTTATGGCTGAGGTTAAATTGTGGGTAGTGAAGAAGTAGGTAAGTTATGCCAGTTCCTGATGTAACCTCAGATAAACTCCCTCCTCAGAACATAGAGGCTGAGCAAGCAGTCTTAGGAGCTATGCTTATAAATGAGAAGATTATCCCTGAAATTTTAGAGATTATTGATGAGGCTTATTTTTATAAGGAAGCTCATCGTCAGATTTTTTCAGTGATTGTAGAGTTATTCCATAATAGAAAGAACGTTGATATAGTTACTGTGGCTGAGGTATTGAAGAGAAGGAAAAAATTAGAGGAAGTAGGCGGAGTAGTCTACCTTACTAATCTGGTGGATAATGTTCCGGTTGCTTCTAATGCAGTAAGCTATGCTAAAATTGTTAAAGAGAAAGGAATTTTACGGGCTTTAATAAATTCATCTTTTCAGATTCTTTCTTTGTGTTATGAAGCTAAAGAAGACGCTTCTTCTATATTGGATAAGTCGGAGAGGTTAATATTTGAGATAAGTGACAGGCGAATAGAAGGAGGCTATGTTCACATAAAAGAGATTATTAAGAGTAGTATTGAGTTAATAGACACTCTTTATCAGAAGAAGACACACATTACCGGTTTACCTACAGGATTTAAAGAATTTGATATTAAGACTTCGGGTCTTCATCCCGGAGACTTAATAGTTATTGCCGGAAGACCTTCTATGGGTAAGAGTGCTTTTGTCACTTGTTTGGCTGAATATATAGGTGTAGAGTGTAATGTTCCAGTAGGGTTTTTTAGCCTGGAGATGTCCAAAGAACAATTAGTTCAAAGATTTCTCTGTTCTTATGCTAAGGTAGATGCGCATAAATTAAGAACTGGTTTTCTCTCTCCTTCGGATTGGCCCCTTCTTACTTCAGCTGCAGGCAGGTTATCGGAAGCTCCTTTATTTATTGATGATACTCCGGCTATAAATATTTTTGAACTGAGAGCAAAAGCCAGGAGGATGCGTTCCCACCATAACATCCAGTTAGTTATAGTAGATTACCTTCAACTTATAAGAGGAAGTGGGAAGCCTGAAAGTAGACAGCAGGAAATTTCAGAAGTTTCCCAGGCTCTTAAAGCTTTAGCTAAAGAGTTAGATGTCCCGGTAGTAGCAGTAAGTCAGCTTTCCCGGGAAGTGGAAAAGCGTGAAGACCATAGACCTCGACTTTCTGACTTGAGGGAATCAGGGGCTATTGAACAGGATGCAGATTTAGTAGCCTTACTTTATAGAGATGATTACTATGATCCTGATAGTGAGAAGAAAGGCATAGCTGAAGTAAACATAGCCAAGCAAAGAAATGGTCCTACAGGAGTAATTGAATTAGGTTTTGTAAGAGAATATATGAAATTTGTAAATTTAGATTTTGTCCACACTGAAGAAGAATTGGGAGAGGAAGGATAAAAGCTTGATTGACTTTCTTAAAGGAATTGGTATAATAACTTAACCTAAAATGGATAGAGGAAAAGAGACTATTAGTTTAAAAGCTATCTTCTATTTTTTAATTTTTTTTTATCTTCCTCTTCTGGTTTTTCCTCAGGATAATTCTAAAATAGTCTCCGCTATAGAAATTAGAGGTAATAAAGCTATAAGTAAGGATAAAATAGTTACTCAGATAAAGACTCGAATTGGACAAGTTTATAATGAACACATAGTAAATGAGGATATAAAGAGGATATTTTCTTTAGGTTATTTTGAAGATATTTCTACTGAGATTGAGGAAGAGGAGGGAAAAGTAAAACTCATCTTTATAGTAGAGGAGAAACCTATTCTTAAAAGAATAGAGATAAAGGGAGCAAGAGTTATAAAGTCTCTTCATTTACTTAAGGAAATTAAAGAGGTTGGTTTGAAAGAAGGTTCTTTTTTAGATGAGATTAAGATTAAGGAAGCTGAGCAGAGAATTTTAGATTTATATATTAAGAAAGGGTTTTCTAAGACTAAAGTTGAGCATAGAATTTCTAAAAATACCTTGGAGAATACAGCTGACTTAATTTTTCAGATTAAAGAGAGCAGGCGTTTGAGGGTAAAGAGAATTTTTATAACAGGCAACTTAAGTTTTCCTGATAAGAGAATTATTAAACTTATGAAGACAAGGCCTTCTTGGCTTTTTCGAGCAGGTTTTTTCAAAGAGAAGACTTTTCAGGATGATTTAGAAAGGATAGAAGCTTTTTATAGGAGAGAAGGGTATGAGGATATAGAAGTAACTCCCCAGATAGAAACAGATGAGAGAAGAGGGTTGGTTTATATTACTTTAAATATAAATGAAGGGAAAAGGTATTTGATAGGAGAGGTTAGGTTAGAAGGAACGAAAGAGGTTTCTTCTCAAGAAGTAAGAAAGGCTCTAACTATAAATACTGGCGATATCTATAGTGAAGAAAAGGTTCAAGAACAGGTAGCAAAAATTCAAGAAGTCTATTTTAACAAAGGTTATATTTTTTCTCAAGTAAAACCCGTATCTTTCGTTAATCCTGAGACTAATTTTGTGGATATAACCTTTAAGATAACTGAAAATTCTTTGGTCTATGTGAGAATGGTGGAGGTTACGGGAAATACTAAGACTAAAGATAAGGTCATAAGAAGAGAGCTCCGGATTAAACCGGGAGAAAAATTTGATGGAGATAAACTCAAACGTTCTAAGCAAAATTTAGAAAATTTGGGTTTTTTTGAAGAGATTAAATTTGATGTAAAACCTACACCTCAGCCCAATTATCAAGATTTGGTGGTAGAAGTCAAAGAAGCTAAAACTGGAAGTTTTAGTTTTGGTGGAGGTTATAGCTCTGTGGATGAGTTTATTGGCTTTTTGGAATTAAGGCAGAGGAATTTTGACCTTTTTAACTTTCCTTACTTTACGGGAGCTGGGCAAGATCTAACTCTCTATCTTCAAACCGGAACTACTACTGAAGAATATCTTCTAAGTTTTACTGAACCCTGGTTGTTTGATAGGCCTATTTCTTTGGGTATTGATGCTTATCGACGAGAACACCAGAGAGAGAGTGATGTAGGTTATGGTTATAATGAAAAGAGAAAAGGAGGAAGACTTAGGTTTGAAAAGCGTTTTACTGATACTTTTCGAGCAGGGGTAAGTTATAACTTTGAGACTATTACTATTTCTGACATTTCCCCTGATGCTAGTTCTGAGCTCTTTAAAGAGGAAGGAGAAAACGATATAAGTAAATTAGGTTTTTCTTTAATCTGGGATAAAAGAAACAATGTTTTTTCTCCCAGTAGAGGTTTTGTTTTTTCTAATTCTTTAGAGATAGCCGGAGGAGCTTTTGGAGGAGATAAGGATTTTTTTAAGTTTTATTCTAGTTTTAGTAAATACTTTCCTTTATTTAGGAGTTCAGTATTAGAGTGTAGATTGAGAGCAGGTTTAGCTAAGGAATACGGAGATTCTCAAGAAGTGCCTATCTATGAAAGATTCTTTGCTGGTGGAGCTTCTACTATTCGGGGTTATCAGGAAAGGAAAGTTGGTCCTATTGATCCGGTGAGTGAAGACCCGATAGGAGGAGAATCCCTTTTTATAGCTAACATAGAATATACTTATCCTTTAGGAGATTATTTTAAATTAGCGTGTTTCTTTGATACAGGAAGAGTTTGGAAGGATTATTCAGATTTTTTAAGTGGGGATTTAATGTCTAGTGTAGGTATTGGGTTGAGAGTTAAAACTCCTTTGGGTCCAGTAAGTGTAGATTATGGTTATCCTTTAGATTTAGAACCCGGCGAAGATAAAAAAACAGGAAGGTTTCATTTTAATATAAGTAGGGGATTTTAAAGAAAGGAGGATGAAGGTGGACAGGTTATTAAGAGGAATTATAGTAATGCTAGTGAGTTTAGGATTTTTAGCTTCAAGCTTGGCCTATGCTGAAGATATAATCTGTGTAGATTTGTTTGAGATTTTTAGTAAATATAAAAAGACTGAAGATTATGATAAACTCTTGGAAGAAAAACAAAATAAGAAAGAAGAAGAATTAGAAAAAGAGAAAAAAGAACTGGATAAACTCAAAGAGCAACTTAAACTTATAAAAGAGAGCGAAAAGGAGGCTAAGAAGAAAGAAATAGAAAAGAAAACATCAGAGTTTAATGATTTAAGAAGAGAGGCACTTTTAGACTTAAAGAAAGAGAGAGATACCAAGATGAAAGAGATACTTGAAGATATTCAGTCAGCTATTGAGAAATATGCTAAAAAAAATAAGGTTAAGATAGTATTAAAGAAAGCGGCAGTATCTTTCGTAGATAACAAGTTAGACAAGACTAAAGATATTATAAATATTATTAATAAGGAGTATAAAAAGTGAGGATGACTTTAAATGAGATAGCTCAGCTAATAGAAGGAGAAGTTGTTGGCGACCCTAATATTGTAATTACTGGGATTTCAGGGATTAAAGAGGCTAAACAAGGGGACATAACTTTTTTAGCTAATCCTAAGTACACTCCTTTGTTAAAGACAACCCAAGCTTCAGCAATCATTACTTCTTTTGAGGTAAACAAAACCTCTAAACCCCTTATAAAGACAGAAAATCCTTCCTTAGCTTTTGCTAAGATAGTCTCTCTGGTAGGTCCTAATAATGTCCGCCATCCTCAAGGCATCCACCCTACGGCTTTAATTGCTGAAAGTGTTAAGCTGGGTAAAGGTGTAGCTATTGGGGCCTATGCAATAATTGAGGAAGGGGTGGTGATTGGAGACAATACTATTATCTATGGGGGCTGCTTTATTGGCCACGATACTAAAATTGGCAAAGATGCCCTTATCTATCCTAATGTTTCTATAAGAGAGAGAATAGAGATTGGTAATAGAGTGATAATCCACTCGGGCACAGTTATAGGGTCTGATGGTTTTGGTTTTGCCACGGTTAAGGGAGTTCAGGAAAAGATTCCTCAAATTGGCACAGTAGTTATAGAAGATGATGTGGAGATTGGAGCAAATGTTACTATTGATAGAGCAAGGTTTGATAAGACTTTAATCGGGAAGGGAACTAAGATAGATAATTTAGTTCAGATTGCCCATAATGTTATAATAGGCGAACATTCTATAATCGTAGCTCAGGCAGGGATTTCTGGAAGCACTGTGGTTGGTAAAGGAGTAATTTTAGCTGGTCAGGCAGGAGTGGTAGGTCATATCCATATTGGTGATGGAGCAATAGTGGCAGCTCAAGCCGGAGTTACCAAGTCAGTCCCTCCTAATACTAAAGTCTCAGGCTATCCAGCAAAACCTCACGAACAGGCTAAGAGAGTAAATGCCTGTGTGCAGAGGCTTCCTCTTGCCTACAAGAGAATAAAAGAATTAGAGGAAGAAGTGAAGAGGCTTAAAGAGAAATTAGAAGAGTTGACCTCTAAATTTGAGAGGAGTAGATAGATGTCAGGAGTAGCTAAACAGAAGACGATTAGAAAAGAAGTTAGTTTAGAAGGAGTAGGCCTCCATACCGGTAAAAATGTTAAGTTAAAATTTTTACCAGCTCCTCCTAATAGTGGGATATTGTTTTTTAGAGAAGATGCTTCTTCTTTAATAAAGGCAGATTTATATTCTGTTCTTTCCCCGGAAAGTTTTCCCCGCCGAACTTCTATTGGTAGAGATGGCGTATATGTTCATACTGTCGAGCACCTTATGGCCGCTCTCTCTATATTGGGAATAGATAATATCCAGATAAATATAACTGGAGAAGAAGTTCCGGGAATGGATGGCAGTGCCAAAGATTTTATAGAAA
Source organism: Candidatus Omnitrophota bacterium (assembly GCA_021163425.1). Lineage (GTDB taxonomy): Bacteria > Omnitrophota > Gorgyraeia > Duberdicusellales > Duberdicusellaceae > Duberdicusella. Next base: position 58,056 of record JAGGWS010000072.1, read on the forward strand.
ACATAAAAAAGGCAGGAATAGTTGAACAGCCTGCCCCTAAAGATTATTTAGTAATAAGAGAACCTATCTGGGTAGATGAAGGAAATTCCGGCTTAGTAATTCTTCCTTATCCCGAGTTCAGGATTTCTTATACTTTAGATTACAATAATCCTGTTATCTCTACAGATTTTCTGGATGTAGTTTTGAACTCTGAGGATATAGATTCTTTAGCAATTGCCAGAACCTTTTGTCTGGAGGAAGAAGTTACTCCTCTTTTAAATATGGGTTTAGGTAAAGGCGCTAATTATTCTAATACTTTGGTAGTTTCTAAAAAGGGGATATTGGAGAATAAGTTGAGAGATGAGGGAGAATTCGTAAAACACAAAGTTTTAGATTTAATTGGAGATTTATACTTAGCGGGTCCTCTTAAAGGCCATGTTATTGCTTTCCGTAGTGGGCACCTGTTAAATATAAAACTACTGACAAAACTGCGGGCTTACAAAGAAAAAGTTACATCTTCAGGAGTAGGAGCAGTGAGTGCCTTTATCCCTTCTCAAGATACCTTAAATGCTTCAGAAATTATGAAGATTCTTCCTCACCGTTATCCTTTTCTCCTGGTGGATAAGATTGTTTATTTAGAGAAAGGTAAAAAAGCAATAGGGATTAAGAACGTTACTATAAATGATTACTTTTTTCAGGGTCATTTTCCTGACCGGCCGATTATGCCCGGGGTTTTGATTATCGAAGTTATGGCTCAGGTGGGAGGAGTATTAATGCTTTCTCCCCAAGAGAATAGAGGAAAACTCGCTTATTTTATGGCTGCTGATAATATAAAATTTAGGAGAACGGTTGAACCGGGAGACCAGTTAGTTATAGAGGTTACTGTAGGAAAAGTAAAGAGTAAGACTGGCCAGGTTCACACTAAAGCTTTTGTAGATAATAAGGTTGTTGCTGAAGCAGATTTAATGTTTGCTTTAGTCAACCGATAAATTCCTAATCAAGTCCGTAGGGTTTTAACCTTCAAGTTTCAAATTTTGGATTAAATCGTGTCTGTTCAAATTCATTCCCAGGCCCTTGTCTCTGAAAGAGCCTTTTTGTCTTGTGGCGTAGAGGTAGGAGCATTTTCAATAATTGAGGATGAGGTAAAGATTGGCGAGAATACGAAGATAGGTCCCAACTGTTTTGTTACTGGAGCTACCACTATTGGGAAAAGTTGTCGGATTTTTAAAGGGGCGGTGGTAGGTTCCCCTCCGCAGGATTTGAAATATAAAGGAGAGAAGACTTACTTAGAAATTGGCGATAATAATGTTATAAGAGAATTTGTGACCATTAACCCTGGGACAGAAGAAGACTCCAAGACTATAATTGGAAGTAACAACCTTATAATGGCTTATTCTCATATTGCTCATAACTGTAAAATCGGTAATAATTGTATCTTAGCTAACGGAACAACTTTGGCTGGATATGTAACTATAGAAGACCGGGTAGTTGTAGGAGGTTTAGTAGCAGTCCATCAGTTTTGTAGGATAGGTAGGTTTTCTATTGTTGGAGGTTGTTCAAAAGTAGTTCAGGATATCCCACCTTATTCTTTGGTTGACGGTCATCCTGCCAAGGTAAGAGGAATAAACCTGGTAGGATTAAAAAGAGCTAACTTCTCTAAAGAAACTATCGACATTCTTCACCGGGCTTTTAAAATCCTTTTTTTCAAAGGCCATACTTTAAAGTCTGCCCTGGAGATTGTAGAAAAACAAATTCCCTTAATCCCCGAAGTAGAAGAACTTCTGCAGTTTTTAAAGGATTCTAAAAGAGGCATTAGCAGGTGAAAAAAATAGGGTTAATAGCTGGAAACAGAAATTTCCCTCTTCTTTTTTCTTCCCGGGCAAAAGTAAAACAACCTTCCTTAGAAATTATAGCAGTAGCTGTGAAGGGAGAAACTCAGAAAAGACTCTCTAAAATTGTGGATAAAATTTTTTGGGTAGACGCAGGAAAGGTAGGTAGAGCTTTAGAGATATTTCTGAGAGAAAAGGTAGAGAAGATTGTCTTAGCAGGTCAGATTTCTCCCTATCGTATTTTTAAGGATAGAAAACACTGGGATGAACTTATGCATAAGATTTTTAAGAATATTTCTGATTTTCGGCCCCATTCTATCTTTTCTGAGATTATAAAAGAGTTTGAGTCTCAGGGTTTAAGCTTTATAAACTCAATCACCTTTTTAGAGGATTACTTAGTTAAAGAAGGTATAAACAACAATGTTAAAGTAGATAGTAGTTTAGAAGAAGAGATAACTAAGATTTTACCTTTAGCCAGAAGGATTGTGGATTTAGATATAGGCCAGACTATTGTTTTCAAAGATAAAGCAGTAGTAGCAGTGGAAGCCTTAGAAGGAACAGACAATACTATAAAAAGAGCTTATAAAATATGTGGACCGGGATTTTTGGTGACAAAGTTAGCTAAGAAAGAACAGGATTTAAGATTTGATGTGCCGGTGATAGGTTTTAAGACAATTAAACTCCTTAAGAATTTAGGAGCTAAAGCCCTTATAGGAGAGAAGAACAAAACCCTCATCTTAGATAAAGAAAAAGTCTTATCTGTGTCTAAAAAAGTTAATATTCCCCTTATAGGAGTTTAGATTATTTAAATTTTTATTTCCTTTCTTCCTTGCCCCGGTAGCTCAATTGGATAGAGCTTCTGGCTTCGAACCAGAAGGTTGCGGGTTCAAATCCTGCCCGGGGCAATGTAACAAAAATTGTTTGAATTAAACCCAAATTTTGCGTTAGGAAGTCTTTACAATTTCCTTGTCCTTGAAAAAGTGCTTGACAAAAGCCTGTTTTTAACCTAAACTAAGAGCAACCTTTAATCTGGTCCAGAGAGGCCAGAAAGGAATTAAGATGAACTTAAACCAGCCTATTAGTCAGGAGTTACCCACCTAAAAAGGTGGGATTTTTTTTGTTTAGTTATGGTTTACAGAGAAAAATCTAAGATATTAGGAGAAAAAGAAATAGAGAAGATAATTAAAAGACTCACTCACCAAATTTTAGAGAAGAATCTTTGTTTAGAGGAAGTTTGTCTGGTGGGAATTCAGAGGAGAGGAGTTTTTTTAGCCGGAAGAATAAAAAGGTTAATCTTAGAGATAGAGGGTAAAGAGCTTCCTTTAGGGGCAATTGACATAACTTTGTATAGAGACGACCTTACAGCTATCGGTCCTGTTCCCCAGGTGGGAAAAACCGAGATTAATTTTGATATAAATAACAAGGTAGTAATCTTAGTAGACGATGTTTTATTTACTGGAAGAACTGTAAGGTCTGCCTTAGATGAAGTAATAGATTTTGGCCGACCCAAGAGGATTGAGTTAGTAGTTTTAATTGATAGAGGCCATAGGGAATTCCCGATAAGAGCAGACTTTGTAGGGAAAAATATCCCCACTTCTAGCTCAGAGATAGTGGAAGTAAGACTTAAAGAATTAGATGGTAAAGATGAGGTAGTAATATTAGAAGAAGACGCTTAAAATGGGAGAGTGGCAGAGAAAGCACCTATTAGGTCTCAAAGATTTAACCCGAGAAGAAATAGAAGTTATTTTAAATTCAGCCCAGGCTTTTAAGGAAATTTCAGAAAGAGAAGTCAAAAAAGTTCCTGCTTTAAGAGGGAAAACTGTAGTTAACCTCTTTTTTGAACCTTCCACCCGTACTAAGACTTCTTTTGAGTTAGCTGCTAAAAGACTCAGTGCTGATGTAGTAAATTTTTCTTCTTCGGGAAGTAGCCTTGTTAAGGGAGAGACTATCTTAGATACTCTTAAAAATATTGAGGCTTATTCTGTAGACATCTTTGTAATCAGACACAGTGTTTCGGGAGTAGTTTTTTATCTTTCTCAGAGGACAACTTCTTCAGTGGTAAATGCTGGTGACGGTCAGAACGAACACCCTACCCAGGCTCTCTTAGATATGTTTACAGTGAGAGAAAAATTAGGTAGTTTAGAGAATTTAAAGGTGGCTATAATTGGAGATATTTATCATTCTCGGGTGGCTCGTTCTAATATCTGGGGTTTTAGTAAGTTTTCTTCCTCAGTCTATGTTTGTGCTCCTAAGACCCTTATTCCTAAATACTTTGATAATTTACCCTGTAAAATCACCTATTCTTTAAAAACTGCTTTAGACCAGGCTCAGGTAGTGATTATGCTCAGGATTCAAAAGGAGAGAATGAAGGAAAGGTTTTTCTCTTCGCAAAGAGAGTATGTAAAGTATTATTCTTTGAACGAAGAAAATTTAAAATTTTTACCTCCCCAAGCTTTAGTTTTACATCCTGCTCCGATAAACTGGGATATTGAGATAGCTTCTTCTTTAAAAGAGAAAGTTTCTCCTTTAATTTTAGAGCAGGTAAATAACGGTTTAGCCGTAAGGATGGCGGTCCTATATCTTTTGGCTGAGAAGAAAAGTTATGAAGTTGTTGATTAAAGAAGGTACAATAGTTAACCCTGATTCTCAGAAAAAGGCTGATGTCCTTATAGAGAGTTCCAGAATATCCCGGATAGCAGATGCTATTCCTGAGAAGGAGGCTGATAAAGTAATTTCAGCAAAAGATAAGTTTGTCTTTGCGGGTTTCATTGATATGCATACTCATTTAAGGACACCAGGTAGAGAAGACGAAGAAGATTTACTTTCAGGAAGCCTGGCTTCAGCCCGGGGTGGCTTTACTACTCTTCTTTGTATGCCTAATACTAATCCAGCCATCGATAATTATGAGATAGCCTTAAGAATAAGGAAAGAAGCTGAAAAAATTGGTTTAGTAGATATATATCCTGTAGGAGCAATTACTAAAAACAGAGAGGGAAAAGAGATTTCAGAATTTGGGTTTTTAGCTGAAGCGGGATGTTTAGCTGTGAGTGATGACGGTTTTCCTCTTAAAGAGTCTTCTCTCTTGAGGAGAGCTTTAGAGTATGCAGAAAACTTTAATCTTTTGGTAATCTCTCATTGTGAAGATTTGTCTTTATCTGGAGAAGGATTAATCCGGGAATCTCCTCTTTCTGCAGAGTGGGGGATTCCTTCAGTGCCAGAGATTTCTGAAATTGTAGATTTAGTCCGGCAGATAGAAGTGGTAAGATATTTAAATTCTCGAGTCCACTTTGCTCATATAAGTAGTAAGCGTTCAGTTGAGCTCATAAAGAGAGCAAAAGAAGAAGGAATAAACATTACTGCTGAGACCTGTCCGCATTATTTTACCTTCAGTTTAAAGGATGTAGAAGAGAGTGGCTTTTCTCCTTTATATAAGGTAAATCCACCTTTAGGAAGAGAAGAAGATAAATTAGCTTTAAAGAAAGCCTTAAAAGAAGGGATAATTGACGTAATAGCTACTGACCACGCCCCTCACACTTATTTAGAAAAAGAAATAGACTTTAACTCAGCAGAATTTGGGATGATTGGTTTAGAATTTGCTTTGCCTTTGAGCTTGAGTTTGGTAAGAGAAGGTTTTCTGAGTTTAGAAGATTTAGCCTGCAGGCTTTCTTATAGGCCAGCACAGATTTTGAATTTAAAAGACAGAGGTTATATTAAAGAAGGGTTGCGGGCAGACTTAACTATAGTGGATACAGAAAGAGAACAGTTAATAACCAAGGAGAATATTTTTTCTAAATCCAAAAATACTCCTCTCTTAGGTAAAGTCTTAAAAGGAGAGGTCGTTTATACTATATATAAAGGTAAGATAGTTTACTCATCTTAAGATGAGATTTATTCTTACTAAAGAGCTGGGAAGACTTTCTCGCTGGTTGAGGGTTTTGGGTTTTGATACGGTTTATTTTAAAGAAGAAAATTATTCTAAATTGCTTCTTTTAGCTTTAAGAGAAGAAAGGATAATTATTACTCGCAATAAGACTTTAGCTGAAAGAGTAACTACCAAAGCAGTATATTTAAAAGAAGAGAATTTACCAGAGCAGTTAAAAAAAGTTATTAAGAGACTTAATTTAAAGATAGAGGAGGATAAGATGTTTTCCCGCTGTGTTATCTGTAATAAAAGTTTAGAGAAGGTAGGGAAAGAAAAAGTAAGAGAAAGAGTTCCTGAATATATCTACAAGACTCAACAAGGTTTTAGGGAGTGTCCTCAATGTAAAAGGGTTTACTGGCCGGGTTCTCACTGGCAGAATATAAGAGAAGCTTTAAATAAAACCGGGTTAAATGAAGTTTGTAGCTGATTTGCACATTCATTCTAAATATTCTCGGGCTACCTCCCGGGATATGGAAGTGCCTAAATTAGTTCAGTGGGCTAAACTTAAAGGAATAACTCTTTTAGGTACCGGTGATTTTACTCATCACCTTTGGCTGGAGGAGTTAAAAAGGTATCTGACTCCTTTAAAAGATAAAGGTTTATTTATTTATGAAGGAGTCTACTTTATATTATCAGGAGAAATATCCAGCATTTTCTCTCAGAAGGGGAGAGTTTACCGGGTTCATAACCTGGTATTAAGCCCTTCTTTTTCTATAGTTGAAGAGATAAATAAACTTCTTTCTTTCTACGGAAACTTGGCTTCTGATGGAAGGCCAATCTTAGGGATAAGCTGTGAGAAGTTAGCAGAAGAGTTATCTAAAATATCTGAGGATATTATGCTGATACCTGCTCATATCTGGACTCCCTGGTTTAGTGTATTCGGTTCCAATTCTGGCTTTAACTCTTTAGAGGAGGCATTTGGGAAGTATATAGGGAGGATAACCGCTTTGGAGACAGGGCTTTCTTCCAACCCCCTAATGAACTGGAGATTATCTAAATTAGATAAATTTTCTTTAGTCTCTAACTCTGATTCTCACTCTCCTTCCCGGATTGGTCGAGAAGCTAATGTCTTTGATTGCGAGTTAAATTACTGGGAGATTAAAAAAGTTTTAGAAACAAAAGATAAAGAAAAGTTCTTATATACTATAGAATTCTTCCCTGAAGAAGGAAAATACCACTATGATGGCCACAGAAACTGTGGGATAAGGTTCCACCCTAAGGAAACTAAGATTCATAAAGGTATTTGTCCTAAGTGTGGTAAGCCTTTAACCCGGGGAGTACTCAATAGAGTAGAAGAATTAGCCGATAGAGAAGAAGGGTTTATTCCTCCTTCGGCTATTCCTTATAAGAGCCTTGTTCCTTTAGATGAGATTATTGCTGAAGCTAAAGGGTTAAGAAAAGGAGCGAAAGAAGTAGAAAGAACCTATTTAGAGCTGGTAAATAGTTTCGGTTCAGAACTTAATATCTTAGTGGAGTTAACTGAAGAAGAATTATTTTCTAAACTTCCTCCAAAGATTGCTGAGGGGATTGAGAGAATAAGAAAGGGGAGTTTAAATATTTTGCCGGGGTTTGATGGTGAGTATGGGCAGATAAAAATATTTGACCAACACCAAGAAAAAGACCAGCTCACCCTATTTTGAAAGGAGAAGTTATGAAAGTAGCTTTGATATTTTATTCTTTTTCTGGCAATACCCAAAGGGTTTTTGAATATTTAAAAGAGGTTCTCTTATCTCGAGGTTGTAGTCTGGGATTTTTGCGATTAAAGCCAGAAAATGAGCCTAAGAGTTTTTTTAAACAGGGCTTTTCTGCTTTTACTAAGGAGAAACCTAAATTAAAAGGAGAAGTTTTTTATGACCTGAAAGATTTTGATTATATAATCCTGGGAACGCCTCTATGGGCTTTTACCTTTTCCCCAGCTTTAAGGAGTTATTTAGAAAAGGTTAAAAATCTTAAAAATAAAAGAGTAAGTTTTCTTTTTACCTATGGCTCAGGAGCAGGATTAAGTAAAGCTATCCGGGAATTAAAGAGTATTTTAGAAGAAAAATCTGCTCAAATAAAAAGTTTTGCCAGCTTAGAAGGTAAAAAGGTTAAAGAGAGAAGCTATTTAGAGGAGAAACTAAAAGATTTTTTGCGCCTGTAGCTCAAGTGGATAGAGCACAGGCCTCCGGAGCCTGGTGTGGCAGTTCGATTCTGCCCAGGCGCATAAGTAAGCCTTATGAATATTGGAGTAATTGGAGGATATAAGTGTTCTAAGAAGAGTTATCAGCTTGCCTATAATTTAGGCCGGCTTATAGCTAAAGAGGGCTGGGTGGTAATTTGTGGCGGAGGACTAGGGGTTATGGAAGCTGTTTGTAAGGGAGCGAAAGAAGAAGGAGGCTTAACCTGTGGGATATTACCCAGTTATACTGGAGAAGAAGCCAACTCTTATTTAGATATAAAGCTTCCTACGGGTTTAGGATATGCCCGCAATATTTTAATAATAAGGACCTCAGATGTTTTGATAGCTGTGGATGGTAAATACGGGACTTTATCAGAAATTGCCTTTGCTTTAAATGAGGGAAAACCAGTTTTAGGGATAGATACCTGGGATATAAAGGGAATAATAAAGGTTAAAGATCCTCAAGAAGCCATAAGAAAAATAAAACATCTAAGATTGATATGAAGAAGGCTTGTTTATTATTAGAAGACGGCTTTTATCAGGAAGGTTTACCCTTAGGGGCTGAAGGCGAAGTTATTGGCGAAGTAGTTTTTAATACTTCAATGACTGGTTATCAGGAGATTTTAACTGACCCTTCTTATAAGGGGCAAATTGTTTGTATGACTTATCCTTTAATAGGAAACTACGGAATAAATTCTCAGGATGTAGAATCTTCTCAAATTCAGGTTGAGGGGTTTATTATAAAAGAAAAGAGTAAAATTTACTCTAACTGGCGGGCAGAAAAATCCTTAGAAGAATATTTAAGAGAAAATAATATTGTAGGTATTGAGGGCGTAGATACCCGGGCAATAACTAAACACTTAAGAGTAAAAGGCTCTATGAAAGGAATAATTTCTACAACCGATTTTAACTCAGAAAGCCTGAAAGAAAAGTTAGAAAAATTTCCCTCGATAGTAGGTAGAGACCTGGTAAAGAAAGTCTTTAGCAACCAAATTTACGAATGGGAGCAACCCTTAATTTCTGAATTTAATCCCTTAATTTCTCCTCAGGGCAAAGTCGTAGTTATAGATTGCGGAGTTAAATTTAGTATATTGAGAAACCTTAAAGTTTATTTTGAGAAAGTAATAGTTATCCCTCCCACAACTTCTTTAGAGGAAATCTTAGAGTTTGAGCCTCAAGGTATATTATTTTCTGGTGGTCCGGGAGATCCTACCGCTGTTGAATATGTTATAGAGTTAGCCAAAAAAATAATAGAGAAGTTGGAGAAGAGAGAATTGAGAATAGGAGTTTTAGGGATATCCTTGGGTCATCAGATTCTTGGTTTGGCTTTAGGAGGTAAGATTTATAAGTTAAAATTTGGCCATCACGGAGGAAGTTATCCGGTAAAGGATTTAGAGACGGCTAAGATTGAGATGACTGTCCAGAACCATCATTTTTGTGTAGATATAAAGAGTTTACCTACAGATTTAGAGCCAACTTACATAAATCTCTACGATGATACTCTGGAGGGGATGGCTCATAAGAGATTGCCTATATTCAGTGTCCAGTTTCATCCCCGGACAGAGTTAGGACCTTTTGAGGCTACAGGTATATTTAGTAAGTTTAAAAGAATGATAGAGCTAACTACTTCCTTTTAACCCGAAACTTTGGAGAGTATCCCCAATGCCTAAAAGGACAGATATTGAGAAAATTTTAATCATTGGTTCAGGTCCGATAATTATAGGTCAGGCTTGCGAATTTGACTATTCAGGCACTCAGGCCTGCAAAGCCTTAAAAGAAGAGGATTATTTTACGATTCTGGTGAATTCCAATCCGGCTACAATTATGACTGACCCCGAGATGGCCAGGGTAACCTATATAGAGCCTTTAACTGTGGAGGTATTGACTAAAATAATTGAAAAAGAAAGACCCCAGGCAATCCTTCCCACTTTAGGAGGACAGACTGCTCTTAATTTAGCCTATTTCTTAATGAAGGAAGGAGTCTTAGAAAGGTATAATGTAGAATCAATAGGAGCCCCTGTAGAGGCAATCGCTCGGGCAGAAGATAGAGAGTTATTTAAAAAGTCAATGCAGGAGATTGGGTTAGAAGTTCCTAAGAGTAGTATTGCCACAACTTTCCAAGAAGGTTTAAAAATTGCTGGAAGTATTGGTTTCCCTGTTATTTTAAGGCCGGGTTATTGTCTGGGTGGCTACGGAGGTTCTGTGGCTTATAATAGAGAGGAGTTAGAATTCCTCTTGGCCAAAGCCTTAGAGGCCAGTCCAGTTCATCAGGTGTTGATAGAGGAGTCTGTTTTGGGCTGGAAGGAGATTGAGTTTGAAGTAATAAGAGATAGTAAAGATAATGTTATAGTGGTGACTTCTATGGAAAATGTTGATCCTATGGGGGTGCATACCGGTGATAGTATTGTAGTTGCTCCTTCCCAGACTTTGACAGCTAGAGAATATACAACTTTTGTAGAACTTTCCAAAAGAATAATAAGGAAGATTGGGGTAAATGGTGGTGCAAATATTCAGTTTGCTCAAAATCCTTATAATGGAAGGATTGTGGTTATTGAGGTCAATCCCAGACTTTCCAGGAGTTCAGCTTTAGCTTCTAAAGCCACAGGCTATCCTATAGCCAGGATTGCTACCAAACTGGCAGTGGGCTATACTTTAGAGGAGATTCCCAATGATATAACCAAAGAGACTCCGGCTTGTTTTGAACCAACTATAGATTACTGTGTGGTGAAAATTCCTCGCTGGGCCTTTGAGAAGTTTCCTCAGGCTGAGGCCACTCTCACTACTTCTATGAAATCAGTAGGAGAGGTTATGGCTATTGGTCGAACTTTTAAGGAGGCTCTTCAGAAGGGATTAAGGGGTTTAGAAATTGGGAAGGCAGGTTTAGAATCGGTTATTGATGAGAGAAGATATAAAGTCCACTCCCAGGAAGTAGAGGCAGAAGTTAAAGCTAAACTCCTTACTCCTAATCCTCAGAGAGTCTTTTATATTGGTGATGCTTTTAGGTTGGGTTTTTCCGTAGAAGAGGTTTACCAACTTACTAAGATAGACAGATGGTTTTTAAGTAATATAAAAGAGATAATTGACTTTGAGAATTCTCTTAAACTCTATCGGGGTTTAGACCCCCGCACTTTAAAGAAGGCTAAAGAATTGGGCTTTTCTGATATTCAGACTGCCAAGTTATTAAATATAAATCCTGCTAAGATTTCTTCTTTTCGGGAGAAGCACTCAATTTCTCCTGTGTATAAATTTGTAGATACCTGTGCTGGAGAATTTCAAGCTTATACTCCTTATTATTATTCTACTTATGAATACGAAGAAGAAGTTTTCTCTGAGGAAAAGAAGAAAGTGATTATTTTAGGTGGAGGCCCTAATCGGATTGGTCAAGGGATAGAGTTTGACTACTGTTGTGTTCATGCCTGTTTTGCTTTGAAAGAGGAAAGCATAGAGTCAATTATGGTAAACTGTAACCCTGAGACAGTTTCTACTGATTACGATACTTCGGACAAACTCTATTTTGAGCCGATAACTTTGGAAGATGTTTTAAATATTGTAAGAAAGGAAAACCCTTTAGGAGTAATCCTTCAATTTGGAGGCCAGACTCCTCTTAATTTAGCTCTGGGTTTGGAAAGGGCTGGAGTGAATATTTTGGGAACAAAAGCAAGTTTTATAGATACGGCTGAAGATAGAGAAAAGTTTAAAAAACTCCTCCATAGGTTGGGACTTAAACAGGCGCCTTCAGGAATAGCCTATTCTTTTTATGAGGCTAAGAAGATTGCTAAGGAATTAGGTTTTCCAGTAATGGTCAGACCTTCTTATGTTTTAGGAGGAAGAGCCATGGAGATAGTCTATGATGAGGAGGTTTTGGAGAGATTTGTAAGAGAAGCGCTTTTAGCTTCTCCTAATCAACCTATTCTTATTGATAAATTTTTAGAAGATGCTATTGAGATAGATGTAGATATGATTGGTGATGGAGTAAATTTTGTTATTGGCGGTATTTTAGAGCATATTGAGGAAGCAGGTGTTCACTCCGGAGATTCAGCAATGTGTCTACCTCCTTATAGTCTGCCTGATTCGATGATAGAAGAAATAAGAAAGGCTACTTATTCCTTGGCTAAGGAGTTGAAAATAGTAGGCCTTATGAATATCCAGTATGCAGTAAAAAATGAAGAACTTTTTGTCCTGGAAGTAAACCCTCGGGCTTCAAGGACTATCCCTTTTGTTTCTAAAGCTATAGGAGTGCCTTTAGCTAAACTGGCTACTAAGGTAATGTTGGGTAGAAGCTTAAAAGATTTAGGTTTTACTGAAGAAGTCATTCCAGCTTATACCTGCGTTAAAGAATCAGTCTTTCCTTTTAACCGATTTGCCGGCATAGACATAATATTGGGCCCGGAGATGAAATCTACCGGAGAAGTAATGGGCATAGATGAGAGTTTTGCTAAGGCTTATCTTAAAAGTCAAATTTCAGCTGGACAATTTCTTCCCAAAAAGGGGAAAGTATTTATCAGCGTGAAGAATAGTGATAAGAGGTCAATTGTTTTTATTGCCAAGGGGTTAAGGGACTTAGGTTTTGAGATTTTAGCTACTGAAGGCACAGGAAAGGTTTTAAAGAGTAATGGCATTCCTTGTTTAGTTTTACCAAAAGTTTCTGAAGGAAGACCCAATATTTTAGATTATATAAAAGACAAAAAAGTTAATTTAATTATTAATACTCCTTCAGGAAGAATCCCCCGTCAGGATGAGATTAAGATTCGCTCCGAAGCAGTAAAACACGAGATACCCTGCATTACTACAATTTCCGCAGCTCAAGCTTCTCTATCAGCAATTGAAGTTTTTAGAAGAGAAGATTTCCAGGTAAAGCCTATTCAGGCTTACCATAAAGAGGTTAGTAAATGAAAGTAATTAAGGTAAATACCCACCAGAGAGAGGAGTTTATAGATATTACTCAAGAAGTAGAATCAGCAGTCAGAGAGTCTAAAATAAAAGAAGGGGTTTGTTTTGTTTTTTCTCCTCATACTACTGCTGGTATTACTATAAATGAAAACGCTGATCCTTCAGTTAAAAAAGACATATTAAACCATCTTAAAAAATTAGTTCCCTTTTCTGGTGACTATTCTCACTCTGAAGGAAATGCGGATGCTCATATAAAGGCTTCTCTTTTAGGGAATTCGGTGACAGTATTAGTAGAGGGAGGAAATTTAGTTTTAGGAACTTGGCAGGGGATTTATTTTTGTGAATTTGATGGGCCCCGTCGACGCAAACTCTATGTATATTTTTTGCCGACTTTTCGGTAAGCAGGCAAGTACAAGTATAAGTATTTTGAGTCTGAATAAAAGGAGTCAATATGCCTGAACTCCCTGAAGTAGAAACTATAAGAAGAGACTTAGAAAAGAAGATTCTTAATAAAAAAATAGTAGAAGTTAAGGTTATTAAGAAAAAGGTTATTAAAGAACCTGACCTTTCTGAATTTAAGAAAGGTTTAGAAGGAGAAAAAGTAAAAGAAATTCTCAGGAAAGCTAAGGTTTTAATCTTTAAGTTAAGAGATGATAAATTCTTAATAGTCCATTTAAGAATCTCAGGTTGGCTTCTCTATGGAGAAGAGGACCCAAAAGCCAGAGTGGTATTTAAATTTTCTGACGGTAAATTTTTAAATTATATGGACCCTCGACTTCTGGGTGAATTAAGATTAAGAAAAGATTTTAAAGATTTAAAATTCATAAAAGAGTTAGGTCCTGAGCCTTTTGAGCTTAAGGAAGAAGATTTTAAAAAAATAGTGAGTTCTAAAAAGACAAAGATCAAAGTCCTCTTAATGGATCAGGCTTTAATTTCGGGAATAGGCAATGTCTATGCCCAAGAGGCTTTATTCCGGGCTAAAATTTCTCCTTTAAGAGAGAGTAATTCTTTATCTTCGGAAGAGATTTCTTTTCTTTTCAAGAGTATTTTAGAGATTTTAAAAGAAGCTATAAAATACAGAGGTTCCTCAGTAGATACTTATCGAGATATCGGAGGTAGAGAAGGCGGTATGGGGCAAAGACTTAAAGTCTACGGACGACAGGGGGAACCTTGCTTTGTCTGCAAAACTCCTATTAGGAAAATTACCTTAGGAGGAAGAGGAACCTGTTTCTGTCCTAAATGCCAGAAGTAAGATGTTAAATAATGAAGAAAATTGTCTTTCCTCTTTCAGAAAAGAAAATTCTAAATTTGATATCTCTCCTTAAAGATTCTCCAGGAGTTTTTCTGGATGCAAGTTATCCTGTTAAAGGGAGTTTTAAATCTTATTTATTCATTAGGCCAGTAAAAATACTTCTCTATAGGCCGGGTCAGGATTTAGAGAGTTTTTTTAAAGAGGTAGAGTCTTTTCTCAATAAAGGTTTTTGGGTCTGTGGTTATTTTAGTTATGAATTTGGCTATCTTTTTGAACTGAATTTAGAGAGGTTATTAAATTTTTCCCAGCTAAATTTTCCCCTGGCCTGGTTAGGAGTATTTAAGAAGCCTTTAATAATTGAGGATGAAAAAGCAAACCCTTCTTCTAATTTATACCTTACTCTTGATAACTCTTTTAAGTTAACCGAATCTAACTTAAATATGACTCTTTCTGAATATACTCAGGCTGTAGGGAGAATAAAAAATTATTTAAAAAAAGGGGATACTTATCAGGTTAACTTTACCTTGAAATATAAAGCTAAATTTTCTGGAGATCTCTTAAGATTTTACCTTCAGTTGAGGAGAAATCAACCTACGCCTTATTCTTGTTTTATCAATGATGGTAAAAATTATATCTTTTCTTTTTCTCCAGAGTTATTCTTTAAAATAAATAGAGATAATATTTTGGTTAAACCTATGAAAGGCACGCACGAGAGAGGGAGGTTTTTAGAGGAAGATAATTCTTATGCCAATTTTTTGAGAAATGACCCCAAAAACCGGGCAGAGAATCTAATGATTGTGGATTTATTGAGAAATGATTTAGGCAAGATTGCTAAACCTGGATCAGTAAAGGTGGAGAGTTTATTTGTTGTGGAGAAATATCCTACCTTATTTCAAATGACTTCCACAATTAAGGCTAAGTTGAAAAGAAAAACTTCTTTAAAAGAGATTTTTAAGGCTTTATTCCCTTCGGGCTCAGTGACCGGAGCTCCCAAGATAAGAACTATGCAGATAATAAAAAGTTTGGAGAAAGAGCCTCGCTATATTTATACAGGTTCAATAGGGTTTATTTCTCCAGAAAGAGTTAGTTGTTTTAATGTAGCTATAAGGACTTTAGTTATAAGGAGAAAAAGTTTAGAGTTAGGAGTAGGAGGAGGTATTGTCTATGATTCTCGGCCCCAGAAGGAGTATCAGGAGTGTCTTTTGAAGGCGAGTTTCTTAGAGAAGAGAGAACAACCTTTCTTTTTAATTGAGAGTTTACTTTACTGGCAGGGGAAATTCTGGCTTTTAAATTACCATTTGAGAAGACTTAAGAAGTCTTGTCAGTACTTTGATATCCCCTTAAACTTAAAAGAACTAAAAGAAAAATTAAATTCTCTTTCTAAAAAACTTTCTTCTTTTCAGAACTATAAAATTAGATTATTAGTAGATAAACAGGGTAGAGCAAAGATATCTTCAGCAGTGATTAGAAAAATAAAAGAACCAGCCTTAGTTAAAATATCTTCAGAGAAAACAGACCCTCAAAACCCCTTTCTTTATCACAAGACTACCCGTAGAGAACTTTATGAACAGGAGAGAAAGAAAGCAAGGCTTTCGGGTTTTTTTGAGGTAATATTTACTAATAAAAAGGGCCAGATTACTGAAGGCACAATATCTAATATATTTTTACTCAATAAGAACAAGCTTTATACCCCTTCTTTAAATTGCGGGCTTTTGGGAGGTGTATTGAGAGAACATCTTTTAAAGACTAAGAAAGCCCGGGAAAAAGATATTTATTTGGATGACCTCCTGAAAGCGAAGAGGGTATTTTTAGGAAATTCAGTAAGAGGTCTCATCCCGGTTCGAATAGTTCTGGAGAAAAATAGAGAGGATTGATAGATTTATGAAGAAGGAAGAAGTTAAAGTTTATTCTTTAGACAGGATTAAGAAAGATATTTTTCTTTTAGGTTTAAAAAGCCCTTATTTAGCTAAAAACTCTTTCCCTGGCCAATTTCTTCACATAAAAATAGATAAACAGAGTCTAGTTTTGAGAAGGCCTTTGAGTATCCACAAGGTGGAAAAGGGAATAACCTATGTTCTTTTTAAAGTTAGAGGAGAAGGGACAAGATTTTTATCGGGTTTAAGAAAAGGAAGTACTCTCAATATAATTGGGCCTTTAGGAAAAGGGTTTGATTTACAGTTTACAGTTTACAGTTTACAGTTTACAGTTATTTTAGTAGGAGGAGGAATAGGAGTAGCTCCTTTGTTATTTCTGGCTCAGAAGTTTAGAGGAAGAAAGGTCTGGGTATTTTTGGGAGCAAAGAGTAAAGAAGAAGTCCTCTGTAAAAAGGATTTTCAGGAATTAGGCTGCCAGGTATTCGTTGCTACTGAAGACGGCTCCTTAGGTTTTAAAGGAAAGCTCACCAGTTTATTAAAAGAAAAACTCTCTATCATTAACTATAGCCCTTCAACTAAAATGTATGCTTGTGGTCCAGTAGATATGCTTTTAGAGATTTCTAAGATTCTTAGAGAATATCCTCAGATAGACTGCCAGGCATCTTTTGAGCAGTTTATGGGTTGTGGGATAGGGGTTTGTAGAGGCTGCGTTATAAAGACTAAGCAGGGTTTTAAGCGGGTATGTAAAGATGGCCCTGTTTTTAATATAAAAGAGGTTTTTTAAAACACCCCAATTTTACTATTCAAATTATTATTTCAGCCCTTCTATAAAAGAAAACCTGAAGTTAACAGGAAAATTTTTGAGTTGCAATTTTTAAGATAAGATTTAATATATTGGAAAGATTATTTTTTAACTAGGAGGCCAAAATGAATCCTTTTATTTCAATTATTATTCCTGTAAGAAATGCGCAAAGAACTATTGCCAAGACTTTCGAGTATCTTATGGATATTGAATATCCCCGAGAAAACTTAGAGATTATTTTTGCTGACGGAGGTTCAACTGATGAGACAGTTGAGATAATAAAAGACTATCAATCTAAGTATCCTTTTATTAAACTGGTAGAAATACCCAATTGTCCTTCCCCGGGTTTTGCTCGCACCAGAGCCCTAAAAGAAGCCCGGGGAGATTTTATTTTCTTTACTGATGGAGATTGCGCGCCGGTAAAAGACTGGGCCTATAAGATGTTAGAGGTATTTAAGAAAGATGAAAAAATTGGAGCAGTAGGAGGAGAAATTTATACTTTAAGAGTTGAGCCTGATAATTTAGTAGAGATATATTGTGAAGCTTTTGGTTTTAACCGGGTTTCCTGGCGTTACGGGAATTTAGGAGAAGGCTATTATCCTGATTTTACTGATCTCTCTCCTACTGAAGTCTGCGGGCACAGAGCTTATTTCTTTGTTACTGCTAATGTGGCTTATAGGAAAGAAGCTGTAGAAGATGCAGGGAGAGAATTCTGGAGTCTTCCCACTGGTGAAGATATTGATTTTGGAATAAGAGTGAGAAAAAAGGGGTGGAAGTTTTATTTTTTGCCTTCAGCAGGAGTAAAACATATGCACCGGGCAAACTTAAAGGCTTTGCTTAAAGTATGGAAGAGTTACGGTCAAGCTCACCCTCCTTTAGTAAATACTCACGCTTCTTCCTATATGGATGTAGTCTTTCAGTTTCTGGGAAAATACCCCAATAATCCCTGGATAAAAATTAAATCACCTTTAAAAGGTTTTATATATATAGGCAACTTTCACCTTCTCCACTTATTCTTCTTCTTTTTTCTGGGTGGTCTGGCAGGGAGTTTCCTTTTACCTTTTTCTTGGGGCTGGAAGATATTTACTTTGGCAAGTTTAATTTTTGCTCTTTACTTTTCTTTTCGATTTTTTAAATCCTGTTTTCAAATTGAGCCTTACAATAAGTGGTTTTCTTTCTGTAAGATGAAGTATCTAACTAATCTTTATTTTTTCTTAGGTGGACTAAAAGGTCTTAAAAAATATAAGGTTCTTTGTATAGAACCCAGTTTCTGAGTATTTAGGTTAGCTCATTGGAAGGAAAAGTAGGGAGGAGAGATGTGGGTAATTTATATAATTTTAGGGTTGGTAGCTGGAGTATGTAGTGGTTTTTTGGGGATTGGCGGAGGAAGCATACTTATTCCTGCCTTTGTTTATCTTTTAGGCCTGTCTCAACATCAGGCTCAAGGCACAACTTTAGCTTTGATGGTGCCTCCTATTGGGTTGCTGGCTGCTTTAAAATACTACCAGCAAGGAAATGTTAAATTATCTATTGCTTTATTTGTTTGTCTGGGGTTTTTCCTGGGAGGGTTAATTGGTGCAGAATTTGCTCAGAAAGTAGCTGATTTCCATCTTAAGAAGCTATTTGGAATATTCTTGTTAATAGTCTCTCTTCAGATGATTTTTGGTAAGTAATGGAGAAGTCGGACTTAAGAGTAAAGATTAAAAGTTTACAATTAAGGAGCCCCCTAATTCTCTGTTCAGGAACAGCCGGCTTTGGCTTAGAGCTTAAGCCCTATTTAGATTTTAAATATGTAGGAGCCTTAATTACTAAAACGATTACTTTAAATAAGAGAGGAGGAAATCCTCCTCCTCGTATTGCTGAGACATCTTCAGGAGTAATTAACTCAATTGGCTTAGAGAACCCTGGGCTCCGGGGGTTTTTAACTCAGTGGCCAGAAATTAAAAAATTACCTGTCCAGATTATTGTCAGTATCTATGGAGAAAATAAGAGAGAGTATGAAATTATCTTTAGAGAACTTAACAGGATAAAAGAAATAAAAGCAGTAGAAGTAAATCTTTCCTGCCCTAATCTTGAGAAGAAAATTATTTCTCAGGATAAGAAAAAAAGTTTTTCTCTGGTCAGATATTTAAGAGGGCTTACTAAAAAGATTTTGATTGTTAAACTCTCTCCGGAAGTTTCTGATATTGTAGAGATTGCTAAGAGCATTTTAAAAGCAGGGGCAGATGTTTTAAGCTTAACCAATACTTTCTCAGCTTTAAAGATAGATATAGGCAAGAGAAAGCCCTTTCTGGGGAATATCTTTGGAGGTTTATCCGGGCCAGCAATTAAACCTCTGGTCTTATACCGCGTTTACAAAGTTTATCAGGCTTTAAGGTGTCCAATAATAGCTTCAGGAGGAGTTTTAAATTACAAAGATGCTTTAGAATTTATATTAGCCGGAGCAATAGGCATAGGTTTGGGGACAGCTAATTTGGTTGAGCCTGATTCAGCTGAAATTATCTTTAAGGACTTGCTTTCTTATATGAAAAAGAATAAAATATCTTCTTTAAAAAACCTGGTAGGTAATGGCTGTAAGTAAAAAGAATTTTAAGAGATTAATAGTAGCTTTGGACTTAGAAGATAAGAAAAAGATTAATAAGATAGTAAAAGAACTATCAGGCTATATAGACAGGTTTAAGGTAGGCTTGATTGCTTATACTAAGTTTGGTCCCCAGATTGTCACTCAACTTAAAAGTAAGGGTTTTAAAGTCTTTTTAGATTTAAAACTTCTGGATATCCCCAATACTGTTATTAATACTGCTAAAATTTTTGCCAAGATGGGAGTGTGGGCGTTTACTGTTCATTTAAAGATGGGAGAAAATTCTCTTATCCTTCTTAAGAAAGAATTAACTACTTTTTGTAGAAAAAATGAACTTAGAAAACCTTTTATTTTAGGAGTTACTGAGCTCACCAGTGAAAAGGCTTCTTTAAAAAATGTATTAAAACTCACCAGTTTAGCTTCCCAAGCAGGTTTAGAGGGAGTAATAGCTTCACCTCAAGAAGCTCCTTTTATAAGAAGAAAATACCCCAAACTCAAGATAATTACTCCTGGTATAAGGCTTCCTGGTTGTAGAGAGGATGACCAGAAAAGAGTTAGTTCAGCTTCTTTTGCTTTAAATTATGCTGATTTTATAGTAGTGGGTAGGCCAATAATAAAAGCAAGGCACCCTTTAGCCGCAGTTAAAAAAATTTTAAGTTGCTGATGGAATTAAAAGAGATACTCTCTCAGGTTAAAACTAAAGAAGAGCAAGCTCAAGAGCTTATTGAGGAAGCAAAGGTTCAAGCCAAACAGATTATTGAGTCTGCCCGATCTCAAAGGGAGGCTATATTTAAGGAGTACAGAAAAGAGGCAGAAGCTGAACTTAAGGAGTTTAGAGAATTACAGAAAGAAAAACTTCGACGAGAAAAAGAAAAAATTGAAAAAGACAAAGAAGAAGTTTTAAAGAAAATAAATCAAAATAGGGAGAAAAAAATAGAGAAACTCTACAAAAAGCTTTTAGAATTTATAAAAGATGAGCATTTTAAAGACTGAGAAAGTAATAATTGCCGGTTTACAATCTTCTCAAGAACATCTTTTAAAGAGGCTTCAGAAAGAAGGTCTAATACATATAGAAACTCTTAAAGAATCTAAATCTCAACCTGAATTGACTCTTCTCAGAGAATTGGAAGAAGCAATAAAGTTCCTTTCTTTATATGAAGAGAAAAAATCTTTTTTCCAGAAATTTCAGGAAGTTTTCTCCTTGAATAGAGAAGACCTTTATAAAGAAAGAGATTTTTTTGAAGAGTCTGATTTGGTTAAAAAAACACTTACTCTTAAAAAAGAACTTTTGAAAATTAGAGAAGAGAGAAAGAATAGAGAGAGAGAACTTTCGCAAATCCAGGATTTTCTTTTTTTTAACTTTTCTCTAAAGGATTTAGAATTTAAGGAGGTATCCTGGTCAATTCTTTCTGAAGAGAAAGAAAGAGTTATTTCTTTATTAGAAAAAGGCTCTTTTAAAGATAAGCCTTATTTTCTAACCCCTTTCTTTACTAAAAAGAAAAAAACTCTCTTTATTTTCTTTTTTAACAGAGATAAAGATATTTTTCTTTCTTTTTTCAAAGAGAATAAACTTAATGTAGTTTCTTTACCTTCTATATTGATTGACTATCCTGACAAAACTCCTTATCAAATAAAAGTTAGTCTCTTAGAAGAAATAGAATCTTTAAATAGAGAAGAAGTAAAAAAACTAAAAGAAGTCAAAGACCTAACTCTTCTTAAAAATAAACTTATCTTTTTCTATGAATATACCCTTAACTCCTTTTTAAGAGAAGAAAAGAAGACTTCTTTATTGACTACTGAGAAAACTTTTTTTGTTGAAGGCTGGGTTCTTAGTAAAGACAAAGAAAAGTTAAAAAGCATTTTGAAAGAATTTAGAGAAGTGTTCTTTACTATAAGAGAACCCCAAAAGGGAGAACTTCCTCCAGTTAAATTAGAAAATCCTCCTTTGGTTAAGCCTTTTGAGATAGTAGTAAATATGTATGGGGCTCCACATCCTTTTTCCTTAGACCCAACCTTATTTTTATCTCCTTTTCTTTTTATGTTTACCGGTATCTGTATCTCTGATGCCGGATATGGTTTAGTCCTGGCCGGAGTTTCCTGGCTTTTTTTAAAGAAATTAAAACCTTCAGGGTTAGTCAGGTCATTTTTGCAGTTAATATCTTATTTAGGAGTTTCTACTTTTGTAGTGGGTCTTCTTTTAGGAGGAGTTTTTGGGTTGTCTTTAAAGGTATTTCAGGTTATTGACCCTTTAAAGGATACTTTTAAGTTTCTCCTATTTTGCTTCTTTCTGGGATTTATCCAGGTTTTATTGGGTATGGGGATTAAGGCTTATTTAGAACTTAAAAAGAGAAATTTTCCGAAGTTTTTAGTTCAGCTTTTCTGGATTAATCTTTTATTGGTTTTACCCCTTTATTTTAAATACCGGATAGATTTTCTAAAATATTTAGGGATAATTTCAGCAATAGGGATTGTTGGTTTTTCTTCTGGACACAAGAATATTTTGGTAAGATTTGCTCAGGGTCTATACGAACTCTACGGAATAAGTAAATATTTCTCCGATATTCTCTCTTATTCCCGGTTAGTAGCTTTAGGTTTAGCTACTGGAGTGATTGCTATGGTGGTTAATATTTTAGCTCAGCTGGTGTTTAAAATACCTATATTAGGGATATTTTTAGGCATAGGAGTTTTAATAATTGGCCACAGTTTTAATATCTTTATAAATTTGTTAAGTGGGCTCATTCACTCAGCCCGGCTTCAGTTCGTAGAGTTTTTTTCTAAGTTTTTTGAGTTGGGAGGAAAGTTTTTTGAACCTTTTTCTTATCAGACAAAGTATGCCCGAATTGAGGATTAATTTGAGGAGGTGAAGGATGGAGTGGGGTTTAGTTTTAGCGATTACCGGAGGAGCAATAGGGGTGATTTTAGCTGGTATTGGGTCTTCAATTGGAATAGGTTTAGCTGGTTCAGCTTCTAATGGGGTAATGAGTGAAGACCCTGAAAAATTTGCACCTTTGCTTATACTTTCTGCTTTACCGGGAACGCAGGGAATTTACGGGTTTTTAATCGGGATAATTCTTATTTTGAAGTTAGGTATGCTGGCTGGAAAGATTCCTTCTATTTCTTTTTCTCAGGGTTTAAGTATATTTTTTTCCTGCCTGCCAGTAGGGGTTTTGGGGCTTATTTCAGCAATTCATCAGGGGAAAGTCTGTACTTCAGGAGTATATATGGTGGCTAAACAACCTAAAGACTTTGTAAAACCAATGGTTATGGCTGTGTTTGTAGAATTTTATGCGGTTTTAGGTTTACTTACTTCTTTACTCCTTCTTCAGGGGATAAAATTATGAACCACAACTTACATAAGTTTTTAGAAAAGGTTTCAGAAGAAAAACTTAAGGAAAAAGAAAACATCTTAAAAGAAGCAGAAGCTAAGAAGGATGAGGTTCTTTTTGAACTTAGAGAGCAAGCTAAGAATTATTTTACTGACTTTAAGGAGAAAGAAAAAAGTAAAATATTGAGAGAAGTAGAAGAAGCTTTGTTCAAAACTAAGTTAGAAAAGAAAAAAGTTATTCTGAAAGAGAGAGAAAGCTTAAAAGAAGAAGCCTTAGAGAAGTTGAGAAAATATCTTTCAGAAAATAAAAACCTCATTCCTCAAAAAAAGATAGTTTCTCCTGCAGGAGAAGAGCAAGTTCAGTTAGAATTAGAGGAATTTTTAGAGTTGATAAGAAAGAAAGCTCAGAAAGAATTAGACAGAGTTTTAAATGAAGAGATTTGATTATGCCTATTGTTTAGGGGCGGTATCTTATTTAGAGAGAAAAATAATTTCTCCTAAAAGATTTTTTGAATTTCTTTCTTATAGTTTAGAAGGAGTCCTTTCTGAGGTTAAGGGGAGTTTTTTTCAGAGTTTAAGCTCTTCTTATCAGAGTATAGGAGAATTAGAGAATTTTCTGAATAAGGAGCAGGAGGTCTTAGATAGGTTAACTAAAGAATGGATTTGGCCTGAACTTTTTGAGGAGTTTAAAAACTTTTTTGTTTATACGGGAGTTAATGAACCCTTATTAAAGGGATACCCTTTTTTGCTTAATCTTTTTAAGATAAGATTAGATTTTTTTAATATAGTATTTCTTTTAAGGGCAGGTTATTTAAAGAGAGATTTCTCAGTAAAATTTTTGGGAGATATTTCAGAAGAAGATTTAAACAAATTATTTAAGCAGGATGAGATTCTTAAAATAAAGATGCCTTTACATTACCAGTTTTTCACCCTGGGGAGTTCTTTAGTAAGAGAAGAAAAATACTATCTTTTAGACTTTATTCCTTTTAAATTTTTGTTTAAACTTCAGGAAGAAGCAAAGAAGGTAATTTTAGGCCCGGAAAGAGTATTTTCTTTTTATTTTTTAAAGAGATTGCAGGATAAAATATTAAAGTTAATTTTTATCTCCAAACTTTATAACTTAGAAGAAGAAAGGATAAGAGAGATTTTAGAAGTAGTTTATGGCTAAAATTTTAGTAATAACTACTGAAGATTCCTTATCAGCCTTTAGGATTTTAGGTTTAGAAGTTTTAAAAATAGAGAGTGAAACTGAACCAGATTATGATAAAATTAATCCTTATTCTTTATTGATAGTCGAAGAGAAACTCTATAAGGATTTAAAGCAGAGATTTCCTGAAAAGATAATATTCCCTTTATCAGGATTGAAAGGAGAAAATGGACTTTTAAAAAATAATTTTCAGGATTTTATGTTTAAGGCAGTCTCTAAAAGAGGAGAACTATGAATAGTCCTCAAATTATAAGAGTGTCTGGACCTTTAGTAGTAGCTAAAAACTGTGAATCAGCCAAGATGTATGAAGTAGTCAGAGTAGGTGAGTTAGGCCTCTTAGGAGAAGTAATTGAGCTTAAAGATGGTTTAGCCTTTATTCAGGTTTATGAAGAAACTTCCGGGATAGGACCAGGTGAGAAAGTAGAGTTAACCGGAGAAGCCCTGAGTGTAGAATTAGGACCTGGACTTTTAGGTAAGATTTTTGATGGGATCCAGAGGCCTTTAGATAAGATTTATGAGGAAAAAGGTGATTTTATTACTCGGGGAGTTAAAAGTTTTGCTTTAGATAGAGAAAAGAAGTGGGAGTTTAAGCCTTTAGTTAAGGCTCCTGTGCTTCTTAAGTCTTTAGATATTCTGGGAGAGGTAAAAGAGACTCCTCTTATTACTCACAAGATAATGCTTCCTTACGGGATAGAAGGAAAGCTTTTGGAAATAAAAGAAGGTTCATTCTCCATAGAAGAAGAAATAGGAAAAGTTAAGAAAGATAATGGCGAAGTTGTTAGTCTTAAGCTTTATCAGACTTGGAATGTAAGAAGGCCTCGGCCAGTAAAAGAAAGATTTTCACCTTGTGAACCTTTATCTACTGGACAAAGGGTAATAGATACCTTTTTTCCAGTAGCTAAAGGAGGAACTGCCTGCGTGCCTGGACCCTTTGGGGCGGGGAAGACAGTAATTCAACATCAGCTGGCTAAATGGTCTGATGCTCAAATTATCGTTTATGTGGCTTGCGGAGAAAGAGGAA
>JAGGWS010000053.1 GCA_021163425.1 Candidatus Omnitrophota bacterium
AATTTCTTCTTAATCACTACCAACCTTTTTTAGATAAAACCACAGGCACAGTTTTAGCCAGAATGTAAAGATTAAGCAACAGAGACCTTTTGCGAATATAAAGATAGTCATATTTTAATTTATGATGAGGGGGCAAATCATAATAACTTTGAACTTGAGCTAATCCTGTCAAACCTGGTCTTACTGCTAATCTTATACCTTGCAAAGCTTTATGATTCTTTACTCGATATAAATTTTCTGGTCGAGGCCCAACAAGGCTCATATCTCCTTTTATTACATTAAGCAACTGAGGCAATTCGTCTAACCTTAAAGTTCTTAGAAATCTTCCTACGGCAGTAATCCGAAAATCATTTTTGCTTGCTGGCAAAAATCCCCATTTTTCTTCTGCATCCTTTACCATAGTTCTGAATTTATAAAGAGTGAAAATCTTCCCATCCTTTCCCACTCTTTTCTGTTTATAAAATACAGGACCAGGTGAATCTATTTTTATAAGAACTAGGATAAAGATAAACAAAGGCAAAGATAGAAAGAAAATAATCATAGAAAGAATGACATCTAAAATGCGTATCAGAATTTCTCCTAAAGCACTGGTCTTTTCAAAATATAAAGATATAGGAAAATGATGAGGTATTTTCCCTTCTATCTTTTCAAACAAAACCTTTTCATAAAGCTCAGGTAAAATTGACAACTTTATTCCTAAATTCTTTGCCACACCTATAAGAAAGAACAAACTATGCAAGTCATTTATTTCTTCTTTAATAACAACCTCATTAACATCTTTAAGTTTATAAGGAGAAACTACTTCTTTTAAATTACTTCCTGTAACAAAGACTACACTTTTGGATATTCTTCCTGTAAGCTTATATAACCATAGTTTTGCAGCAAATACTAAAAATAAATTTAAAAAGAAAGACAGTAAAAAAATACTTACAGGAAATGCTCCCCAGCGTGTTCTAAATGCGTATATAAAACTTATGCTCAGTAAAGTTGCCACACTCAACCCCAAAAAAACTTTTTTAAAAATATCTTCTATATGCGAGTATCTTTTTTGATAAACTCCAACCGCTCCTAAAGAAAATACATATATAATATTTAACCACACAAATACCTCCAGATAAATCCTAAATGAGGGGTGTAAAAGATTATGAAATCTCAAAAAAAAGGAGAGTATAAAACCAATATTGATAAATAATAAATCTAAAACTATCCCCAAAATGATAAACATTAGAAAGTATTATAACATTCTTAAAACATATTAACAATTAGAAGTTAAATTAAAAAGAAAAGTAAAGGCACCTGACTACAGATAAAAACTCTATCATTTTTGATAGAACTCTTTGAAAGGTTACAAATCAAATATCGTTTACTTTATCAACTTAGGATACCCACTGGTTGCTCCTTCTTGACTCTACATTTTTCACTTGGCAAAAATTTTATTTTTACTTCCTCTGATATATTCTAAAAAGAAAGCAAGAAAAATCATAAAGAATAAGCCCAGAACCAGAGAAATTGCAATATTTAACTTCTTTTTTGGTTTGATGGGATGCAATGAGACCTGTGGTTCTTGAATAACTTTTATAGCACTAATGAATTCCTTCATCGTATTCAAAGTATCTATTTCGACTTTGATACCATCTATTTTAGCCTGCAAGCTTTCCATCTTCTTTAAGTTAAGTCTTTCTATCTCAGTTTTGAGATCATCTATATTTTTGTTTAACTTATCAATTTCGGCTTCTATTTTTTTCTCTCTGGCTCTCAACTCGTAAATCTGATTACTCAATTGATTAAAATAAATTATGTTTTGCTGAATTGTAGTGGAATAAAGAAGAAGAGATATATCCTTACCAGAACCTTTACTTCTTAGAAGTTTGTCTCTTTGCTGAATAATTTTCTCTGTATTTTCTTTAACTTTCTTCATCTCCTCCACTAACACTTTTTTTCTTTCCCTGATGTTCTCAAGGTTTGCCTGATGTAGTTTTACTTCTCTCTGTATTTTCTCAATTTCATTCAGCTTGAGCTTAATTTGTTTGTCTATATCTTTTTTTTGTGTTTCAATTTCACTAATCTCATTTTGCTTTAAGAGGATTTGTTTATCAATATCGCTCTTTCTTTGTTCAACGATTTTTTTGTAATCATCAGAAATTAGTTGGAGCAATTTTTGTGTGGCTCTTACTCCAAGATTTATATCCTTTTCTTCCCACTGAGAAGTAATCTTTATCACATTAGTTCCTCTGCCTATTGTAGCTTTAAATTCAAGCCCGGTCTTAGGTTCTAAATGCAAATCTTTTTGTATTTTTCTAAAATAAGCCCCTTTATCTATCTTTTCCTTTATATTTGCAACAGAATCAACGTAGATAAAACTACCTTCTTTATTAAATCCAATTATTCCTGGTTCAATAACTGAAGAAACTTCATAAATTTTTGGCATTAAAAAACTCACTATTCCTGCCACAAACACACAAATCAGTGTCCCAAAGATAATTAATCTTTTCCTCTTCCATATAATACGCAGATAATCAGCAAGGTCTATTTCATCTTCAGAGTAAGGATAATTCTTTGCCTCCGTTGCCTCAGAAAATTTTTTCTCCTCCATCTTTTCCTCCTGATTTAGGTTTCCATAGTAAACCCCGAACTGCGCCTTTCCAAGCGTGGCTTTCTGTAGTTCAGGGTAAAATTTTTTTAATTATACCATACCGTTCGGCAGCACCATAGAAAAATGTGAAAAACCTATACTGTCCCCCTCTTTACGGGATAAACTAACTGCTATGAATGATTTTATTATACTTTTCTACTAATAACTTCTTCTACTAATTTAATCGATTCCTCTGCTGAGAAAATTAATCTCTTTGCTCCTTCTCTGGAATATTTCCTTTTATAATCTGCCATTTCACGTAAGTCTAAAGCTAAAATAAATTATCATAATACTTCTGTGGAAGAATTCCTTTATCTATATAGAGAGCTTTTATAGCGAAAGCTAACTGAATATGACTTTTCTCTCGATATTTCTTCTTATATAAAAGAGCACGGGCGGTATGAAAT
>JAGGWS010000045.1 GCA_021163425.1 Candidatus Omnitrophota bacterium
GTAAAAGAGCAAATTTAACTTTTATCAGGAACTCAGCACCCTCCCGACTTAAACGTCGGGATGCTCTGCCTGATGAGCTAGCGGCTCAAAGATAAAGCCAGAAATTAACTTTGTAAAAGAGCAAATTAATTTTTATTAAAACTGCTGAAGTTCTTTTTCCTTTGTTTCTAAAACTTTGTTTATTTCTTCTATGTATTTATCAGTAAGTTTTTGAATTTCCTCTTGAGCTTTGAAGCGCTCATCTTCAGAAATCTTTCTCTCTTTTTCTAAATCTTTAAGCTTCTGATTAGCTTCTTTTCTAATTGTCCTTACTGAAACTCTTCCCTCCTCAGCAATCTTTCTGGCTAACTTAATTAATTCCTCCCTTCTCTCGGCAGAAAGAGGAGGCACAACTAACCGAATTACTTTTCCATCATTAGAAGGAGTTATCCCTATATTTGACTCAAAAATAGCCTTCTCTATATCTTTAATGACATTAGGGTCCCAGGGGTGAATCAGTATTAACCTCGCTTCAGGAACACTGATAGAAGCAATCTCTTTAAGAAGAGTGGGCGTACCATAGTAATTTATGCGTAAGCCTTCAACTATCTTAGGATTAGCTCGACCTGTCCTTAACTCCGAAAACTCCCTTTCTACTGCCAGCAAAGCTTTTTTCATCTCCTCTTCAGTCTCTCTAAACAATTTTTTAAGTTCCATATCTCCTCCTTAAAATTTATGAGAGATGAAAAAAAGAGAGCTAAGTTATAACTGTGCCAATGTTTTTACCTTCTATTATTTTCTTAAGATTTCCGTTTTTATTGATATTAAAGACTATAATTGGGAGATTATTCTCCATACACAGAGTTATAGCTGTAGAATCCATTATTTTCAGTCTTTTATTTAATACTTCAATATAAGAAATTTTTTTAAATAACTTAGCTTTTTTATCTTTAAGGGGGTCTGAGGTGTATACACCGTCTACCTTGGTCCCTTTAAGTAAAACATCAGCCTTTATCTCCATAGCCCTCAAAGAAGCTGCTGTATCAGTAGTAAAGTAAGGATTACCTGTCCCGGAAACAAAGATAACCACTCTCCTCTTTTCTAAATGTCTTATAGCTCTTCTTCTTATATAGGGTTCAGCAATCTGATGCATCTGAATTGCAGTTAAGACCCGGGTATCTACGCCTGACTTCTCCAGAGCGTCTTGAAGGGCTAACCCGTTTAAAACCGTAGCTAACATCCCCATATAATCAGCAACTGTTCTATCCATCTTAAAATCTTCAGAACGAGGAAATCCTCTAAAGATATTGCCTCCACCTACTACCAGAGCAATTTCTACCCCTTTAAGATAGATAGACTTAATCTCTCCAGCTATTCTTAAACACTCCTGCGGAGAAATCCCATAACTTCTCCCACCCTGAAAAGCCTCTCCACTAAGCTTAAGGAGAACTCTTTTAAACTTCCTCATTCTCCTAAAGAAAACCTCACAAACCTTTTAATAACTATATTCTCTTTAAACTTAGCCCCTAAGGAATTAAGATAATCCTGCACAGTTAAGGTAGAATCCTTTAGACAAGGTTGAGAGAGCAAACACTTCTTGCGAAAGAATTCCTCTTTTTCTGAAGAAGACAGCTTCTCAACAAGCTCAGGAGGGACTTCTTCTGAAGAAATATATTGGGGCTCACAGGCTGCTACCTGCATAGCTATCTCCTTAGCAAACTTCTTAAAATCAGGGTTTCGGGCTACAAAATCACTCTCACAATTAATCTCCACCATAGCCCCTAAATTCTGAGAAAAATGGATGTAAGCTTCAATAACCCCTTCTCTGGTTTGGCGGTGGCTCTTCTCTTCTAAGATTTTAGCCCCTCTCTTCCTGAGATAATCTAAGGCCTTCTCTACATCCCGGTCATTCTCTTCTAAAGCCTTTTTACAATCACTTATTCCGAAACCAGTAAGCTCTCTTAATTTTTTAATTGCTTCTTTCATCGAGAATCAGCACTCCTTTCTTCTTCATCTATCTCTTCGAGTATCTTCTCTTCTAATTCTTCGTATTCTTCGGCTATCTCTCTATCTTCTTTTTCTTTGCCTTCATCCTGAAGGGTTTCCGATTCTTCCTTCTTAGAAATTTTTTCTTTTCTTTGAAGGATAATCTCAGCCAAAGGTTCACTGATAAAAGAAAGGACAGTCTTTATGGACTTTAGAGCATCATCATTGCCGGGTATAGGATAATCTATAACCTCAGGGTCAGAATCAGTATCCACCAAAGCTACCAGGGAAATACCTACTTTCCTGGCTTCTCTTACTGGAAGGACTTCTTTTTTGGGGTCAACAATAAATAAAGCTCCCGGTAGCTCTTCCATATCTCTTACTCCCGAAAAATTTCTCTCCATTTTCTCTAATTCTTTATTAAGACGAACAACCTCTTTTTTAGGAAGTTGTTCAAATTTTCCTTCTTCTCTTTCCTTAAGGAGTTGTTTATATCTGGCTATCCGTGAAGATACAACTCCAAAATTGGTAAGAAGTCCTCCTACCCACCTTTCTACCACATAAGGCATTTTCAGAGCTTCAGCAACTTCTTTTATTACTCCCTGAGCCTGCTTTTTAGTCCCTACAAAGAGGATATCCTTACCCTCAGAAACTACTTCTTTTAGAAATTGCTGGGCTTCTTTAAGCTTAGCTAATGTTTTCTCTAAATCAATTATGTAGATACCTCCCCTCTTGCCAAAGACAAATTTCCCCATTTTAGGATTCCAGCGTTTAGTCTGGTGCCCAAAATGCACCCCCCCTTCTAACAACCTGGTAAGTTCTTCAGGCAAAGCCAAATTACCCTCCTTTTTTCTAAAAAATTTTGGTCTATAATTATACCAAAATTCCCCTCTCTTTCAAAAATTTTTTTAACTTTTCTTTTTTAAAAACTGAATTGGAATTCATAAAGCCTTCGGTATAAATCACAATTATTAAGAAGGTCTGAGTGCTTGCCCTCTCCTACAATTACCCCTTTATCTATTACTACTATTTTAGAAGCCTTCTTTACTGTGGAAAGCCTGTGAGCTATAACTACAACAGTCTTCCCCTGCATCAGATTATCCAGAGCTTTCTGGACTAAATTTTCTGATTCAGAATCTAATTGGGCAGTAGCCTCGTCTAAAAGAAGAAGTTGAGGATTCTTAAGAATAGCCCGGGCTATGCAAAGCCTCTGTTTTTGACCTCCAGAAAGGCGAAAACCTTTATCTCCAATAACTGTCTCAAAACCTGAAGGAAGCTCTTTTATAAAGTCGTAAGCTAAAGCCCTTTTAGCTGCTAACTCTATTTCCTCTTTACTTGCTGATAACTTCCCATAAGCAATATTTGCCCTTACTGTATCATTAAAGAGAATAGGCTCCTGAGTAACCAGACCTATCATTTCTCTTAACGAAGAAAGTTTTACATCCCTTATATCTATGCCATCAAAGAGCATTCTTCCCTGAGTAACTTCATAAAATCTGAGAAGGAGATTAAAAATAGTGGTCTTACCCGAACCAGTAGGCCCAACTAAAGCTACGGTGTCACCTGCCTTTATAACTAAATTTATGTCTTTTAGAACAAAATCTTCTTCAGGATGATATTTAAACCAGACTTCTTTAAATTCTATCTTATCTCCCAAGGCAGTTATAGGGATAGCCTGGGGTCTATCTTCTACTAAGGGTTTTTTTTCTAAAATCTCATAAATCCTCTGAGAAGCAGCTAAAGCCTGCTGATTTATAGCATGGACCTGAGTAAGTTTCTTAAAGGGCCTTATCATACTCATCAGCGAACCCAGAAAAAACCCGAACACACCAAAAGAAAGCTTCCCCTCGATTACATCTTTACCTCCCAGGAGAAAAATAGTAATAGCAGCTAAAGCTCCAACAAATTCAGTAAAAGGAGAAAGTAGGAGCTGTCTCTTGGCTGACTTACGAAGGAATTTATAATAATCCTTTACAATCTTTTTAAATTTTTCAGTCTCGTAATCCTGGCGATAGAAGGCTTTTACAATCTTTGCTCCGGAAATAGTCTCAGAAAGTATAGCATTTAAATCAGCCATCTTTTCTTGAGAACAAGAAGAAAGTTTTTTTAACTTCTTTCCTACTTTCCTCACTGGGAAAATAATTATTGGGAAAATTATAAAAGAAATAAGGGCTAACTTAGGATGGATGTAGAAAACAATAAATACAAACATAGCTAACTGCATAGATTGATAGATA
Organism: Candidatus Omnitrophota bacterium; assembly: GCA_021163425.1. Taxonomy (GTDB): domain Bacteria; phylum Omnitrophota; class Gorgyraeia; order Duberdicusellales; family Duberdicusellaceae; genus Duberdicusella. The sequence goes on from JAGGWS010000045.1 coordinate 4,203, forward strand.
AGGTCAGTAAGGCCATAGGTTAATCCATACTTTAATAACCCGGCATCATTAGTAATCCGGGAGATTAGCTCTCCGGCCCTTTTCTGAGAATAGAAATCTAAAGAAAGTTCCTGAAACTTCCTATACAAAAGGGTTCTTACATAGACTACAGCCCTTAACCCCACTATCTCCATAAGAAAACCCTGTAAAAATATAACCAGCCCTTTAAGAATAAATAGAACTACAACAGAGAAAGCAATAATCTTAAGAAGAAATAAAGGCTCTAAAGAATTTATCTTATCTATTAAAGAATTAAGAAAATCAGGGAGCTTGTGGGGCACTATTATCTTCTTATTAGTAAGAACCTTATCAGCAATAGGGATAATCATCCCTAAAGAAACCCCATTAAATATCGTGGAAATACCCATACAGATAAAGGCTAAAATTAGAAGCCCTATTTCTTTCTTTACAAATTTGAGAAGCTTAAAATACTCCTTCATCCTAACTCCTGAAAACCTCAAAATATACAGTGTAGAGATTATACCAGATTGATTGACTTAAAACAACTAATTTGGTAAGATAAATTTTAAATGAGAGTAGGAGTAATAGGATTAGGAAAATTAGGTAAAATTCACGCTCGCATATACCAGAAACTCCCCAGTTCCGAATTAAAAGCTATCTGCGATATTAACCCTGAGCAAAAGGAGAAACTCCCTTATCTAAAGAACATACCCTTTTACACTCACTATCCGGACTTACTTAAAGAAAGGGTTGAAGCTGTGAGTATAGCCACTCCTACCACCACCCACTTTAAAATTGCTAAATTCTTCTTAGAGAGAGGGGTAGCCTGTCTGGTAGAAAAACCTATTACTTCTAACTTAAAAGAAGCTCAGCTACTCCTTCAATTAGCCAAAAAGAATAAATGCTTTCTCTTAGTAGGGATGGTAGAAAGATTTAATCCTGCTTATCAAAAAATAAGGAGTCTAATTAAAACCCCTAAATTCATAGAGGTTCACCGCTTAAGTCCCTATCCCCAAAGGTCTTTAGATATAAGTGTTATTTTAGATTTAATGATTCACGACTTAGATATTATCTTAGAATTAGTAAGAAGCCCAATAAAGAAAGTAGAGGCAACTGCTACTGAAGTCTTATCTAAGAAGTACGATATAGCCAATGCCCGGCTTTACTTTAAAAACCTGTGTTTAGCTAATATAACTTCTTCCCGGGTTTCTGAAGAGAGATTAAGAAAAATCAGGATTTTCCTGAAATCTTCTTACATCTCTTTGGATTTTGCTGAGCAAAAAGCAAAAATATTAAAAAAAATAAACAACAGGATAAAAAAGGAAGAAATCGCTCTTCCTAAAGAAGAGCCTTTGAGAAAAGAAATAGAGTGCTTTTTAAAAAATACCAAGAGTAAAAATCCCGACTACTCCCATACTCAAAAAGCAATAGCCTCTCTAGCTTTAGCTCTGAAAATAGAAAAAACTGTTAAAAAATGAGACTATTTATTGTAGCTGGTGACCCTTCAGGAGACTTACACGCAGGAAAATTAGCAGAAAAAATAAAGCAATTAAATCCAGGAATAGAAATATTCTCAGCCGGGGGAAGAGAATTAGCTAAAACTACTCAACAAGTAATAGATTTAGAAAGTCTGGCAGTAACCGGTCTATTTGAAGTTTTAACTTATTTAGGAAAGATAATTAAGGCTTTCAATTTTCTACTCAAAAAAATTGAAAGACTGAACCCTCAGGCTGTAATCTTAGTAGACTTTCCTGATTTTAATTTAAGATTAGCTAAAAAACTAAAATTAAAAAATTACAAAATATTTTACTATATAAGCCCCCAAGTCTGGGCCTGGAGAAAAAAAAGAATTAACCTTATTAGAGAATTCGTAGATAAGCTCCTGGTAATATTTCCCTTTGAGGAAGAATTTTATAAAAGGGAAGGAATAAAAGTTGTATATACCGGCCATCCTTTAACTGAAAGAATACCTCCCGGTTTAACTGAAAAAAAAGAAAAGATTATAGCTCTATTCCCGGGTTCCCGGAAAAAAGAAGTAAAAAGACACCTCCCTGCATTTATAGAGACTAAGAAAATAATTGGAGAAAAATTCCAGTTTATTCTGATAAAACACCCCAAACTCCCTTCTCAAATCTTTACTCAGGCTCTTGGGGAAGGTATCACTTTAGTAGAAAGAGATAACTTAGAAACAATAGCTAAATCCTATTTAGCCTTAGCTTCTTCAGGTACTGCTACCTTAGAACTCGCCCTCTTAAAAATCCCCACAGTAGTAATTTACAAAATGAACTTTCTCTCCTGGCTGGTTCTAAAAACTATGGTCAAGACTGATTTTGCCTCTATAGTAAATATATTAGCTAAAGAAGAAGTTTTCCCTGAGTTTCTTCAAAATAAAGCTAACTCAGAAAACTTAGCTAAAGCCCTTAAAAGATTCATAGAAGACAGAAATTTCTACCTGCAAACCCAAAACAAGTTAGAAAGAATAAGAAAACTCTTAGGAGATAGACCCTCTTCCTTAACTGCGGCCGAAGAAATCCTTAAAGAACTTTGAGAGCCGGCCTTCTTAATAGAGAAAAGCTTCTTGTCCAGAAAGGATAATTACACTATAATAGGCAAAGATGGAAGACTTAGTTAAGAGAGAAATCAAAAAAATACCTTTCTTAAACAAGATAAAGAGTTTAGCTAAGGCTAAAGGTTTAGAAGTATATTTAGTAGGAGGAACTTTAAGAGACATCTTTATCTTTAACCAGACTCAAAAACCTGATTTTGATTTTGCAGTAAGCAAGGGAACTCTTAAATTCAGTAAGGATTTTTCTTCTCTGGTAGGAGGAAGATTAGTAGTTTTAGATAAGATTTTAAGAAATGTGCGAGTAGTAGTAAAAAGGAAGAATAAAATATTAAATTATGATTTTAGTAAATTTAGAGGCAGAGATATATTTGAAGACTTAAAAAAGAGAGATTTTACTATTAATAGCTTAGCTTTAAATGTAAATCTTCTACCCCGCATAGAAATTATTGACTGTTTAGAAGCTCAAAAAGATTTTAAAAGAAGACTTATTAGGTGCAATTCTCCTCTTTCCTTCCCAGAAGACCCTCTAAGAATATTACGGGCTTTTAGCTTAGCTGCTCTTTTTAAATTTAAGATAGACAAAAATACCCAGGAGTTAATAAAGAAAAATAGAAAGCTTCTTAACTCAGTAGCTGGAGAGAGAATTTCTGAAGAATTGTTTAAAATTTTCTCAGCAGATAACTCTTATTTAGTTATAAAATCTATGGATTCTCTTAAAGTATTAGAAGAAATCTTACCCCAGATAAAGCCAATGAAAGGCCTAAATCAAGGACCTTACCACCATTTAGATGTCTGGCTACATTCTTTAGAGACTCTAAGGTGTTTCGAGTCTCTAGTAGAGAGAAGGCTTAAAAAAGATGAAGATATTTCCTCTTATCTTAACCAGGAAGTAGCTCAGCAAAGAAAAATACTCCATCTTATAAAATTTTCCTGTCTCCTCCACGATATTGGCAAGCCTTTAGCTAAAATAAGAAGAAAGAGAAAAACTCTCTTTTATGGACATGAGAAGATTGGTGAAGAATTAGCTGAAACTATTAGTAAAAGACTTAAACTTTCTTTTAAGGAAGAAGAATTCTTAAAAAAACTAATCTACTTCCACTTAAGACCAGGTTATTTAGCTAATGTAAAAAAACCTACTCTTAAGGCTGTTTACCGCTATTTCCGGGATACTCAAGAATATGCAGTAGCTATCCTTTTACTTTCTCTTTCTGATTGGAGGGCAACCCGGGGTCCTTTGACTTCTTCTCAAAAGAGAAGATCTCATGAAAGAGTTATTTTCTCTTTAATCAAGGATTACTTTAGAAAATTAAAGGAGAAGCCTTTAAAGAAGTTAGTTAATGGCTACGATTTAATGAAAAAATTAAAAATACCTCCCTCTCCTCTGATTGGAGAGCTCCTTAAAAAAATTTCTGAAAAACAAAGTTTAGGCCAAATAAAGACTAAAAAAGAAGCTTTAGGTTGGGCTATAAAATATGTCAGGAAGAAAGAAGTTTAAAATATTCGCCCTAAAATATAGTCTCTTATTCCCTCCTCAATGCTCCAGCCTGCTTTAAATCCCAAAACTCTTTCCGCTAAACTTGTATCTGCCTGAGTGTGATTTTGATAAAAATCATAAGGATTATCAAAATATTCGGGCTTAAAATCAGTACCTAAGACTTCGTTTATGATTTCTATAATCCGGTTAAAACTTGTTTTTTTTCCTGTACCAACATTCACTATACTGCTTTCTTTCACTTCCATTGCTCTAATTGTAGCCTCAACAACATCTTTTATATAGATAAAATCTCTTTCTTGCTCTCCATATTTAAAGATTCTCGGGATCTTACCCTGCTCCATCTGACAGGCAAGCTGCCAGACCATACTGCTGGATTTTCCCTTATGTGCTTCACCCCGACCATAAACATTAAAATAGCGAAGCCCGATTATCTTTAGACCAGCCTCTCTGGCAAAGTTCATCGCCATCTGGTCCATTTTCTCTTTAGATAAGGCATAAGCATTTAAAGGAGATAATTTTTGAGACTCTCTCATAGGTATCGGGCCATTCCCATAAACCCCAGCCGAAGAAGCATAGACAACTTGCGATCTCCCTTTTCTTGCCAGATTCAGGATATTCTTAAATCCATCTACATTTATCCTCATCATCTTCTCTCTATCATCAACAGTAGTATCAGTAATGGCAGCTAAGTGGAATATGACGTCAAAATCTTTTCTGTTTAAGCTATCAATGAGATTTTCATTCTCGACGCCCCCTTCAATCAATTCTCCCTTAAATCCTTCTAAATTTTTACTAACTCCTGATGAAAAATCATCAATAATTATAACTTCTGCTGAAGGAAATCTTGTCTGAATTTCCCTTGCCAAATTTGCACCAATAAAACCTGCTCCGCCAGTAATTAAGATTCTCATATCTTTAAAGAAACTGTATCTTAGCTGCTGCATCCTGGGCAGCTAATACCAGAGGATACATTGTTGGGGCAGAAGTCAAATAGGGATGGGTGGCCATCTGGAGTGTCTCCAGCTCCGTCAAAGAAATCCTCTTTTGTATAGCTATCCCCATAGCATTTATTAATTCTGCAACCGACATACCTCCTGCAACCTGACCTCCTAAAATAATCCCTGATTGTTTAGAAAAGACTAATTTAACCTTAATCTTACTCACACCGGGCATAGCAGAAGGATGTTTATCAACACCTTCAAAATTCCCTACTATAATCTCAAATCCTTCTCTTTTAGCACTATTTTCGGTATGACCGGCTGTGCCCAAGACTAACCCATCAACGTAAGTTGAATATATCCCGATTGTCCCCTTATTTTCTCGCACTACCTTTAACTGATATAGATTTGCCCCGGCAATCCTGGCTTCAGCAGTAGCAATAGAGGCAAGTAAAATGGGGGCATCCTTTCTGGTAAAAAAGTCTCTTTTCCCAGCACAGTCGCCAACTGCAAAAATATCGGGGTCAATCGTTCTCATATATTCATCCACCCAGATGCCCCTGCCTTTTCCTGAGTCTAAACCTGCTGTCCTGGCCAAGGCTATGTTAGGAACTGCGCCGATACCTAAGATGACATAATCTATATCTAATTCTTCTCCATTTGAAAGTCTTACCTTCTCAACTTTTTCTCTACCTATAAATTCTTCCACACGACTATTAACTAAAAGATTCACCCCTTTAGACCTCAATTTCTCCTCGGCTAAATGAGAAAATTCAGGGTCGAATGAATTAGCTAAAAGAAGGGGTAACATCTCAACCAGATATACATTAAGCCCTTCAATATTAGAAAGTTCATCAGCAAATTCTACTCCAATAAAACCCCCTCCTACTACCAGGACATTTCTGGCTTTTTTGATATCCTGTATTACCCTTTTAAGATACTCCATATCTTTATATACAGGATAAATGCCTTTTTTATCAATTCCTGAAATTGGAGGTAATATAGGCAGAGAGCCAGTAGCTAAAATTAACTTCTCATAATGATATTCGTTATTACTCTTTGTAGAAATAAATTTTTCATTGCGATTTATTCCTGTAACCTCATCTACCACAACCTTAATATTATTCTTTTCTAATGGGACATCACTCAATGCATTCTCCTCAGGCTTCTTTAAGCTAGCAAACATATAAGGGATACCACAAGGTATAACCCCCTTTTCTATACTCTTAATTACCAAAATCTTCTTATCAGGATAATATTTGCGAGCTGTAACCGCACATACAATCCCTGCCGGTCCTCCACCAATTATCAACACATCAACTTTCTCCTTCATAGCCCTGCTTCCTGGTAAACTATTTAAACCACCGCAAAAACCTGCTTTATTTGCTTCTACCTCTTACCTTTATCCCTCTTCTCCTCAACTCATCTGTTTTTTTCTTAGAACACTCCATACATAAAAATTTCGGTTCAGCTTTTCTCTTGTCATAACCAGGCGCCAATACTAATCTCCAGAGACTTGCCTCTTTTCCGCAGGCATCGCATCTCCCCTTTTCTTTAAAATGCCACATCTCAACTGCCTTAGAGGTAAAAATAAACTTATCCACCCAGAAAAATATAGAACCACCTACCAGATTAGCAACTATGGTTGAACCAATACCTACTCCTAAATTCCTCACTACCAACCAGAGTATTGGTGTGCTTAATTGCCACCTGATTAAATATAAAATAAATCGTTTAATCACTTCCTTGCTATTATTCTCTCTCTAATTCAATCTATTCCTTTACCAGTGCTGGACATACATAAGGTAACATGTTTTACACTCTTTACTGCCCGTAATTTATCAGATAATTTCATTGCTTTCTTAGGACTTCCTCTAATAGCAATTATCTCCAGACAATTATTGCAATCAAGAGATATGTTGATTAGAAATTATTACTTTTTGGAAATCATATTATTAAAGCTTCTCTTATCAAATCTCCTATAGCCTTAGAACGCCTAAGGTAATTTTTCTCTTTAATAAATAAATCAAATTTCTTAACTAAATCCTCATGTAAAGAAACTCCGAATCTAAAAACTTTAGACATTTTTCTCCATTTTTGTATTACTTTTTTAAAAGGGTAACACAGGAATATAGGTTGTCAAGCTTTTTCTTTTTTACAATTACATTAAAAATCAACCTGTATCCTTAAGCCATCAACAACAATAGTTTTGTCTCCCTTTATCGCCTCCTCACTACAAGGATTTCCCCTCACTTATAAATTAAGAGTTATAGGTTGAAGTGGATTTACCCTGCTCATCAGAATCCAAAATTCAATTACTTTAGTTGATTTATACAAAATATCTTACAGCAGCATTTGTAAAAAATAATTGCAAAGTAAGTAGATATAGGTATAATAGCTTCCGTGAAAGTAAACATAGTATTTCAGTAAACATTCTTTGGAAAAACTAAAGGATATTACTTCTCAAAAATTGAGAGCAGTTTTTTGATAAGTTGTTATCTACTTTCTATTATTTTTAATTTGGTGTATCCAGTTCAATTTCGCCAGGGAGGTAGGAAGTTAGAGGTTCTTTTTAATTTAAGTATTTACTTTTAGATATTTTTCTATCTCTTCAATAAATTTATCAAATACCTTATAATTTTCTTTTACTTCTTTTATTAAGAGTTTATCCTCTATCTGCCAGTATCTGTGAATCAGAATATTTCTAAATTCAAAAAATGGTCTTAAGGCTTTATAGGTAGAGAGACTAATTATTTTTTCTCCTTTGGATTTTTCTATTGTCTCTAAATACCCTCCTGCAGCTATACCTTTATCTTTAGCTAATATATGTTGCAAAATATTTGCAGAAGCTTCCACTATCTCTATTAAGTTATATTTAATTGCCTTTATTGTTTTCTTATCTTTAATATCCCCTTTTAAAAAGTCTTTTATCTCTACAGTATCTTTTTTAATCTCCAATAAAAACTTTTTTATTCTTATTTTATCAATTTTCATCTTACTTCCTTTAAAAGAGCCTCTGCTTCTCTATACTTATTGCTATACTTTTCTAAAAACTCACCTAATACTTTAAAATCCTTATCAACTATGAGTTTACCTTCTTTAAAAAGTCTTTCCAAAAGCAGAAGTGAAAAAGCATCTGGATTTTTTAAAATACCATTAAGAATCCTTATATCAAAAATATCACAGGGTAAATTCAAAACCTTAGCTAACTTTACCTTTAAATCAACAATAAATTTAAAAGAAACCTTATTCTTTAGATAAACAGCAATGTCTATATCTCTAAAATTTTTGGAATTTATAAAAGAACCGTATAGATAAGCAAAGATTATCTTTTTTTGAGAATCTAAAAATTCTCTTATCTTTTTTATCTTTTTTACGTTATTCACTTTTTGCCTCATTTTTTAAGATTTTTTAAATAAAGTTTAACACAGCATTAAATCTTTAACAAGAAAAAATCGCTTTCCCTTCTTTATTGCCCTATAAACCTTGGGAACAATGATTATGGCTGAATGAGAATGATAGCAATAACAACGATGAGTTCGAGGAAAGTAGAGGATTTATTTATAGTTTACTTTTTCCGCTCTTTTCGTTTAAAAAGCATCCCAAACCAAAACCCAAAATAGTTCATTATATGAACCAGAAGTTCGTATCGCTCCCGTAGACAAATTTCCATCATCGTTTATTCTATCAATTTTCAACGATGAACTCAAAGGAGGACTATGCCCCACAGTTCCATTGTTAAAATTTACTCTATCAAAACAAATAGTAAGATCATTAGCATTTCCTTCACCAATATTCCATGCAGTCCAAAATCTATATGTCCCGCCCCAAGGGTGAGTATCATCAGAATTTTCCAAATATGGCCCATCCCAACCACTCCATCCATAAAGATTACTCATCAGCTCACTATTCCTTATTCTATTCTGATCTGTTGTTGGCCAATGGCCTGTATCGGCATATAAAGCTCCACAAGCATGATGAATATGTCTAACATCTGCGGCTGCTTTTGATATCTTCGCCTTCTCAATCGCCCTGAAGGCGTTGGGAGCAATGATGGCGGCGAGGATAGCGATTATGGCAATGACGACAATGAGTTCAATAAGAGTAAATGCTCTCCTGGTAAGAGTAAAAATAGGAGATTGACTTGCCGTTTTAGAAGAAAAAGGGGGCAAAAACATAAAAGCAGCTAACAAAAACCTCTTTTTTCTGTCAAAAGTACATAACATAAATGGTTGATTTTCAATAGTATACCTCTTAATAAAATAAGGCGGTTCTATCAACGCAGAGAGAGCAACAATTATCTTTCCGCCAACAATAGCCTTTAATTTCAACAATCTCAAAAATAAAAGAGAGGAATTAAAAAGCTTAAAATGCGTCCCAAACTAATATCCAAGCTACATCATTGGCGGTTTGTTTGCCGGATTCTTTACCCCGCTCTACGCTTCCGGTAGCAAGATTGCCGTCATCTA
>JAGGWS010000018.1 GCA_021163425.1 Candidatus Omnitrophota bacterium
TTGAGATGATGGCAAAAAACAAAGGTTTTGATTACTATTTGAGCATAAAAGCGATACGCGAATACCAAAAAATTCCTATTGAAAAGAGACTCCGCTGGTTATATCAGCTCAATCTTTTAAGAAAGGCCTATCCCAAAGAAATTATTAAGCTTCAGGATAAATTTCGGGAAGGAAAAATCTAAGAATATGGATGAGCTTTCCAAGCAATGCACTCCTATTTTGAAGGGTATAGAAGGGGGTGAGTGATGTCCAAAAAGGTTATTTTAGGGAATTTGGTTTTATTTCTGGCAGGGGGGGCTGGTATTTGGCTTTGGGCTTTTATCTTGTTTTGCTCAAGAAGAAGGAGAAACCATTACCGTCACCACCTATTATCCTGCACCATATGGGGTGTATAATCATCTGCAGGCCAAGAGGATGGCCGTGGGGGATACGGATGAAAGCGACGGTATAGATGCAGGTCTAACTTGACAAAATACTTTGAAAGTAAAATGTCAAGTTACGGCTTTAAGCCTTCGTAACTTGACAGAATGTTTTCAAAATAAAATGTCAAAAACGTTAAAACGTGTGAACGTGTGAACGTATAAACGTGTAAACGTGTGAACGTGAAGAGGTCTACATTAAACCTTTTGACAAACTAACATTAAAAAAGCTACCCCCAAATACTTGACACTTCATAAAATCCTGGTTGAAAAAATATATATTTATGCTAAACTTCTAACTAATATGAAGAGAGGAATTTTAGGGCTGGTAAGTTTCTTTTCTTATTTATGGTTTTTTTTCGGGGGGGAGAGTTTATGGGGTTATTCCGAGAGTTTTCTTCTGGCTGAAAACTATCCCTTTAAACCCGGAGAAAAAATAGTATATAGATTAAACTATAAAGGAATAAAGGTTGGAAAAGCAGAGCTTACCTTTCATGGAGAAGAAAAACTCAGAAATAAAGAGGTATTTTTAGTTACTTTCTCTACCCAGAGTTTATATTTTAAAGACTTAGAGAGGATATTTGCTGATAAAGAGAATTTTTTGCCTTTAAGAGTAGAAAGAAAGATTAGAGGTTTGGCTGCTTTTCCTACTACAATAGAAGAAAACTATGACCAGGAAAATTTTAAGGTAAGGATTAGAAAGAAGACTCTTTTCTTCTCCAAAAATTTTGTTATAGATAGAGATTCTCCTATCAATAATGCAGTGCTTTTAAGTTATTATTATCGGAAAAAGAAAGAATTTAAGCTTGGAGAAGAATTTTTGATTACCCTTCCTACTAAGTCTTTTAAATTAATATTTAAAGGCAGAGAAAAAGTTTCTACTCCTTTAGGTGAGTTTTGGGCTTACCTTTTGGAAGCTGACTCTTCTTGTTTTAAACTCTGGTTTAAGGATGATGAGGAAAGAGTGCCTTTGAAGATGGAAGTACCGGAATTTATGGGCTATTCCTTAGTTATAGAATCAATAGAAAAAGGTAGATAAAAGGAGGTTTAAGAGATGGCTGAATGGATAGGCAGAGGCAGAAGAGCCCGACGCTGTTATGGTTTTGATGAGGTTGCTTTAGTTCCTGGAGAAATTACTATTAATCCTGAGGAGGTAGATACATCCTGGGAGTTTGCAGGAAGAAGGTTTCCTGTTCCTATATTAGCTGCAGCTATGGATGGGGTAGTGGATGTAAACTTTGCTGTAAAAATGTCGAAATTGGGAGGGATAGCAGTATTGAATTTAGATGGGATTCAGACCCGTTATGAGAATCCTGAAGAGGTTTTGGAAGAAATTGCCCAGGCTACTTCTGAAGAAGCTACTAACTTAATTCAGAAAGTTTATACTGCGCCAGTGAAGAAAAAATTAATTTCTAAGCGAGTAGAAGAGATAAAAAAGAAAGGGGGGTTTGTCTGTGTAAGCTGTATTCCTCAAAACGCCCAGGCTTTTGCTCCTTTAGCTGAAGAAGCTGGTGCAGATTGTTTTATAGTTCAGTCTACAGTTATTACTGTAAAACATCTCTCTACCCGCTATAAACCTTTAGACCTTTATAAGTTTTGTAAGCAAAGGAGAATTCCGGTAATTTTAGGTAACTGCGTCAGTTTTGAAGTATGTCTCCAGCTTTTAGATACAGGTTGTTCAGCGGTCTTAGTAGGCGTAGGCCCAGGAGCTGCCTGCACTACTCGAGGGGTATTAGGGATTGGTGTTCCTCAGGTAACTGCTACTGTTGATTGTAGTCAAGCCCGGGACTTTTATTACCAGAAGACTGGCAGGTATATCCCTATAATTACTGATGGAGGTATGCGTACAGGAGGAGATGTTTGTAAGGCTTTTGCTTGTGGAGCCGACAGTGTAATGATTGGTTCTTCTTTAGCTCGAGCCAAGGAAGCCCCGGGTAGAGGTTATCATTGGGGTATGGCTACTTCCCACGCTAATTTGCCTCGAGGGACAAGGATTGAAGTAGGTACTTCGGGGAGTTTAGAGCAGATTCTTTTTGGTCCGGCAGAGGTAGACGATGGGTCTCAAAATTTAATGGGAGCTTTAGCTACTTCTATGGGTTCTTTGGGAGCAAAGACTTTAAAGGATATGCACTTTGTAGAGATAATAATTGCTCCTTCTATCCAGACTGAAGGAAAGATTTTTCAGGCAGCACAAAGAGTGGGGATGGGAAAATAAGTAGATAAATTCTAATTTTCCAACAGGAGATTATTATGGTCCACTCAGATTTTGTTCATTTACATATTCATACTCAATACAGTCTTTTAGACGGAGCTTGTTTACTTCCTAGATTGGTAGAAAAAGCTAAAGAATTTAAACTCCCAGCTTTAGCTATAACTGACCACGGTAATCTCTTTGGGGCTATAGAATTTTATAATTTATGTCTGCAAGCAGGTATTAAGCCCATAATTGGAGTAGAATGTTATTTAGCTCCTCATTCTCGCTGGGATAAGAGTTCTAAAAATAATAATGGAGAAAATCAATATCACCTTATTCTTTTAGCTAAAGACCTTTCAGGTTATAAAAATCTTATAAAATTAGTAAGCCTGAGCTATTTAGAAGGTTTTTATTATAAACCGAGAATAGACAAAGAGCTTCTTTCTCAGTATTCAGAGGGTTTAATCTGCCTTTCTTCTTGTCTTAAAGGAGAAATACCTTCTCTGATTTTAGGTGGAAAGATTTCCTCAGCTTATAAAGTTTGTGATGATTATCTTCAAATATTCGGGAAGGGTAATTTTTATTTAGAAATTATGGAGAATGGTTTATCAGAGCAAAAGATAGTTAATGAAAATTTAATAAAGATTTCTAAAGAATTAAAAATCCCTTTAGTAGCCACTAATGACGTCCACTATATTAATAGAGAAGAAGCTTTTGCTCATGAGGTTCTTCTCTGTATTCAGACTCAGACTACTTTAGCTGACCCTGACCGAATGAAGTTTAGTAGTGACCAGTTTTACTTAAGAAGACCTGAAGAGATGAAAGTTCTTTTTAAAGACTTGCCTTCAGCAATAAAAAACACTTTGGAGATAGCTGAGAAGTGCAATCTGGTATTAGATTTTTCTCAAACCCATCTTCCCAAATTCCCTTTGCCTCCCGGGGTAGACGAAAATCTTTTTTTAGAGAGACTCTGTAAAGAAGCTCTTCCCAAAAAATACAAAATGCCTGATTCTAAGGTTGAGAAAAGATTATGCTGGGAGTTAGACATTATTAAAAAGACAGGTTTTTCCAGCTATTTCTTAATTATCTGGGATTTAATAAAGTATGCTAAAGAGAAAGGTATACCCGTAGGTCCGGGGAGAGGTTCAGCTGCAGGAAGCGTAGTGAGTTATCTCTTAGGGATTACTGAAATAGACCCTTTAAAGTACAATCTTATTTTTGAGAGATTTCTTAATCCTCAAAGAATTACTATGCCCGATATAGATATAGATTTTTGTTATGAAAAGAGGCCTTTAGTCTTAGAATATGTAGCCCAGAGATATGGAAGAGACAATGTTGCACAGATTATTACTTTCGGGACAATGCTTTCCCGGGCAGTAGTAAGAGATGTAGGAAGAGTTATGGGGTTTAGCTATTCTGAAGTGGATAGGATTGCCAAACTTATTCCTCAAGAAAGTGGCATGACTTTAAAGAGGGCTTTAGAAGTTAATCCTGAGCTTAAATCTATCTATCAACGTGATGTTCGAATAAGGCGTCTAATAGATACAGCCTTTCATCTGGAGGGTCTTTCCCGTCATGCTTCAGTGCATGCAGCCGGAGTAGTGATTAGTGATAAGCCTCTAACCGAATACCTCCCCTTATTTAAAACTTCAGACAATCAAGTAGTTACTGGTTTTGATATGAAGTCTTTAGAGAAGATAGGCCTTCTTAAGATGGATTTTTTAGGCCTTAAGACCTTAACTGTAATTGAAGAGGCTCTCAAGATTATTAAGAGGACTCAGGGTAAAGTCATAGATATTACTTCAATCCCCTTAGATGACCATAAAACTTTTCATCTTCTTTCTAAAGGAGATACTTTAGGAATCTTTCAGGTAGAGAGTTCAGGGATGAGAGAACTTCTTAAAAGATTAAAGCCAGAAAAATTCGAAGATTTAATAGCAGTTTTAGCCCTCTACAGACCTGGACCTATTGGTAGCGGCATGGTCGAAGATTTTATTCAACGAAAGCATAGATACAAACCCATAGACTATTTTCATCCTAAATTAGAACCTATTCTTAAAGATACCTACGGTATAATTATATTTCAGGAACAGGTTATGCAGGTAGCTTCAGAACTAGCCGGATTCAGTTTTTCTGAGGCAGACCTTCTGAGGAGAGCTATGGGTAAAAAGATTCCTGAAGTAATGGAAGAGCAAAGGAAGAATTTTGTAGAGGGTTGTAAAAGAAAAGGGGTTCCTGAGGGGTTGGCTCATAAGATATTTGACTTAATGGAATATTTTTCACATTATGGTTTTAATAAGAGTCATTCTACTGCCTATGCCCTCATTTCTTACCGGACAGCTTATCTTAAGGCTAATTTTCCTGTAGAGTTTATGACTGCTCTTCTTACTTCGGAAAAAGACAATACTGATAAGCTCGTAGAATATATTAACGAAGCCAAAAAAATGGGCATAGAGATTTTGCCCCCGGATATAAATGAGAGTTTTGCGGATTTTACTGTGGTAGGAAAAAGAAGTATCCGTTTTGGTTTATTAGCTGTTAAAAACCTTGGGGCTTCCTCAGTAGAGATTATTATTAAGAATAGGAAAGAATACGGAAAATTTAAAGACCTTTTTGATTTTACTTCCCGCTTAGATTCAAAATCTGCCAATAAGAAAGTTGTAGAAAGTCTTATAAAGTGTGGAGCTATGGATAGTTTTGGTAAGAGAGCTTATCTTATGCATATTTTGCCTGAAGCTTTGGAATATTCTTCTAAATTAGCTAAAGAAAAGTCTTCAGGTCAGCTTTCTTTATTTGACAGTTCTTCTTTAAGAAAAAACCCTTCAGTGGATAATCAAACTATTCAGGAATGGCCCCAGCAACAGCTTTTACACTTTGAAAAAGAACTCTTGGGGTTTTATATTACCGGCCACCCTCTTAGTAAGTTTCAAGACCTTATGAAAAAGGCAGGGATTATTAAAATCTCTCAGATAGCTGATAATCCTCAGGAAGAGATTGTTACTGCTGGTTTAATTGATAGGATTAACTTAACTACTACTCGTAAGTCTAAAGAACTTATGGCTATTGTCCGGATAGAAGACGAGGAGTCTTTCCTGGAAGTTTTTATTTTTCCTAAAGTTTTTGAAGAAGTAAAAGGGTATCTTAAAAAAGGCAATATTGTAGCTCTCAAGGGGAGAGCTACATTGAAGGAGGGAGCTTTGAGATTATTAGCCAGCCGGATAGCTCCCTTAGAAGGAATTTATGATTGGATTTCTAGAGTAGATTTGTATATTCAGGAGCCTAGTTCTGAGCTGACCGAAAAGTTGAAATTTCTTCTTAATTCCTTCTCGGGGAATGTGCCAGTAGTATTACATTTTCGCCACCCCGAGATTAGATTTGTAAAGGTAAAAGCAGGTCGGGATTTTCATATTAAACCTCAGCCAGAATTATTCGAGAAATTTTCTTCTCTTTTAGGAGAAGAAAACTATTCTCTGACTTTAATTTAAGGTTTCTAAACTTTCCCTTGACACCAGTTTAATTAAGTGATATAAAGCATAACTGCTTAATAGTCAATAAGAAAGGTAAAAAATGAGCGATATTTTTGAACAGGGAAGGGGGAGTTCTGATGACTAAAAAGGATATTGTTCTTAAAATTTCTGAGGAGACCGGTTTTAAGCAGATAGTAGTTAAGAAAGTAGTCCACAAGGTCTTTGAAGTAATGCTTTCTGCCCTCTATAAAGGAGAGAAGATAGAGATAAGGAATTTTGGAGTGTTTAAGGTAAAGAGAAGAAAACCTCGAGTAGGCAGAAACCCTAAGACTAACCAGCCTGTTCCTGTTCCCGAGAGGAAGACCGTTGTTTTTAAACCCGGTCTGGAGATGAAGCAAAAGATAAGGTAAGTTTTTTCTTAAATGTCTGGGAGATATAGACCTCCGCGAGGGACAAAAGATTTTTTATCGGGAGAAGCTTATACTTCAGTATTTTTAGAGAACAAAGCCCGAGAGATTTTTTATCTTTACGGATACAGAGAAGTCAAGCTCCCTTTAATAGAAAACAAAGATATTTTTATAAGAAGTTTAGGAGAGAGTACAGAGGTAGTAGAAAAACAAATTTTGGAGATTTCTTCACGGGAGAATCTCTGCTTGAGACCGGAAGCCACTGCTCAAATTGTAAGAGCTTATATTGGGCACAGTCTTTATCTTCAGAGATTAGTTAAGTTATTCTATATAGGTCCGATGTTCAGGGGAGAGAGACCGCAAAAGGGAAGGTTCAGACAGTTTCATCATATAGGAGCTGAAGCTATTGGAGAGAAAGACCCTCTTTTAGATACAGAACTCATAGGTTTAGCTGAGAAATTATTAGTCAGTTTTGGGATAAAAGATTTTTATTTAGAGATAAACAGTTTAGGATGTGAGGAGGACAAAAACAGATTTAAAAGCCTGCTTAAGAAAAAACTAACTGATAAAGTGAAGTTATTATGTGAGAACTGTCAAAAAAGATTTTTTACTAATCCTTTGAGAATTCTTGACTGTAAAGAGGCTAATTGCAGGAAAGTAGTTAATTCTTTAGATATCGGTAATAGTTATCTTTGTAAGAGCTGTCTTTCATACTTTGAGCAAGTGTGTAGCCTTTTAGATAAAAGAGGAATTCCCTATAAGGTCAATCCCTGGTTGGTGAGAGGGCTGGATTATTATACTCAGATTGTCTTTGAGTTTAATTCTGATAATTTAGGTTCCCAGAAAGCTGTAGGTGCTGGAGGAAGGTATGACGGATTAGTTAGAGAATTAGGAGGTCCGGATAAACCAGGCTGTGGTTTTGCTTTAGGTTTGGAGAGAATCCTTCTCCTTAGAAATTTGGAGAAGTTCTCTCCTTTAAAGGTTTTTGTGGCCTATACTTCTTCTGAGCTTAAAAGTAAGGCTTTTGAATTGTTGACTGAGTTGAGAGATGAAGGAGTAAGTTCTGATATGAGATTTGAATTTAGCTCTCTTAAGTCTCAATTAAGATATGCTCAGAAATTGGGGGTAGAATTTGTAGTAATCTTAGGAGAGGAGGAGTTAAAAAATAACCAGGTAAGTTTAAGAGATATGAAGGCTTCTTCTCAAGAAAGGCTGAGCTTAGACGGGTTAATAGGCTTTCTAAAAAAGGGAGGAAATGTTAAGGACGCATAGTTGTGGAGAATTAACTGAGAAAGATTTAAACAAGGAAGTAATCCTTTGTGGTTGGGTTTCTTCTCGAAGAGACCACGGTAAAATTATTTTCATAGACTTAAGAGATAGGTATGGCTTTACTCAGGTGGTATTTATAAAGTCTTGCTCTCCTGGTTCTTATGAAAAAGCTGAGAAGTTAAGGAATGAAGATGTAATAAAGATAAAGGGGAAAGTTTCAATAAGGCCTGAAGGCACAGAAAATCCCAAGATATCCACAGGAGAGATAGAGGTATTAGCTGAGGAGTTAGAGATTCTTAACTCTTCTGAGGAGCTTCCTTTTCTAATTGAGGATAATATTGAGGCTTCTGAAGAAATAAGACTTTCGTTCAGATTTTTAGATTTAAGAAGAAAACCCCTTCTTAAAAATCTGGAGTTTCGTCATAAAGTAATTCAAAGTATGAGAGCTTACCTGAATAGCTTAAATTTCTTAGAAGTAGAGACGCCTTTCCTGACTAAATCCACTCCTGAAGGTGCCCGGGACTTTTTAGTCCCTTCCCGGCTTAATCCTTCTTGTTTTTATGCCCTTCCTCAGTCTCCCCAGCTTTTTAAACAGGTTCTTATGGTTGCAGGTTTAGATAGGTATTATCAGATTGTTCGCTGTTTTCGTGATGAAGACCTTCGTAAAGATAGACAACCTGAGTTTACTCAGTTAGATTTAGAGATGTCTTTTGTGGAGGAAGAAGATATCTATAGGATTATTGAAGGGCTTTGTTTTTATCTTTTTAAAGAAGTATTAGGGATTGAGCTTAAGATACCTTTTCCTAGATTAACTTATAAAGAGGCTTATCAGAGATATTCTAGCGATAGACCTGATTTAACTACAGATGAACCTTTTAGGTTTGTCTGGGTGACTGGTTTTCCTCTTTTTAAATATAACCAGGAAGAAGCTCGCTGGGATTCAGAACACCATCCTTTTACTGCTCCTTTTTCTGAGGATTTAGCCCTGTTAGATAAAGACCCTTCTCAAGTGAGAGCCCGTTCTTATGACTTAGTTTTGAATGGCCAAGAAATTGGCAGTGGTTCTATAAGGATACATAACCCTTCTCTCCAAAAGAAGATTTTTGAGATTCTGAATATATCAGAACAAGCCATAGAAGAAAAGTTCGGGTTTTTAATTAAGGCTTTAAATTACGGAGCGCCTCCTCACGGAGGTTTTGCTTTAGGTTTGGACAGATTTTTAGCTATAATTACTAATTCAGCTTCGATAAGAGAGGTAATAGCTTTTCCTAAAACTCAGAAAGGAATTTGTCCTTTAACTGGTGCTCCAGCAAAAGTAAGTCTTAAGCAATTAAGAGAATTGAATATAAAGGTTATAAGGAGTTAAAAAAAGGAGGTAGGAAATGAGAAGTTTAATATTTCTTTCTATAATCTCTCTATTTTCTTTTCTTTTTTCGGGATGTCTGGTGAGGACTTATGTGGTAGAAAAGCCACGCACAGACTTAGAAATTACTGGAAATCAAGGTTACTTACAGGGTAGTCCTTCCCAAACTGTCCAGCCTAAAAAAAGGCTCTCCCCTACTCGCAAAATTACAGTTATAGAGATAGAGTTAGGCGAGCACCCTCCTAAATTGGAAGGCAAAAAGACCCAGCAGGAGGAAGTATTGGGAGAAGTTGAAGAGGAAGAAAACTTAGAAGTCGAAGCTAAACCTGAAGAAGTTAGTACAGAAGACATTATCTTAGAAGAGCCTCAAAAGAATCCAGTTTTTAAGGAAGAAGAAATTCCATCTCAGCCTGAGAAAGAGTATATTCTTTATACTGTTAAAAAAGGAGATACTCTTCAGAAGATTTCTCATAAGTTTTATAAGAGTACAAAAAAATGGAAAAAGATTTATGAAGTAAATAAAGATATTCTCAAAGGTCCAGATAAAGTTTATCCCGGTCAGATTTTAAAGATACCTCAGGATTAAAAGATGCAGGAATTTGTGAAAATAGAAGACCCTACTCTCTTAGCTTCTTTAGTTGGTCCTTACGACAGAAACTTGAAAATTTTAGAGAAGGAATTAGGAGTAGAAATTTTTCTGGAAAAAGAAGGATTTTCTTTGAGGGGGAGCTCTAAGTCAGTAAAGAAGGCTAAGACTCTTTTAGAGGGTTTGTTAAGCTCAAAAGCCCCTTTTACTCCTGAGGCTGTATCTTCATATTTTAGAGGAGGTAATTTTAGAGATAAGGAAGAAGCTATAGAAGTTCCTTCCTCAAAAAGATTTATATATCCTAAAACCAGGACTCAAAAAGAATATGTTCGGGCTATTAGGAACTATGAGCTGGTCTTTTCTATTGGACCTGCAGGTACAGGTAAGACTTATTTAGCCTGCGCTTTAGCTGTAAATTATTTGTTTAAGGGTAAGGTAGGAAGAATTATCTTAACCCGGCCAGCGATTGAAGCAGGGGAGTCTCTGGGTTTCTTACCCGGGGATATGTATGAAAAGTTAGGTCCTTATTTACGGCCTCTTTATGATGCTTTATATGATATGATGGACGCTCAAACTATAGAAGACCATTTAGAGACAGGAGTAATTGAAGTTGCCCCTTTAGCTTATATGCGGGGTAGAACCTTAAACAATGCTTTTATAATATTAGATGAGGCTCAGAATTGTACACTGGAACAACTCAAGATGTTTTTAACTCGCTTAGGTTTTGATTCTAAGACAGTGATTACCGGAGATATAACTCAGTCGGATTTA
This sequence comes from Candidatus Omnitrophota bacterium, assembly GCA_021163425.1. GTDB lineage: Bacteria > Omnitrophota > Gorgyraeia > Duberdicusellales > Duberdicusellaceae > Duberdicusella. Next base: position 10,477 of record JAGGWS010000018.1, read on the forward strand.
CCCGGCGGCAAGCCTTCAGGGTTATTAACCAGTATTAAGCTTTTAGAGAAGATAGAGCAGATAAAGTTTATTTACTTAACCGATAAAGATGTGGTAAGGTGTGAACTGGTCCAGAGGATAATAAAGGCTTATGAAAAAATTAGGAAAGAATAAGGTTATAGAAATATTAGGGATTGGGGTCTTCATCGTAGTAATGACAATTTTACTTTATCAAATAAGTGTAAATATAAGTATTCTGGTAATTGCCTTCTTTTTTCTTTATTATCTGAAAATTTTAAGAAAGAAGAGAGAGTCTACTTTCCTTTCTTTAACCTTTCTTTTCGTTTTAGCTTTAACTGTTTTCTTCTGGCAGAAAGAGTTTGATTTCAGTCCTTATCTTTCAGGGCTGATAACTCTGGTTCTTTTGGTAAATATTCTTTTTAATGATATAGAGTTTTCGTTTGCTTATTTATTCTTTATAAATATTCTCAACACCCTTGTTTTTAATTCCGATTTTAAATTATTTTTAATCTATTTAGTTAGTGGAGCTACAGCAATATTTTTAAGCAGGAATGTAAGAAAAAGATTTGATGTAATAAAGGCAGGATTTTTAGCAGGGATAATGGAATTTTTAATGATAATTTCAGTCAGTTCTCTTTTTAAATACCCAGAATTAGTAGAGTCTTTTAAATCAAGCTTAATTAACGGGATAGTTTCCTCGGTAATAGTATTGGGGATACTCCCTATATTTGAATATTTATTAGGAGTAGTTACCAATATTTCTCTTCTGGAACTTTCAGATTTTAATCATCCTCTTTTACGAAGATTAATTTTAGAAGCTCCAGGAACATATCAGCATTCTTTGATAGTAGCTAACCTTGCTGAATCAGCAGCTGAAGCTATTGGCGCTAATTCTATCTTGACCCGGGTAGGTGCTTACTATCATGATATAGGTAAGATTTTTAAGGCTGAATATTTTTCTGAAAACCAGATGTTAGCTCAATATAGAGATAAACATAAGAATCTGAGCCCAGCTATGAGCAAACTTATAATAATGAAGCATGTAAAAGAAGGTGTAGAACTGGCAAAAAAATATCATCTGAATAAAAAGATAATAGATTTTATAGCCCAGCATCACGGAACAACCCTGGTCTATTATTTCTTTAAGAGAGCTCAACAAACCCCTCTTCAAACTGTTTCTTCTGAAGAAAGTTACCGTTATCCTGGTCCTAAGCCTAAATCTAAAGAAGTTGCTTTAGTGCATTTAGCTGATACAGTGGAAGCTACCTCACGAACTTTAGAAGACCCTAATCCTTCTCAAATTAAGGAGATGGTTAGAACAGCTATTTTAGATAAGTTCTTGGATGGCCAACTTGATGAAACTGACCTTACTTTGAAAGATTTAGAGAAGATAGGAGAAGTATTTACCAGGATTCTTAACGCTATGTTCCACACCCGTATAAATTATTCCAAGTCTTCAGATGAAGATAGTTCTAAAAAATCTTCAAAAAATACTCAAAATAAATAGCTCTTCCTTCAGGAAATTAATTGAAAAAATCTGCAAATTTCTTAATTTAAAGAATTCTTGTATTTCTTTTGTTTTTGTTGATAACCGCTTTATTAGAAACTTAAATAAAAAATATCTGGGCAAAGATTCTCCTACAGATGTTCTAGCTTTTGATTTAAAAGATAGATTTACCCTGCTCCATCAAAAAGTCACAGGTGTAAACCCGCAAAGAAGGGAGAAAAATATCTCCAACTTAAATTTCTCAGGAGAGATATTTATTTCTGTGGAGGAGGCTAAAAGGAATTCTAAAATTTTCTCTACGGATATTCACGAGGAGCTTCTTCTCTATGTGACTCACGGTTTATTACATTTAATAGGTTTTAAAGATAAAACTGCTTCTCAAAGGATGAGAATGAGAAAAAAAGAGAGAGAAATTCTCTCTTATATCTTTAAAGAAGAGGAAAAAATTATTTCCACGCTCTTGCGTTAACCTTCCTTTATCTTTTCTCAAAAAAAAATCAAATTTTAAGAGAAAAAATATTGACATATTTTTTAAAATTTGCTAAATTAAAATCAGAAGGTTTTAAAAAAAGGAGGTGAGAATGGCTAAGAAGAAAGCAGCAAAGAAGAAAACAACGAAAAAGAAAACAGCAAAGAAAAAGAAAAAGTAGATTTGCTTTAAATTAGAGTCTTGAAGTTGTTGGCAACTTAAGATAGGAGTTTAAAACAGCTAAAGAATCGTGGAAGCCTGCTCTTTAAAAAGAGCAGGCTTTCCTTATTTTAGAAAATAGATTTTTTTCTCTATTAAAAAGAATTGGGATTAAAAAATTACTCTATTCTCAGAAAGAGATTGATATCTATTCTAATATAACTAATTGTCTGGCAATAAGTTAGAAATTTGCTCTTTAAGAGACTTTTTCTTCTCGAATTGAGAAAAGTTAGTCATTCTTAAAAGAAAGCACGATTAAAATCCAGTTGACTTTAAAAGCTCTGGTAGTATTTTATAATTTATCCTTTACTAATAGAGAATTTCAGATTATAAGGCGATAAGATTAATCTGAGGAATACAATCTGAACCTAATAAAAAAAAGAAGATATTTCTTTTGTAAAGGGGTTGTAGCAAATTTAAAAAGAATTTCTTAAGACTATGAACAAAGAAATTATTATTAAAGGAGCAAGAGAACATAATCTTAAGAATATAGATTTAGTTCTTCCCAAGAATAAGTTTATTGTAATTACCGGACTTTCTGGCTCAGGAAAATCTTCTTTAGCTTTCGATACTATTTATGCTGAAGGTCAACGCCGGTACGTAGAGAGTCTTTCCAGCTATGCCCGGCAATTTTTAGAAAAATTAGAAAAACCTCAAGTTGAGTATATTGAAGGTTTATCTCCAGCTATAGCTATTGAGCAAAGGTCTTCTTCAGGTTCTTTGCGTTCTATTGTAGCTACTCAAACTGAGATTTATGATTATCTGCGCCTTTTATTTGCTAGAATTGGGAAGCCTTATTGTTTTAAGTGTAAGATTCCTATTTCTGCTCAAAGTCCTCAAGAAATTATAAATAAAGTTTTAGAATACCGGGGTCATAAAATTTATATTTTAGCTCCTCTAATTAAAGGCAAAAAAGGTAAATTTAGAGAGTTATTCCAGCGTTTAAGAAAAGATGGATTTGTAAGGGTAAGGATAGATGGGAAGATTTATAATTTAGAAGAAGATATAGATTTAGCCCGCTATAAAATCCATAATATAGAATTGGTGGTAGATAGATTGATTCTCAAACCTGAGGAGAAAGAGAGAATTTCTTCTTCAGTAGAATTAGCCTTAAAAGTAGGCAAGGGAGAAATGATTGTATTTAGAGAGGATACTGATAGTGAAGATTTTTTTAGTAGTAAACTTCTTTGTCCTAAGTGTAAGCAAAGTTTTCCTGAACTTGAACCTCGGAGTTTTTCTTTTAATTCTCCTTATGGTGCCTGTCCAGCTTGTAATGGTTTAGGCAGAAGACTGGAATTTGACGTAGACTTGATTGTTCCTGATAAGAGAAAGAGCTTAAGAGAAGGAGCAATCGAGGTCTGGAGAAGAGGCGGGAGAGGCTATATTCTTTATTATCGCAGTCTTTTAAGAGAATTAGCTGAGGAGTTAGGTTTTAGTTTAGATGCCCCTTTTTATAAACTTCCTGAAAGAATTCAAAAAATTATCCTTTATGGTTCAGATATAGAAATATGGGGTAAGCCTTTTGAGGGAGTTATCCCTCATTTAGAAAGAATATTTGAAACTACTGATAGCGACTATTTAAAAGTTGAGATTTCTAAATTTATGAGCAGAAAACCCTGTGTTGAATGTGGAGGCTTAAGGCTGAGGAAAGAGAGCTTATCAGTCTATGTAAAAGACAAGAATATTGGAGACATCTTAAGGATGTCTATAGGAGAGGCTGGAGAGTTTTTTGATGATTTAAAGCTTACTTCTCAGGAAGAGGCGATAGCCCATATTCTAATAAAGGAGATAAGGAAGAGATTAAAATTTTGTAAAGAAGTAGGTTTAGATTACCTTACTTTAGATAGGTTAAGTTCTACTCTTTCAGGAGGAGAAGCTCAAAGGATAAGGCTAGCCACTCAGTTAGGTTCAGCTCTTTCGGGGGTTATATATATACTGGATGAACCTACAATAGGCTTGCATCCTCGGGATATTCAGAGATTGATAGATATCTTTAAAAAATTGAGAGATTTAGATAATAGCGTTATTGTAATAGAACATGACGAGAGGGTAATAAGAAATTCCGACTGGATAGTAGACTTAGGTCCAGGGGCAGGCAAAGAAGGAGGTTTTGTGGTTTATAATGGTCCTACCAATCAAATAATTAAAGCTGATTCTCTTACCGCTTCCTATCTTAGAGAGGAAAGGACAATCCCTCTTCCTTTTAAAAGGAGAGATTATAGAAATTCTCCCTTTATTCTTATAAAGGGAGCCCGCCAATATAACCTTAAAAATATAAATGTGAAAATACCTTTAAGCACTTTTGTCTGTGTAACCGGTGTTTCTGGTTCAGGAAAGTCTACTTTAATAGAAGAAATTCTCTATAAGGGGATGGCTAATTATCTTTATGGTTCTAAACAACCTGCAGGAGCTTATGATGATATTAAAAATAAAGAACTGATAGATAAAGTAATAGTAGTAGACCAGGCTCCTATTGGCAGGACTCCCCGGTCTAATCCTGCCACTTATACCGGGGTCTTTACCTATATAAGAGAGTTTTTCAGTCAGCTCCCCGAGGCCCGGGTCAGAGGTTTTAAGCCGGGAAGGTTTAGTTTTAATGTGAAAGGAGGCAGGTGTGAAGCCTGTCAGGGTGATGGTCTTAAAAAAATAGATATGCATTTTTTGCCTTCCGTCTATGTAAAGTGTGAGGTTTGTCAGGGTAAGAGATTCAATGAGCAGACTTTAGAAGTTAAATTTAAAGGCTACTCCATAGCCGATGTACTGGAGATGTCTGTAGATGAGGCTATAAGGCTTTTTGAGAATATCCCTCAAATCAGAAATATCCTTAAGACTCTTCAGGATGTAGGTTTAGGGTATATAGAACTGGGGCAATCGGCTACCACTCTTTCGGGAGGAGAAGCTCAAAGGATAAAACTCTCCAGATACTTAAGAAAAAAATCTACAGGTCGCACTCTTTATCTTCTTGATGAGCCTACCACCGGACTTCATTTTGAGGATGTGAGAAGACTTTTAGAGGTTCTTCAGAGGATAGTGGATAAAGGAAATACTGTCATAGTAATTGAGCATAATTTAGAAGTTATAAAATGCGCAGATTATATAATTGATTTAGGCCCTGAAGGAGGAGAAGAAGGAGGCTATTTAGTAGCTTGTGGTTCTCCTGAAGAGGTAGCTAAAGTTAAAACTTCTTATACCGGACGTTTCTTAAGAGAAAAATTAAGAGAAAAAGTTTTCTAATTTAGAAAAGATGAGATTTGCGATTTTCTTCTTGGTTTTGTTAGGGCTGAGTTCTTTTTTTACTCTGGAAAGCTCAGCTGGCGAAGAAGAGGAATTCTATACTGCTGAAAAAGCTTTTTCGGAAAATTTCTATGATGCTGCAATCAGTCTTTTTAATTCTTTTATTAAAAGTTACCCTCAAAGCCCCCGGAAAGAGGAGGCAAAATTATTTATAGCTAAGAGTTTCTTTTATAAGGAAGATTTTGAAAAAGCTAAAAAAGTTTTGTTAGAACTTTTAGAAGAAGGCTCTTCAGCTACTATAAAGAGTTCTGCTCTCTACTGGTTGGGTGAGATAAGCTTTCAGGAAAAAAAGTACTCTCAAGCTGAAGCTTTTTTTAACCGGGTAGTTAAAGAATTTCCTGGCGCCCCTCTTTACTTCTGGGCTAAATATTCTTTAGGTTTTTGTTTCTTAAAAGAAAACAGATTAAATCTTGCCCAAAAGTTATTTGAAGAGGTATTAACTAAGTGTAAGGATAGTCAGATAAGAGAGAAGACTTTTCTTTCTTTAAGCAAGATTTATTATCAGAAGAAAGATTTCTCCCATCTTGGGGATTTGTGCCTATCTTGGCTAAAAGAGTATCCTGAGACTATCCATAAAGACTACGCCTATTATTATTTAGGAGAGGCAAGCTACTCTTCTAAAAATTACCCTTTAGCTATTAACTATTATAAGAAAGCCTTAGAAAGCTTAAAAGAAGAATCTTTAAGAGATGAGTTATATCAAAGTTTAGGCTGGTGTTTCTTAGAACAAGATGATTTCCAGTCGGCAGAAAGTTATTTTTCTAAGATTGCCTCTGAAGAATTAAAGGTTTATTGTCTGGGCTCTTTTTATTATAAGAAAAAGGAGTACGATAAAGCTTATAATTTTTTTGATAAATTCCTGAGAAATTACCCCCAGAGTCCCTTCTTAATTAGAGCCTATATAGCCGGAGCTGATTCTCTATATAATTTAGGAAGGGTTAATGATGCAGTTTCTCTTTACCGGAAGATACTGGAAGGAAAGGAGAGATTAGACAACAAAATTTTAGAACAGGTTTATTACAATTTGGGATGGTGTTACCTTAAGCTTTCCGATTACAAAAAGTCGATAGAAATTTTCCAGAGACTTGTGAGCAGTTCTTCTAGTCAGATAGTTAAGATTAGTGCACAAATAAATATTGCTGATGTTTATCAGCAGGAAGGTAGATTCAAGAAAGCAATAGAATCTTATCAAGAAATTCTTAAGAATTTTCCCGATAACCTTTATTCTGACTATATCCAGTTCCAGGTTGGGGTATGTTTGTTGAAAGAGGGAGATTTTGAAGCGGGTATAATTACTTTGGAAAATTTAACTAAGAACTTTCCTGATTCTCAATTCAGCTCTGAAGCAAGATATTATTTAGCTTTAGCCCAGAATAAGTTAAAGAACTTTGACCTTTCTATCAGGATTTTGGAAAAACTTTTAGAGGAAAAACTCCCTAAAAGAATTCTGGAAGAAGTTTATCTTTTGCTTGTTGAGAATTATATAGATAAGAAGGATTATTTTAAGGCTGTGGAGGTTCTTAAAGGTATTCCCAAGAAACTTTCTCAAGATTCAGAATTTTTGGAGAGAGTTAAAATTCAGGAAGCTTTCCTTCTTGCTAACCAGGATAAATATTTTTTAGCTAAAAAGAAGTTAGAGAGCTTTCTTAAAAAGCATCCTTCTTCTAAATTTAGAGACCGGGTGCTATTTTATTTAGGTAATCTCTATCATAAAGAGGAAAATTATCCTAAAGCAGAATTTTATTACCAGAATTTAATTAAGGATTATCCTCAAAGTAGATACTTAGCTCAGGCTCGTCTTAATCTCGCTCAAGTTTTATTTAGCCAGCAAGAATTTAAAAAGGCTGAAGAGGTTTTGAGAGAAAATATTTCTGAGAAAAAAGAAGCTCTTCAGAGTAAACTCCTCCTTATAGAATTTAAAGTTTCTCAGGAAGATTTTAGTTCGGCTCTTAAAATCTGTGATGAGTTAATAAAAGATTGTCCTGAATCTAAGAATTTCTTTTATTTCAAAAAAGGGGAAGTTTACCAGGAGAAAGGAGATTATTCTCAAGCTTACCAATGTTTTCTAAGGGCTAAAAGTTTAGCTCTTGATTCTCCTGAGCTTTATTTCTCCTTGGGTCTCAGCTTAGAGAAGATGGGCTGTTTGGAAGAAGCTATTAAAAACTTCTTTGAGCTAATATATCTCTTTCCTCAGGAGAAGGAAGAGGTAGTAAAATCTTACTTGCGAATAGCTAAATTATATGAGAGACTTAATAACATAGAGGAGGCTAAGAAAGCCTATCAGAAAGTAATAGCTCTGGGTGTAGAAGAAGCAAAGTATGCTCAGGAGAGGTTGAGAGAGTTAAGAGCTAAGTAGAAGTTATTTTAGGAAAGGAGGTTTAAAAATGTGGAGTTTGCTTCTGAAAGGGGGAGCTTTTATGTGGCTTATAGTAATATGTTCTATTTTTTCTTTAGCCATAATAATTGAACGCTTCCTTTATTTTTCGAAAATAAAGATAGATTCTCAAGAAGCTCTATCTAAAATATTAAACTACGTAAAACAGGCAAACTTTAAAGAAGCAATTCAGATTTGCGAAAAGAAAATCACCCCTCTTACTTATATGATTAAAGTGGCTCTTCTTAATTATGACCAACCCAAAGAGTTTATTAAGGAAGCTTTGGAGGAAGTTTCTTTGTATGAAGTGCCTAAACTGGAAAAAAATTTAAATTTTTTAGCTACTATAGCTCATATTTCTCCTCTCTTAGGCCTTTTGGGCACAGTAACCGGGATAATAAGGTGTTTCTATATTATTCAGGAAAAAAGTGCGAGTTTAGGAGCAGTCAATCCTGCTGATTTAGCTGGAGGTATCTGGGAGGCTCTCCTTACTACTGCTTTTGGTCTGGTAGTGGCAATTCCTTCTTTTATAGCTTATAATTATTTTGTAAGTAGAGTAAATTACTCGGTTTTAGAAATGGAGAGGACTGCTTCAGAAATGATATCTCTCTTAACTGGGGGGGGAGACCTGTGAAGTTTAGAAAATATCTGTTGAAGGAAGAATTTGGGCTTAAGGGTTTAGACATTGCCCCTTTAATAGATATAGTATTTATTCTTATTATTTTCTTTATGCTTACATCCAGCTTTATGGTTCAGCCCGGTATAAAGGTAGAATTACCTCAGACGGTGACCCAGAGTATCCTCCAGCCAGAAAGATTAAATATAATTATTTCTTCTGAAGATGTAGCTTATCTTAACGGGAGAGTGGTAACTAACAGAGAGCTGGAAGATTTTTTAAATAAAAATAAAGCTAAGGTAAAGTCAGTGTTTATAAAGGCAGACAGGAATTCTTCATTAGGAAGGGTAGTGGAAATCTGGGATATATGTAGAAAGGTAGGTCTTTCTTATGTAAATATAGCCACTACCTATGTTAGGGAATAGATTGTTAAAGTTCAGTTTCTTTTCTTTATTTCTTCATTTAGGACTTTTCTTTCTTATAACTCCTGTATTCTACTATTCTTCTGATTCTGAAATTGAACCGGTATTTCTGGGAAGATTTAAGGGGTTGGGAAGGATTTCTTTAGGGGAAAAGAGTCTTTATAATACTGATTTGTTTAGATGGCCTTTAGAGGATTTCCTTGTTAGTTCTCCTTCTAAGTTGTTTACTTATTTGAAAAAGATGAGTAAAGAATTTGTTATTTTAGAAAAAGAATTGCCCTTTTTAGAAGAAGAAGTCTTCTCTGGGGATAAGAATTTCTCTTTTTTTTATTACATAGAGACAAACAGGATAGAATTGGGAAGTTTTGAGAAGCTGGTTTCTTCTGAAGTAGACAGCTTTTTAAAGAAAGATTCTTCTCAAAAGATTAAATTAAGTCTGTTAATATCTCCTCAGGGAAGGGTGGTCTGGATAAAAGGTCTTGATTTTTTAAGCGATTTTCAGCTAGCTTCTCAGTTAGAATATAAACTTAGAAATTTTTTATTTTCGGTAAAAGGAATTTATTATTGGAAAAATATAGAGATTGTGGTAAAATGATAAAGGTTGAATTTTGCTGGTTTTTAGCTTTCTATGTAGGAGGGTATTTAGTTTTATTCTTCATTTGTTGGTTGAGAGAGAAAGTTTCTGGAGCAGAAGCCCGTTTCAGTATAGGTAAGAAATTTTTAAGGCAATGTAATATATGCACTCACACTTATTTTTTAAGTTATAATCTTTCGTTGAGTAGATGTCCTTTGTGCGGGAGTTTAAACAAAAAGACTGATAAGGGCTAAAAATGATTACTAAAATAGGTATAGTTGCTGGAGAAATCTGGCATTATCTGGATACTCATAAGAAAGTTAAACTATCTGAGCTTATCTCTGAATTAGGTTATAGTAGAGAAGTTATTCTGATGAGTGTAGGTTGGTTAGCCCGGGAGGGCCATATTATTTTAGAAGAAGAAGATTCTGATTTTAAGGTATTTTTAAGGAGGTAAGATGAAAAAGAGTGTAGCTTTAGTGATTGTCTGGGGCTTGGTTATTATAATAGCCTTACTATCTATAGGAGCGATCTATCTGATGGGGAATCAGACTTTTGTAGCTGAGCATAAGATAAGAAGATTAAGAGCTTACTATACGGCAAAGGCAGCACTTATTCATGCCTTAGAAGAATTAAGAAAAGGCAGGAATCCTGATAATACTTCTATACCTTTAAACAAGATGCAGGCAGATATCAAAGTAAATCCTATAAGTCCTTATTCCGGATGTAAGACTGTTTCTGCAACTGTAGATTATTCTCATTAATTCCCCCTTTTTTTGTCTTATCTTAATCTTACCTTATTAATTTAGTTTTTTTATCCTCAGCCGCAATATATAGTATATTATTAAACTTACTACTATATATAACTTTTTTTGAAAAAATTATATCATTTTATACTTGACAGATATAAAATTTAATACTTAAATAAAAAAGTAGGTTAAAGTAAGATGAGGTAAAATGAAAAGAAAAAAATTCTCTTCCTTATTGAGTGTGGAGGAATTGGCTGAATATTTAGACCTTAAAAAGCAGACTATATATAATTGGTTGAATGAGGGTAAGATTGTCGGATTTAAAATCGGTAAGGTCTGGCGATTTAAGAAGGAAGATATAGATAATTGGCTTAAAGAATGTAGAAAGAAAAAATGAAGAAGAGATTAGGGATATACTTGAATTCAGAGGGAATAGCTTTTGCTGAGGCAGAAGGTAAGAATTTGTCTTCGTCAGTATTTCTTTCTTTTTCTTGTCTTTTAGAAGAAGGAAGAGGGTTTTCTGAGCTTAGTTCTACCTTAAAGATAGAAGCTCTTCTTCAAAAGGGGCTCAGAGAACTCAGGACCGACTTAAAAGAAGCTTATTTAGGATTTAGTGAAAAGGAGTCAATTTTTAGAGTATTAGAGCTTCCTTATATGAGTAAGAAGGAATTAAATCTGGCTTTGCCTTTAGAAGTGGAGAAGTATATCCCTTTTAGGATAGAAGAGATTTTCTGGGATTACCAGGAGAGAAGAGCTTTTCGGGAGAAGAAGATTAAGATTGCTTTTCTGGGAATGAAGAAGACTTTTTTAGAGGAGAGCCTTAAAGCGTTTTCTAATGTAGGAGTGAGGATAAAATCGGTTGAGAGTGGTCTTTTTTCTCTAATTGGTTTCCTCATACTCATAGGAAAAATTCCTAAAAGATACAAAGATTTTGCAGTTTTTTCTTTTACTGGAGAAGAAGGGGAAATAGCTATATTCAGGGAAGGGTTTCCTTATTTTTCAAGATATATAAAGATTCCTTTAGCTTCAGAAGGTGAGCCGGATGTAAAAAAGATAGGGAAGGAATTGGAGATGACTTTAAAATACTACCAGGGAGAAGCAAAAGCTAGTAAATTAGAGAGACTTTTTATCCTGGGAGAAAGTTCTCTGGCAAAGAGCTGTCAGGAAGGAATTCAGGATTTAGGTGTTTCTTCAGAGAGTTTACCTTTAGAAGATGTTCTTACAGAGGGGAAAGTTGCTAATCTTTCTGAACTGAAAGCTTATTCTTTAGCTATTAGAGATTATCGGACAAAATCTTTAAAGTTTGATATTCTTAAAGAGAGGAGAGATGTTGTACCGGGAGAGGAGATAGCAGAGGTTTTAGTTTCTAAGGAAGTTCCTTTGAATTTTAAACCGCTGTTTTTCCTGTTAATAATTGGAGTTTTTATTGGGGGAAGGGTCTTTTTTGTTCAAATAAGTAAAGAAACTTCTAAAAGAGTTGAGATTAAAAAAATAGAAGAAGAATTAAAAGCTCTTCCTGATTTCCAAAAATTTGGTTCTCTTCCTTTAACTGAGCTTGAAGAAAGGGAATCCTATTTTAAGAAGGTTTTAGCTCAATTAAAAGAATATTCAGATATACCCAAGGATAATGCTGTCTTAATTGAGTTATTAAGAAGAAGTATAGCTGAAGGTATGTGGTTTAAAGAACTTAGCTTGAAAAGAGAAAGAAATCTTAAGGATTTATGCTTAGTTTTACAAGGTTATATATATTTGGGAGATGCCCAGAAAGAAAGAAATAGTCTAAATAAATTTATTACTAAACTTAAAGAATCAGAATTTTTAAAAAGAAAGAAGATGAGATTAGCTCTGAATTCGGTTAGACAGAAGGAATTAGAAGGTTATAAAGTAACAGCATTTACTATCGAGATTAGATAAAATGGAAAAGATTTTTAAGAGATATAAGAATTTTTTTCTAACACTGGGCATTCTATTTGTGCTGGGATTATTTTTAGTTAGGCTGTATAATTTTTATGAGACAAGGATAGCTAATTACGACCGGGATATAGAGGAGCTTCGTCAGAAAATAGAACTGCTTAAGAGCATATCTTTTTATCAGAATAAATTTTCCCAGATTAAAGGTAATTTTTTATCTTCAGATTCTTATACTTTTATTGATTTAGTTAGTGACTATGTCCGGAAGGCGGGTTTAGAAGTAGTTTCCATAGAGCCTGAATCTAAGGTTTTCTATGAAGAGAAAGAAATAATTTTTCCTTTAGTTTTAAAATTGAGTTTGAAAGGAGGTTTCGATAATCTTCTTAATTTTTTAGAAATTCTTGATGAGGAAAAATTAAAAATTACAGTTTTAAGATTAGAAATAAGCGAAAATATTTCCTCAATAGCCTTGGAGATATTGGGACTGGCTTTAGAAGAAGTAAAATTATGAAAATTAGTTTTCTCACGATTCTTATCTTTTTACTGGCAGTAAATTTTTCTTTAGCCAGAGATCCCTTTAAAAAGATTTTACCCGAGAAGCCAGAATTTCGACTAGAAGAACCAACGGAATATTCTGAAGAGAAAATTGATTTCCAATCTTTAGAAAGTTTAAGAATTGAAGGAGTTTTTTGGGATATCCCTGTTCCTCGGGCTATAATAAATGGGAAAGTTTACAAGGAAGAAGACGTAATTGCCGAGGTAGGTGCTCAGATAACCAGAATTAAAAAGAATGAGGTAATTCTTATTTATAAAGATAGAGTTTTTATATTATCTCCAAAAAAGGAGGGAGAGATACAATAATTGTTTAACAGTAATAAGGAAAAGATTAGTTGTTGACAATTAACATAAGGAGGGAAAAAATGAAAAGGAGATTGATATTAATTTTAGGGATATTTATTTTGTTTCTGTTTCCCCTTTTAAAGAAGGCTGAAAGTTCAGATAATATTTATGGAGATTATTTGATTTCAGTATCTAAGAAAAAAATTTCTATGGATTTAGAGGGAGCAAGTTTAGTAGATGTATTAAAAATACTTTCTCAGGAGACAGGGTTAAACTTTGTCTCTTCAGAAGTAGTGAAAGATAGAAAACTTACTCTTTATTTAGAAAAAGTCCCCTTAAAAGAAGCAATGGATGTTATTTTTAAAGCTAACAATTTAACTTGTGAGTTTTACCCTGAGAGTAATATATTCATTGTTAAGGAGATGGGTAAACCTACAATTGAACTGAAGACCAAAGTTTACCAGTTAAAGTATATTCAGCTTAAGAGTTCCCGGATGTATAAGGAGATTGATTCAGCTATGGAAAGAGAGGAGGAGACAACAGGAGGAGGGTCAGAGGATACCTCTGAAACTTCTGAAGAAGAAGGAATCTTAGAGGCAGTAAAGAAAGTTCTTTCTGAATATGGAAGAGTTACTGGAGAAGCCCTTACCAATTCTTTAATAGTAACTGATGTTCCTTCTCAGTTTCCTGTTATTGATAAGCTTATAGAATCTTTAGATGTTCCTCTCCCCCAGGTCTTAATAGAGGTGGAAATATTGGATGTTGCCAAGAATCTTGTAGATAGAGTGGGGATTAAGTTTGAAAATGGGTTATATGCCAGTTTCAGCGGAGGTTCAAGAACTACCTCTTTCCCTTTTCTTTCTAATTCTACTCCCAGCACCAGAAAAAGTGCTGGTTATGTAACTTCTAGTGAAGAGTATCTTTTTCCCAAGTCTGCTGTAAAATTAGGGATTTTGGACCTTACCAGTTTTAACGCCCTTTTGGAGTTCTATTCTAAGGACCAGCGGACAAAATATTTAGGCCGGCCCAAGATTCTTACTTTATCTGGGCAAACTGCTGAGATAAAACTTTCTACTGATGAGGCAGTAAGTGTTCAGAGGACAGAAGACCCTGATACCGGTGAAGTTACCTATGAGATAGAGAGGGCAGAAATCGGAACTGTCTTGAGAGTCACCCCCCAGGTGAATCCTCAAACCCGGGAAATTACTATGCTTATTGAGCCCAGCACAGCTACAGCTGAGGAGAGTGGTTATACTCTGGAAGGGTTCGTAGTAAAGGACGTTCATAGGCGCCAGACTAAATCTGTGGTGAGATTGAAAGAGTCTCAGACTTTAATGATTGGAGGTTTATTGAGAAATGAGGAGACTACTATTAAACATAAAGTCCCTCTCTTAGGAGATATCCCTTTATTAGGTGCTCTCTTCAGACATAAGAATAAGGATTCTACCGAAAGAGAGCTTTTAGTCTTTCTTACTCCCCATATTGTTTCTGATAGTAAGTCTTTTATGCCTACTAAGAGTCTATTTAGAGAAGGCAGAGAACAAACTAATAGCTTGAGACTTTCAGCGATAGAGGAAGCTTTAGCTAAGTTTGAGTAATTTCCCTCTAGAAAAATTTCTATATTTATGTTATATCTTTTAGGGAGAGTCAATTAACTTGAGAAAGAACTTATGCGTTATAAGAAAATAGGAGAGATTTTAATCTCCGAAGGCGTAATCTCACCTTCTCAATTAGAAGAAACTGTAAATATTCAAAAAAGAGAAGGAGGAAAGTTAGGCGAGATTCTCATAAGATTGAATTATCTTTCTGAAGAACAATTGGTAATAGCTCTGGGTAAACAATTGGGTATACCCTATGTAACTTCTTCAGAGATATTAAAGCCTCAGACAGAGCAAAATTTAGAGGAACTTATCCCTTATGACTTCGCTATTAAAAATATCTGTGTGCCTCTTTCCCGGACAGTTTCTTCTTTAACTGTAGCTATGTTTGACCCTACTGACTTAATTCTCTTAGATAATTTAAGGAAGATGGCCGGTTGTGATATAAACCCTGTAATAGCTCCCCGGACAGTTATTCTTAAAACAATTGAGGATTTTTATGGAAAGTCAAAAATACTTCAAGACGCTATAAAAGAAACTTATAAGACTGAAACTTCAGCAGAAGTTGAGGTGAAGGGGGTGGGAGAAGAGTTAAGTTTAGATAAATTAGTGGCTAAGGCTGAAGAAGCTCCGGTAATTAAGTTAGTTGATTTAATAATAAGACAGGCGATAGAAGAGAATGCTTCTGACATTCATATTGAACCTCAAAGAGATAAGTTAGTTTTAAGATACAGGATTGACGGAGTATTATATGAGGTTCCTTCTCCCTCTCCGTCTTTACATTTAGCTTTAGTCTCCCGAATAAAAATTCTTTCCCGAATGGATATTGCTGAAAAGCGCCTTCCTCAGGATGGAGGTTTTATGGTAAAAATTGGAGAGAGGTTAATTGACCTCAGGGTTTCTACTGTGCCTACAATCTACGGAGAAAAAGTAGTCTTAAGAATATTGGATAAGAGCAGAATTCCTTTAGATTTAGCTCAATTAGGATTCCTGCCCCAGGAATTAGAAATGATAAAAAAAGGATTGGCTTCTCCTTATGGCTTAGTTCTTCTTACCGGGCCTACTGGTTCAGGGAAAAGCACAACTTTATATGCAGCTTTAAATCATCTCAAAACTCCTAAGAAAAATATTATGACTATAGAAGACCCTGTAGAATACCGTTTAGAGGGCATAAATCAGGTTCAGGTAAAGCCAGACATTGGCTTAACCTTTGCTCAAGCTTTAAGGAGTTTTCTCCGACAGGACCCTGACATAATCCTGGTAGGAGAAGTAAGGGATTTAGAAACTGCTGAAATCTGTATGCGAGCTTCTTTAACCGGACACTTAGTTTTATCTACTCTCCATACCAACGATGCAGCCTCAGCTATAGTAAGATTGGTAGATATTGGTATTCCTAATTATTTAGTAGCATCTTCGTTGAGATTAATTATTGCCCAGAGGCTGGTGAGGAAACTCTGTTCTTCTTGTAAGGAAGCTTGCGAGCCAAAAGTTAGAGAATTGTCGGGGATAAAGATAAATTCTGAGGTTGTTTTTCAAGCTAAAGGCTGTAAGAGCTGTAACTTTATTGGATATAAAGGGAGGTCTTTAATAGCTGAAATAATTCTGGTAGATGAGCAGATAAAGGAGTTAATCTATAACAAAGCTTCCTTTTCTGAGATATTTGCAGTGGCTAAAACTAAAGGGACTCTTTCTTTATTAGAGAGCGGGGTTAAAAAAGTAGAGGAAGGCATAACTTCTATGGAAGAAGTTTTATCAGCTGCTTTTAAATAGTTAAGACTAAAATAGATTATGGAAAATTTCTTTTACCTGGCTAAAGACAAAAATTCTAAAACCAGCCGGGGTCAAATTGAAGCTTCTTCCCGGGAGGAGGCAATAAGACTCCTTCAGGCTCAAGGCTTGTATATAATAGCTCTAAAGAAGATAGAAAAAGCTCAGGAAAGAGAAAAATATCTTTCTGCTCAACGCTTCTCCCATTCTCGAGTTAAACTGGAGGATTTAGTTTTATTTACCCGGCAATTAGCCACGCTTTTGGCTTCCGGTGTGCCTCTTTTGAGAAGTTTGGAGACAGTTTCTTCTCAGTGTGCGAGCAGAAAATTATCTAAAGTTCTTTTAAATATGGTTGAAGATATAAGGAAAGGGCTTTCTTTAACTGAATCGATAGGTAAATACCCGGCTATTTTTTCTTCTCTGTGGATAGGACTTGTGGAGACTGGCGAAGCTTCAGGAAATCTTTCTCAGGTTTTAGATAAGTTAGCTCAGTATTTAGAATTAAGACAGGAATTCTTGAGGAAGCTAATCTCAGCTATTATTTACCCTCTAATACTTTTAGGAGCCAGTGGCGGGGCCTTGCTTTTCTTTTCTTTAGTAATTCTGCCTAAATTTAAAGAGATATTTTCTCAGTTTGAGGTTAAACTCCCCTTTTTGACTCAGCTGATATTTGATATAGTAACCTTTGTCCGGACTAATTTTTTCTGGATTTTAGGGATGCTCGCAATTTTGGGGATTTGCCTGCGCCTTTTTGTTAAATCCTCAGGAGGCAGAGAATTTT
The DNA here is from genome assembly GCA_021163425.1 of Candidatus Omnitrophota bacterium. Taxonomy (GTDB): domain Bacteria; phylum Omnitrophota; class Gorgyraeia; order Duberdicusellales; family Duberdicusellaceae; genus Duberdicusella. The sequence continues at coordinate 27,598 of JAGGWS010000018.1, forward strand.
TAGATAGATTAAAACTTAAACTCCCTCTTCTAAAAGACTTTTTTTATACCTATTTCCTGGAGAGATTCACCTCAACCGCTTATATTCTTTTTGAGAGCGGAGTCCCGGTGGTTTATGCCCTGGATGTAATTCAGAGAAGTATCGGTAATATAGTTTTTGAAGAGACACTGGAAAGGATAAAAAAAGAGGTAAAAGGGGGTAGTTCTTTATCTTCAGAATTAGCTAAGGCTGGATTTTTCCCTCCGATGGTGGTGGAGATGACTACAGTAGGAGAGGAAGTGGGTAATTTTCCTGAGATGTTCTCTCGATTAGCCAGTCATTACCAGACCGCCCTTACTACTAAAGTTGAGCGTTTCACCAGTTTTTTTGAACCAGCGATGATTTTGTTTATGGGGGCAGCTATCGGGATAATAGTGGTTTCTTTATTTTTGCCTTTGTTTCAGTTAGCTTCAGCAGTGAAATAACTTGACTCTGGAAGGTTTTTATTATATACTTTAGTAAGATTTGAAGAGTCTACAGGAGATAATCCCCGGGGGTGGTGATAGATTGGTTTTAAGCAGGAAAGGAGGTTGAAGATGAGGAAAGGCTTTACGCTTCTAGAACTTATAACCGTGGTGGTTATTATTGGTATCTTAGCTATGATTGCTGTTCCTCAGTTTTTTAAGGTAGCTGAGAGAGGAAGGGCAGCCGAAGCAATTAATCTTTTAGGTAGTCTTCGTTCAGCTCAGTTAAGATATTATGCCGAGCATGCTAGAACTACCAATAGTATTAACGATTTAGATATTGAGTGTGGGACTCCCCGTTTTTTTTCAATGACGCTTCTTGGTTCGGCAACTCCTGGTGTGAATACCAATGTTGCTTATGCTAGAAGAAATAATGTAAGTAATCCTGGTTACGGGAATTATCGGTTGTATATTCAATTTGATGGAGATATTACCTGCTTAGGTGGTAGCAGGAATATATGCAGAGTGTTAGGCTACTAGTTGTATAGTAATAAGGGTATCTCTTTTAAAAGGAGGGTTAGTTTCTTAAAGAATGAGGGGAGGGTTTACTTTAGCTGAGGTTATTATTGTAGTAGTAATCATAGGAATTTTGGCTACCTTAGCTGTGCCCAACTATATTAAGGCTGTGGAAAGAACCCGGAATAAGGAAGCAATTTCTATGCTTAAACTTATCCAGCAGGCTGAGAAGATGTATCGCCTGGAAAATAATGGCTATGTAGCCTGTAATAGTAATGCTAACTGTAATAATAAACTGAAGTTAAATCTTCCTTCTGGAGGGAATTGGGATTATAAGGTAACAAATGTTGATAATAATTCGAAGCCTCCTAAGTTTACAGCCAAAGCCCTAAGGAACGGTTTAGATAAGAGGACCTGGTCTATTGACCAGGATGATAAGGAGCCAATATGTTCTCCTAAACAGTCTAAGTATTGTGAGTGATTCTTTCTCTTTTTATATAGAGCTTTTTTCAGATTTTTTAACTGTGGCTAATCGTTGAGATGGCTAAAAAATCTTTAACCTTTTTAGAAATCTTGGTTTCCGCTCTTCTGGTGGCTATAGCTCTGGCAGGAATCTTGGCCAGTTTTGTTTCAGTAAGGAAAGCTGTGTTAAGAGGTGATAAGAGACTGGCTGCTTTCAATATAGCCAGAGGAATTTTAGAAGGTTTGTATAAAGAGATAAGGGAGGATACCTGGAATACCGGAAGGTTGAGTGATGGCCATACTGAGAGTGGAAAGATTTCACTTCCTCCGGAAAATATTACCTACAAGTGGGGTTATAGAGTTAATTCTCGAAAATCTCACGATTACCGGCGGGTAGAAGTTTGGGTCAGGTTTCCTCAAGATTAGTCTGAGTTATGAATAAAAGAACAATTACTCTAATTGAGCTTATTTTAGCTATAGTTTTATTAGGAGTAATTATTCTCTCAGCTACAGCTATAGATGTAGCTTCCCGCTATTTTTTTAAGTCCTCAGATACTAAAGTTCAGGTTTTAAACGAAGTAAGTTTTATCTTAGAGCATATTCAGAAAAATGCTTCTCAGGCTACTGGCTGGATTGATGATCCAGGATTTAAATTGCTTTCTTCAACCCAATTATTAATCCGTCAGGATGCAAATAACCCTCCTACTCCTGGAGATTTTACTGATGATACCTGGATAGAATATCGACGACAAGGAAATAATTTCCGGTTCAGCCCTGATGGTGGAACAAACTGGGAAACTTTGTCTTCACGGATAGTGGATAATCCCGATATAGATGGAGATGGCTTTCCTGAGCCTGTGTTTTCTCTCAGCCCTTCAGGAACTGAGGTTATTGTAACTCTTACTGCCCGTTATGACCCTTCAGCTTCTCTTGACTCCAAGACCAATCCTGAAGTTAGTCTCCAGACTCGCTTATTTTTAGGAGAACACTCCTTTAATTAATCCTGAGGTAAACTACCTTCGGTTTCGTAGAACGTGTAAATGTAAAAACGTAACACATACTTCAGAAACAATTTTATTGATTTAGTTTAGAGTTATGTTAGAATAAAAAAAAGTTAAAAAGGAGGAGAAGAAGTGGTTAATAACAATTTAACTAAAAAGGATATTTTAAAGCTCGCTAAAGAGCGGGATGTAAAATTTATAAGACTGTGGTTCTCCGATATTACCGGCCAGATGAAGGGATTTGCTATTACTAAAGAAGAGTTGGAAGGGGCTTTAGAAGACGGGATGGGTTTTGATGGTTCTTCAATTAAAGGTTTTGCCCGGATTGATGAATCAGATACGATTGCTATGCCTGATATTTCAACTTTTACTATTCTTCCTTACCGACCAAAAGAAAAAGCAGTGGCTGGGATGCTCTGTGATATTTTAAACCCTGATAGAACCCCCTACCAGGGAGATTCTCGCTATATTCTTAAAAAGGCATTAGAGAAAGCTAAATCTAAGGGTTTTGATTTTTATATTGGTCCAGAATTAGAATTTTTCATCTTCAAAGATGAAAAGTCAACTCAGATTTTAGATGAAGGAGGCTACTTTGACATTACTACTTTAGATGCAGGAAATGAAGTGCGTAGAGAGATAATTTTAACTTTAGAAAAAATGGGTATTGGCGTTGAATACTCTCACCATGAGGTAGCTCCTTCTCAGCATGAGATAGATTTACGCTATACCGAGGCTTTAGCTATGGCTGATATTGTAATGGTTTATAGAATGGTAGTAAAAGAAATTGCTCAGAAACACGGACTGTATGCTACCTTTATGCCTAAGCCTATTTATGGAGTAAATGGTTCAGGTATGCATACTCACCAATCTTTATTTAAGGGTGGAGATAATGCTTTTTTTGACCCTAAGGATAAATACTATTTATCTAAAGAGGCTAAAGCTTATATTGCTGGGATATTAAAGCATGCTCGGGAAATTACCTTTATTTGCAATCAGTGGGTGAATTCTTATAAGCGACTTGTACCTGGTTATGAAGCACCGGTATATATTTGCTGGGCTCAGCGTAATAGGTCTGCTTTGGTGAGAGTTCCCATGTATAAACTGGGTAAAGAAAAAGCTACCCGGATTGAGTTTCGTTCGCCAGACCCGGCTTGCAACCCTTACTTAGCTTTTGCCTGTATGCTTTCTGCAGGATTAGAGGGAATAGAAAAAGATTATTCTTTGCCTTCTCCTTTAGAGAGAGATGTTTACCATTTAACTTACCAGGAGCAGAAAGATTTAGGAATAGAATGTCTGCCGGGAAGTTTAATTGAGGCTATTGAGGTAGCTGAACAAAGTAAACTCCTCAGAGATACTTTAGGTGAACACATCTTTAATAATCTAATTACCGCTAAAAAGATTGAGTGGGATGAATACAGAAAAAGAGTCCACCGGTACGAAATAAACACTTATCTCCCAATTTTATAACTTAACCAGGATAATCTTAGAAGATATAAGGTGAAAAACTATTGGGAGGATGTTAAATCTTAGGATAGGCTTGGCTCAGGTAAATCCTACTGTAGGGGATATTAAGGCTAATATCTGCAAGGTAAAAGAATATGTGAAGAGAGCAGAGGAGTATTCCGCACACATAGTTGCCTTTCCTGAGATGGTAGTTACTGGTTACCCCCCCGAAGATTTATTACTCAAGCCTAAATTTATTGAGGATAATCTAAGGGCTTTATATGAATTTGCTTCTTCTGTAGAGGATACTTTAGTGATAGTGGGATTTGTAGATAAGGTCAAAAAAAATATTTATAACTCTGCAGCCATAATCTATAGAGGTAGAGTCAGGGGTATATATCATAAGATGTTTCTTTCTAATTATGGGGTTTTCGATGAAAAGAGGTATTTTCAAGCAGGAGAAGCCTCGTTAGTTTTTAGTTTTGGGAAAGTTATTTTTGGGGTGAATATAGGTGAAGATATACGGGATGTGGAGGGTTCAATAAATAAGCAGGCTAAGCAAGGAGCAAGGCTTATCTTTATCCTTAATGCTTCTCCCTTCTATGCGGGTAAGATTGATATTCGAGAGAAGATCATTCGGAGCCAGGCCCGAAGAAATAAAGTTAATATTGCTTACATAAATCTGGCAGGAGGCCAGGATGGGTTAGTTTTTGATGGAGTAAGTTTCATAATCGATAGGGAAGGAAGACTTTTAGAAGAAGGAGAAATGTTTAAAGAGGATTTGCTTTTAGTAGATTTAAAGTTTTTACCTTCCAAAAGACTCAGCGAAGGGGTAATTACTGTAACTAAAGATATCCCTGTCAAAAAAAGAATACCTCTTCCTGAAAAAAGAGCAGAGCGATTGCCTTATTTGGCCCAAATCTATGGAGCCCTTCTTTTGGGATTGAAGGATTATGTCTATAAGAATGGTTTTGAGAAAGTTGTTATAGGTTTAAGTGGGGGAATAGATTCTTCCTTAGTGGCAACCCTAGCTTGTGATGCCTTGGGTAGAGAAAATGTTGTGGGGGTGTTTATGCCTTCTCCGTATACTTCGCCGGCTTCAAGAGAAGATGTAGAGGAGTTAGTCGATAATTTAAGGATAAGATTAATAAAAATTCCTATTGATGAGATATACAAAATATTTTTAGAATATTTGAAGCCTCAATTTAAAGGGGTTAAAAAAGATGTAACCGAGGAAAATATCCAGGCCCGGATTCGGGGGACTATCTTGATGGCTCTTTCTAATAAATTTGGATGGTTAGTCTTAACTACAGGTAATAAGAGCGAGATGGCTTGTGGTTATGCTACCTTGTATGGAGATATGGCTGGAGGTTTTAGTGTAATTAAAGATGTGCCAAAGACTTTAGTTTATAGACTTGCCCATTACAGAAATACAATTAGTAAAGTTATCCCTGACCACATACTTATAAAGGAGCCTTCCGCTGAACTTAAGCCCAATCAGAAGGATAAGGATAGTCTCCCTCCTTATGAGATTTTAGACCCGATTCTAAAGGCCTATATTGAAGAAGAGAAGTCTCTGGAAGAAATAGTTTCTTTGGGGTTTGAGAGGAAGATTGTGGAAAAAGTCTTAACTATGGTGGATAAAAACGAATACAAAAGGAGACAGTCCCCGCCGGGGATAAAGATTACCCCCCGGGCTTTTGGTAAGGATAGGCGTATGCCTATAACTAATAAGTTTAAATAGATTTTTCTTTAAAGAAGAAGATTGCGAAATACTGAATTCAATAAATTTACCCTTCAGTTTAATCTAAATTTTCAGAGTTTTTCTTGACAGAGGAAGAAAGAATTATAGAATAAAGCTTAGTGTAAAAAGAGTTTTTAAGTTTTTATTATGTGCGGTGTTTTTGGAGTATTCGGGCATAAACAGGCTAGTTCTTTGGTATATTTAGGCTTATATGCCCTTCAGCATCGGGGAGAAGAGAGTGCAGGTATTGCTTCTTTTGATGGTAGAAAGGTAAGGTTCCACAAAGGGATGGGGTTAGTAAGTGATGTCTTTGATGCTAAGATAATAAAGTCTTTGCGAGGAGAAATTTCCTTAGGTCATAATCGTTATTCTACTACTGGAGTAAGCTCAGCTAAGAATATCCAGCCTTTTTTAGCCCGCCATAGAGGAAGGCATATCTTAATAGCCCATAACGGAAATTTAACTAATACCTTTTTTTTAAGAAAGGACTTAGAAGAGAAAGGTTCAATTTTTCAGACTACTATGGATTCTGAAATTATCGCTCATCTTTTAGCCCACTCAGACTTAGATTCTCAATCAGCAATAGTAGAGGCTCTTTCTAAGTTAGAAGGAGCTTATTCTTTGGTCCTGCTCATAGATGGTGAGCTTATTGGAGCAAGGGATTCTTATGGGTTTAGACCTCTTTGTTTGGGTAAGTTAGATTCTTCTTATATTTTGGCTTCGGAGACCTGCGCCTTGGATTTAATCGGTGCTTCTTATATCAGAGATATTGAGCCGGGGGAGATTCTTTTTATCGGTAAAGATGGTTTAAAAAGCATTAAACTTCCTGAGAAGAAAAAACATTCTTTTTGTATTTTTGAATTTATCTATTTTGCCCGGCCTGATAGTGACATATTCGGAGCAAATGTTTACTTAACCAGAAAGTCTTTAGGCAGGCAGTTAGCCCGAGAATTTCCTTTATCAACAGATATAGTTATGCCTATTCCTGACTCGGGAAATTATGCAGCTATGGGATTTGCCGAGGAGTCAGGTATTCCTTTAGAAGTGGGGATGATTCGTAATCACTACGTAGGAAGAACTTTTATTCAACCTTCTCAGATGGTAAGAAACTTCCGGGTAAAAGTTAAACTTAATCCTATAAAGAGAGTCTTAAAAGATAAGAGAGTAGTTATAATTGAGGATTCTATAGTTAGAGGCACCACCAGTAAAATTAGGGTGAAGACTTTAAGAGAAGCTGGAGTAAAAGAAGTTCATATGCGAGTAAGTTGTCCTCCTTTGAGGTGGCCCTGTTATTACGGTATAGACTTTCCTACAAAAAAAGAGTTGATTGCTTCTTCTCATTCTATAGAGTGGATAAGGGATTTTATAGGCTTAGATAGCCTTAACTATCTAAGTTTAGAAGGCATGCTTAAAGCTATGCTTATTCCTCCAGAGAATTTTTGTACTGCCTGTTTTACTGGCAATTATCCTACAGCTGTCCCTAAGAGGTTTTCTAAGAACTTACTGGAGAATTTGTAAATGGCTAAGTATATATTCGTAACCGGAGGAGTTGTTTCCAGTTTAGGCAAAGGTATAGCTTCAGCTTCAATTGGTAAACTCTTAGAAGCAAGAGGGCTTAAAGTAAGTTTAATAAAGTGTGACCCTTACATTAATGTTGACCCGGGAACTATGAACCCCTATCAGCACGGAGAAGTTTATGTTACTGAAGATGGAGCTGAAACCGATTTAGATTTAGGTCATTACGAAAGATTCACCAATGCCCTTTTAACTAAAGACAATAATATAACTACAGGGAAGATTTACTATTCAGTAATAAATAAAGAAAGAAAGGGAGATTATTTAGGAAAGACTGTCCAGATTATCCCTCATATAACCGGTGAAATAAAAGAAAATATTAAAAAAGTAGCTTATCTAAGGAGAGTAGACGTAGTTATCGTAGAGATAGGAGGTACTGTTGGTGATATAGAGAGTTTGCCTTTTTTGGAGGCAATAAGGCAGTTGAGGTTAGAGTTAGGCCCCCATTATGCTATAAATATCCATGTAACATTGGTCCCCTTTATAAAATCTGCAGGAGAGATTAAAACAAAGCCTACCCAGCATAGTGTAAGTAAATTAAGAGAGATAGGAATAAGTCCTGATATTATCATCTGCAGGAGTGAAAAAGTTTTGAGCAAGGAAGCCCGGGATAAGATTGCTCTCTTTTGTAATGTAGATAGAGAAGCAGTGATTACTGCTATAGATGTAAAGTATATTTATGAGATACCAGCTATGTTTAAGAGAGAGGGGCTAGATAAGTTAATAGTAAGACTTCTTAATTTGAGAGGTGAGGATAGAGGGCTGGGTGCGTGGGAGAAGTTAGTGTTGAAAAGACTTAAAAAGTCTCAAAGTAAAGTAGAGATAGCAGTAGTAGGAAAGTATATAACTTTACAGGATGCTTATAAGTCTGTATATGAAGCCTTAATTCATGGAGCAATTGCTAATGATGTGAAACTTGTTACTCGCAAGATAGATTCTGAAGATATTGAGAAGCAGGGAGTAGAAAAATATCTGAAAGGAGTAGACGGGATATTGGTTCCAGGAGGATTTGGTCAGCGAGGCATAGAAGGAAAGATTAAAGCTATAGAGTTTTCTCGTGAGAATAAAATTCCCTTTTTAGGGATATGTCTGGGTATGCAGACTGCAGTAATTGAATTTGCCCGGGCAGTTTGTGGTTTTAAAAAAGCTAATTCTACGGAGTTTGATAAAAATACAAAATACCCGGTAATAAGTTTACTGGAAGAGCAGGAGAAAGTAGTTCATAAAGGAGCAACTATGCGTTTAGGAGCTTATGAATGCCGGATAAAAAAGGGTAGTTTAGCCTACAAGGCTTATAAAAAAGAAAGGATTTTTGAAAGGCATAGACACAGATACGAGTTTAATAATCACTATCGTAAGGTTATGGAGGAGAGAGGATTATTATTTTCAGGAGTTAATCCTCAGAAAGACTTAGTAGAGATAATTGAGTTAAAAAATCACCCCTGGTTTGTAGCTTGTCAGTTTCATCCTGAGTTTAAGTCTAAACCCGAGAAGGCTCATCCTTTGTTCCGGGAGTTTATCAGAGCGAGTAAGGAGTTTTCTAAGAAAAAATGATAAGGAATATTATAATAAAAAAAGAAGTAATTTCTGGAGATATGAAAAATAATTTTGGCGGGATAGCTCAGTCTGGCAGAGCAAACGGCTCATACCCGTTGAGTCAGCGGTTCAAATCCGCTTCCCGCCACTACCAATGGTTTACAGGATAATAAATAAGACAAAAGATAGTGTTTTAGCTTCTCAGGCTAAGGTAGCTGATAACTTCTTTAAGAGATTTTTAGGCCTTATGTTCAGGAAGAGCCTATCTAAAGAGGAGGCTTTAATATTTTTCCGGACACCTTCAATTCATACCTTTTTTATGAGGTTCGCTTTAGATATTCTCTTTTTAGACAAAGAGGGTAAAGTTTTGAGAATAGCCAGAAAGATTAAGCCCTGGCGGATAGTATTTTGTAGAAATTCCTATGTTACTGTGGAGTTTTCTTCCGAGAACAATAACTTAGCAAGAACTTCTCGGGGAGACTTTATAATTATAGAAAATGTGGTAAAATAATACCTATGGAGAAAAACCCTCTTTTAAATAGAAACAGAAGATCTTATCCCAGGTTTAAAGTTGATTCTTTTGGCTTTTTGAGAAATAAAGGCGCAACTATACCTATCTTAATAAGAGATATTTCTTCTCGGGGAGTAGGTTTTTTTTCGGAGGTAAGTTTAGAGCCGGGAGCCTCTGTAGAGATTGATGCTAATATTCCCTTTTTTAATTTCTATCTTTCTAAACGAGGAAAAGTAGTTTATTGTTATAAAGAGAGAGAAGATTTTTTCAGGTCAGGTTTAGATTTCAGATAAAAAGATAGTATTTAAAAATGAATGAGAAGCAAGTTATCATCAAAAAGGCTGAGAATGGTTATATCGTGAGTGTAGAAGAATCCCGAGAGTTAAAAGATAAGTATTCTAAAGCCTTTAGAAAGTTATTAGAAGTTACGGGGGCTGTAGAAAGCTGGCAGGAAGATAAACTCCATCAGATAGAAAAACTTTTTAAAGATTCTTTGGGACCACAGGCTTCCTTTACTAAGACCTATATTTTTAAAACTCTTCAGGAAGCAGTTTCTTTTCTTTATACCTATTTTGAAGAATTAAACCCTCCTTCAAAAATTTAATTATGTTTAAGAAAATAGTTTTTTTAGATAGGGATGGAGTAATTAATGTCTATCCCGGGAATGGGGAATACATTTTAAAGAAGGAAGAATTAAAGATTTTTCCTTTTGTCAAGGACGCCTTAAGGAAACTTAAACAAGCAGGGTTTTTGCTTTATATAATTTCTAATCAAGCTTGCGTATCTAAAGGCTTAATAACTTCTGAGCAGCTTTTAGATTTGACTTCCTATATGCTAAATCTTATAGAAGATAGCTCTCCTCTAATAGATGGGGTTTATTACTGTGTGCATCAGGAAGAAGATAGCTGTCCTTTCCGTAAACCTTCTCCAGGTTTAATTAGAGAAGTCCTTAAAAAGTTAGGGATACCTGAGACAGAGGTTAATAATCATCTCTTATTCTTCATCGGAGATAGCCTGAGAGATATTAAGTGTGCGCAGGCTTTAGGGATAAGAAATATCCTTGTTCTTTCGGGAAAAGAAAACTTAGAGAATAAACCTGCCTGGGATACCCAGCCCGATTATATATTCTCTAATTTAGAAGAGGCTGTAAACTTTATTTTAACTCAAAAAACACCTTAAGAAGTGGGATTTTTCCTTTAAGATGACTCAGATTTTGAGAAAGTAATGCAATGGCTAAGATATGGATAGGTTACATAAGCTGCGGTTTAGGCCATAAAAAGGCAGGACTTTCTTTAATTGAAGTCTTTGAAAAAAATCCTCCTTATATATTCAACCTCCTTAATTTTTCTTCTCTTAAAATTTTTTATGAAGAAGGTTATAGGTTTTTAGTAAAGAAATTACCCCTTTTATGGTATTTAATTTATAGACTTTATTTTTTAGGATCGTTTAAAACTTGCCTTCTTTATCTTCACCTCTTTGTTTTTAGAAATTTTGTAAAGGAAGTTATAAAGAAAGAGCCATCAGTTCTAATAAGCACTCACTTTTTTGTTAGTCAGATTGTTGCTTATCTTAAATCCCAAAAGAGAATCCGAACTAAACTTATTACAGTTATTACTGATTACGGACTCCACCCTTTATGGCTAAATAAGTTTACTGATTATTACATAGTATCTTCAGAGGAACAATTAAATCTTATCTCTAAGAAATTGTCCTTTCCTGAGGAGAGAATAAAGATTTATGGTATTCCTTTGAGAAGAGGCTTTTTCAAACAGCAGGAGTTAAAATCCTTAGAGGAAAAATACAGAAAGCCATCTAAGCTTTTTTCTATTCTTCTGTTTTCCAGTGCTTTTGGATTAGGCCCTTTTGTAGAGATAATAAAGAAATTCTACAAAAAATGCGGGATATTCGTAATTTATGGAGAGAACAAAAAGGTTAAGAATTTTTTAAGTAGTTTAAAAGAACCCCTTTATCTTTTAAGTTTTGAATATAAAGAAGAAATCTGGGAATTAGTTGAACTTTCTGATATTATAATTACTAAGCCCGGAGGGATTTCGATAACTGAAGCCATAATTAAGAAGAAACCCCTTTTATTTATGGATTATTTCCCTGGTCAGGAATTGGACAACCTTAATTATATTTTAAAAAATAATCTGGGATTTTATCCTGAAAGTATAGAAGAACTCTTAGCTTTAATAGACAACCTTATTAAAGATAGAGATATTTTATTAAAGATAAGGGAAAATTTTAAAAAAGTAGAAACAGGAGATTCTGCCCTGAAGATTAAAGAGTTAGCCTTAAAATTATTAAAAAATGATAGCTGAAGTCTTAGTAGGTCTGGAGATAAATAAAGGTTTTGATTACAAGTTTAGAAAGAAAAGTTCTCTTAAAAAAGGGATGCGGGTTTTAGTAGATTTTTCAGGAAAGAAAAGAGTAGGGTTTGTAGTAAAAATAAAAAAGAGTTCCTCTCAAAAAAAACTTAAACCAATCTTAAAAGTTTTAGACAATCTGCCTGCTTTTACTTCTAATCTTTTAAAATTTTCCCGGAAAGTATCCCAGATTTATCTCTATAGTCAAGGGGAGATATTAGAAATGATGCTTCCCGAATCTTTACGTAGAAGGAGGCCTTTAAGTATTAAACCTAAAAAAGCAAACCTTCAGAAAGAGTATCTGGACAACAAGTTTATCTATCTAAGAGAAAATCTTACCGCCAATACTCGTTTTTTTTATTATAAGGAGATAATTCAATCTCAAATAAAAGAAAAAAGAAAGGTTATAATCTGTGTTCCCCAGAAAGAGGATGCTTTTTTTATAAAAGATTTTTTGGAGAAGGAATTTGAAGAGATTAGGATAGCTCTTCTTTTTGGCTCAAGTAAGCCATCTTCTCAACTTAAAGAGTGGCTGAAGATAAGAAATCAGCAAGCTGATGTCTCTATTGGTACAAGATTTGCAATATTTTCACCTTTTGAGAATTTAGGAGCAATAATCGTAGAGAAAGAAAACTTCTTTGGCTATTTTCAGCCTGAGAAGCCTTTTTACCATTTAAGAGACTTAGCTTTCTTAAGGGCAGAGATAGAAAAAAGCAATTTAATCTTACATTCAGATTATCCTTCTTTGAAATTATATAAGTTGTTAGAGAAGAAGAAGTTTATCTTTGTAAATAAGTTTAAAGAAAGCCAATCTCGGACAAAAATATTTGACCTTGCCAGTTATAAGTTTAAAAGAATCCCTTTATTTTCTGAGCTGAGTTTAGAGATAATCAGAAGCAATTTAGAGAAAGGTAAAAGAATAATTATTTTTTGGAATAGGAAGGGGTTTAGTAACATATTGCGCTGTAATTTCTGTAAAGAGATAATTAAATGTCCACAGTGTGGTAATTTTTTATCTTTTTCTTTAGAAAAGGACTATTTTTGCAGATATTGTGGATATAAGAACAAAGGAGAAAAAATTCATAAATGTTCTGAAAGATACATTAGAAAGATAGGTATAGGTATTGAAAGAGTAGAACTTACTCTTAAAAGGTTTTTCCCTGCTAAAAAGATTTTTAAATTCACTAAGAGCTTGGCTTTTCCTCAGGATTGGGATATTCTTATCTCTACCCAAAAACTCATCTTTCTTAAAGAATTACCTTCAGCAGAAGTTGTTATTTTAGCCGGAATAGATTCTTTGCTTTCCTGGGGAGATTTTAATTCTTCTCTGGAGTTATATTATTTACTCCAGCGTCTTAAGAGTATAGCTAAAGAGGAATTAATTATATTTACTTTTCACCCTTCTTATTATGTTTTTTCAGCTCTTAAAAAAGAGTGGAGCTGGTTTTACGAAAGAGAGCTTAAAGAAAGAAAAACCTGGAAATTGCCTCCTTATACTTGTTTAGCTAAACTTACTTTGAGGGCTAAGAAAGAAAAGCCTCTTTTGGAGAAAATCAGGGCATTAAAGGGTTTTTTAGAAGGGCAAGCTTTAAAAATAAGGAAAAAAGTAGAAATTTACGGACCTTTAAGAGAAAAAATATCAACAAAAAAAACTGTTTATTCTTTAGTTGTAAAATCTTCTCAATTTACTACAATAAATAAGGTATTAAGATTGGCTTTACAAAAATTTAAGAAATCTACAGCAAAATTATCTATAATAATAGAGAGATGAAAATAGTATTCTTTGGAAACTCCGATTATTCTTTAGAAGTTTTAAAAGAGCTTTTAGCTGAGAATTATCCTCCTTGTTTAATAGTAACTTCTCCAGACGCTCCTCAGGGAAGGGGTTTAAAGCTTTTACCTTCGCCAGTTAAAAAATTTTCTCAAACAACTGGTTTGGAAGTTTTAACCCCTTACAAACTTGATAAGGAATTTATTTCTTTAATAGAGGAGAGAGAGCCTGACTTATTTATTGTAGTTTCTTATGGCAAGATTTTGCCCTTTCAGTTATTAAAGATACCCAAGATTTTACCTTTAGGAGTGCATCCTTCTTTACTCCCCAAGTATAGAGGGCCTGCTCCTATAAATTGGGTTTTGATTAATGGAGAGGAAGAAACCGGCGTAACTCTATTTAAACTCTCTAAGGGAGTAGATAATGGGGAAATAATTGCTCAAGAGAAAATATCTATAAACAAAGCCGATGATTTCTTGACTCTCTCAGAAAAAATTTATTCCTTGAGCAAGGAACTCCTAATTAAAACTTTACCTCTTTTAGAGAAGGGAGATTTTTTTCTGAAGGCTCAGCCTCCTCAGGGTATAAGTTTTGCTCCCAAGATAGATAAAACTTTGAGTAAAATCAACTGGCAGCAGCCAGCTTTTAAAATTAGAAACTTAATAAGAGCTTTAGTTCCTAAACCTTGCGCCTTTTCTTTTTTTAGGGGCAAGAGGGTGAAATTCTATTCTGCTGAGGTTGAAAAGTCTAAGGTTGGAAAAAGCCTGCCCGGCGATATTGTTCAGGTTTCTAAACATACCCTGAAGATTAGTACTTCCCAAGGTTTACTCCTTCCTCTTAGACTTCAGCCAGAAGGGAAAAAAGTACTGGAGGTTTCTGAGTTTATAAATGGTTACCATCCTAAACAAGGAGAAGTTTTTATCTGATTTGTAACATTTTTAATTACTATAGCAATAAAATTTGTTAACATTTTGAGATTTCAAATTGGTGATTAGGGTTAGAATAAAAAGTTGAAAATTGAGGCAAGAAAGTTTTGGTCTAAGAATTGTTTTTAAGTCTTTGTCTTCTTTTGGAAGAAATACTTTGGGAAGGCTGTTAGCTTAATTTTTGTTTTTTCTTCAATAAATACTTGCCTAAATTAGAATAAATTTATATAATAAGCCCTAATGTTTAAGAAGGCTACTATTTCTGAGGCTGCTCAGATTTATAGGCTTATAGGCTTTTTTGCTAAAAAGAGGCTTATGCTTGTGCGTTCTTTGAATTATATTTACGAGAGGATAAGAGACTTTTGGGTTTATCAAGAAGGAGGAGAAGTTATAGGGTGTTGTGCTTTGGCTATTGTGGGATGGCAGGATTTAGCTGAGATAAAGTCGTTAGCAGTTAAGGGAAAATACCAGGGTAAGGGGATAGGCTCTGCTTTAGTTAAAAAAGCTTTAGAGGAAGCTAAATCTTTAGGGCTTAAGAAAGTTTTTGTTTTAACTTATGCACCTGAGTTTTTTAAAAAGTTAGGATTTAAAGAAATAGATAAAGAAAAACTTCCTCATAAGGTTTGGTCAGATTGTCTTAATTGTCCGGAGTTTCCTGATTGTAAAGAAATAGCTTTAATTAAGAAGTTATAAACTAGGAGGAGAGATGTTAGATTATGGATTAACTGAAGAACAATTAATGATTAAAGAATTAGCCCGGAAAGTAGCTGAGGAAAAGATAAAGCCTTTTAGCAAACAATGGGATGAAGAAGGGGAATTTCCTCAAGAAGCAATAAAGGCTTTGGCTCAATCAGATTTATTCACTCTTTGTATTCCCGAAGAATATGGAGGTATGGGGGGAGGCTTATTAGATTTGTGTATTGCTACTGAAGAAGTATCCCGGGTTGATGGAGGGGTGGCTGCTTCTTACGCTGCTTCTTTTTTGGGAATGTTTCCTATACTTTTATTTGGGACAGAAGAACAGAAGAAGAAGTATTTACCTCCCCTAGCTTCAGGAGAGAAACTTTCAGCTTTCGCCTTGACTGAACCTGAAGCCGGTTCTGACGCTGGAGCAGTTACTACTAAAGCAGAAAAAGAAGGTGATTTCTATATTCTTAATGGCCTTAAGCACTTTATTACTAACGGAGGAGATGCGGATATTTATACAGTTATTGCTTTAACTGATAAATCTAAAGGTCCTCGAGGGATTTCAGCCTTCATAGTGGAGAAAGGTGATTCTGGTTTTTCCTTTGGTAAGAAAGAAGATAAGATGGGTATAAGGGCTTCTTCAACCCGAGAACTCATCTTTCAAGACTGTAAGATTCCTAAAGAAAGGCTCTTGGGTGGTAAAGAGGGTATAGGTTTTATTGTCACTATGAAGACTTTTGACCAGTCTCGACCAGGGGTGGCTGCCCAGGCTGTAGGGATTGCTCAAGGGTCGTTAGAGTTAGCTGTAGAGTATGCTCATCAAAGGGTTCAGTTTGGCCAGAAGATTTCTTCCTTTCAGGGGATTCAGTGGATGTTAGCTGATATGGCTACGAAAGTAGAGGCTGCCCGAAGTTTAGTTTATGCAGTAGCCAGAGCCGTAGATAGGGGAGCTAAAAATATCGGGTCTTATTCTGCTCAGGCTAAGCTTTTTGCTTCTGATGTGGCTATGGAAGTAGCTACTCAGGCAGTTCAAATTTTTGGAGGTTACGGTTATATGCGAGATTATCCAGTGGAAAAATTTATGCGCGATGCTAAGATTACCCAGATTTATGAAGGAACCAACCAGATTCAAAAGAATATAATTGCCTTAAATTTAATAAAGGAGTTTGGTAAATAAGATGCAGATAGTAGTCTGTATAAAACAGGTTCCCCAAACCACTGAGGTTAAGATTGACCCTCAGACTAACACCTTAGTGCGAGAAGGGGTTTCTTCAATTATTAACCCTTTTGATATGTATGCAATTGAGGAGGCAGTAAGATTAAAGGAGAAGTTTCAAGCTAAGACCACTGTTATTACCATGGGGCCTCCTCAGGCAGAGGCTGCTTTAAGAGAAGCTTTATCTTTAGGTATTGATAATGCAGTTCATCTCTGCGATAGAGCTTTTGCTGGTTCAGATACCTGGACTACCAGTTTAGTTCTGGCTAAAGCTATTGAGAAACTTTCGCCGGTAGATTTAGTTATCTGTGGTAAGCAGGCTTCTGACGGAGATACCGCTCAGGTTGGTCCGGGGATTGCTTCTCATCTGGACTTGCCTCAGGCTACCTATGTAAGAAAAATAGACACCATCCATTTAGACACCAACCCTAAGATTATGGTAGTAGAGAGACTTTTAGAAGATGGTTATGAAATTTTAGAACTTAAGTTACCTGCCTTAATTACGGTAGTGAAAGAAATAAATGAACCCCGACTCCCTTCTTTAAAAGGAAAGCTCCGGGCTAAAAAAGAAGTTATTCCAGCCTGGACTCATAAAGATATAGGTTTATCTCAGGAAGCAGTTGGTTTAAAAGGCTCTCCTACTCAGGTAGTTAAGATATTTACCCCTCCCCCTAAAAAAGGAGGAAAAATCTTTGAGGGAGAGCCTCAAGAAGCAGTTTCAGGCTTAATTAAAGAAATTGAGGATTTGTTATGATTAAAGTAATAAAAGATAAATGTGTAGGCTGTGGGCTTTGTGCTAAGGTGTGCCCTTCCTCAGCTATTAAAATAATAGATAAGTTAGCTGTAATAGATTTAGATAAGTGTAATCTCTGTTCAGCCTGTGTAACCGCTTGTAAATTTGGAGCAATCTTAATAGAGAGAGAAGAACTCAAAAAAGATTTATCTTCTTATAAAGGGGTTTGGGTTTTTTCTGAACAAAGAAATGGAGAGATAGCTCCAGTAGTATTCGAACTCTTAGGAAAAGCCAGGCAGTTAGCTAAAGACTTAAATACCTATACAGGAGCAGTCCTCTTAGGCTATCAGATAAAGGAAAAAACCCGAGAATTGATAGAAAGAGGAGCAGATAAAGTCTTTTTAGTAGATAACCCTGTTCTGAAAAACTATATTGCTGAAAATTACAGCCGGGTAATTACCCAGCTTCTCAGAAAATATAAACCTGAGATTTTCTTAGCTGGAGCCACTACTACTGGCAGGTCCTTAGTTTCCCGGATTGCAGTAAATATCCATACTGGCTTAACTGCTGATTGCACCGGTTTAGATATTGATAAGGAGAAGAAGATTTTAATTCAGACCAGGCCAGCCTTTGGAGGTAATATTATGGCTCAGATAATTACTCCTGACTACCGGCCTCAGATGGCTACAGTTCGTCATAAAGTTATGCCTCCTGCAGGAATTTTGCCTCAAAGAAAGGGTGAAGTTATTGAGGAGAAATTTTCAGAGATAGAAGACGCCAGAATTAAGTTTATTGATTTCATAAAAGAAGAATTATCTACTGTAAATTTAGCTGAGGCAGATATTATAGTATCCGGAGGAAGGGGGATAGGGGGGGCTGAGAATTTTAGATTGATTGAAGAGTTAGCTCAAGTTTTGGGTGGAGCAGTAGGAGCTTCCCGGGCAGCTGTAGATGCAGGATGGATTCCTTATTTTCACCAGGTAGGTCAAACCGGAAGAACAGTTTCTCCTAAAATATATATCGCCTGTGGGATATCCGGTCAAATCCAGCATTTAGTAGGTATGCAATCCTCAAAATTAATTATAGCCATAAATAAAGACCCCTCCGCTCCTATCTTTAAAGTGGCTAATTACGGTATAGTGGGAGATCTCTTTGAAATTATTCCTCTCCTTATTAAGAAGATAAAAGAGATAAAGAGTAGTTAAAGCCATTTCTTTTTCTCCTTAAAAGAGTTAAAAAGGTATTTATAAAAAAGAAGAATTATAGTAAAATAAGAATGTTATGTATCTTAAAGAAGTAGAAATTTTTGGGTTTAAATCTTTTCCTAATAGAACCACTCTTAAGTTTGAGCCGGGGATAACTGTTATTGTTGGGCCTAATGGTTGTGGCAAGTCTAATGTTTTAGATGCTATAAAATGGGCTCTGGGAGAACAGAGTCCCAAGTCTCTGCGGGGTACAAAAATGGAGGATGTAATATTTAACGGCACTCAGAATAAACCCCCTCTAAATTACGCTGAAGTTACCCTTTTATTTTCTAATGAAGACAGAGCTTTAAATTTAGAATTTGAGGAAATAAGTATAACCCGTCGTTTATTCCGTTCAGGAGAAAGTGAATATCTCATAAACAATAGCCCTGCCCGGCTTAAGGATATTCAGGAGCTCCTGTTACCTGTAGGCTTAGGAGAAGGAAGTTATTCTTTTATTTTACAGGGTTCAATAGAGAATATCTTCAGCTATAAACCTGAGGAGAAAAGAATTATATTTGATGAAGCTTCAGGCATTTTGAAGTTTAAAGAAAGAAAGAAAGAGGTCTTAAGAAAACTTGAGGAGGTAGACAATAATCTTTTGAGAATAGAAGATATAATAACTGAAGTAAAAAGACAAAAGGATTTTCTCCACAGGCAGGTGGAACGAGCCAGAAAATATCAGGAAATTTATGAAGAATTGAAAGTAATAGAAAGAAAGATTGCTGCCTTAGAGATAAAAGAATTGAATAAAGAAAAGGAGATTTTTTTAAGCGAATTAAACAATCTGAATGCTCAAGATAAAGAAAAGGAGAGTCTTCTCAAAGAATTGCGAGAAGAAATTCAGATAAAAGAGAAAGAGCTGGAGAATTTAAGAAACCAGATTCAATTGAATAGTTCTCAGGTATTTGAAATTTCCTCAGAGATTTCAGGGTTTGAGCATAGAATAGAGTCAAACAAGAAGATGATAGCCGAATTGCAAAACAGATTAGAAAATATAGAAAGGAGTAGTCTCTTATATTCAGAGAGGAAAGCTCAGCAAGAGGAAAGAATCGAATCTTTAAAGAAAGAATTAGGCTTAATAGATGACAATTTTTTAGAGAAGAAGAATAAGATAGAGGAATTTTCTAAAGAGATAGAGAAAAAATCAGAAGAAAACAGAACAAAGGCTTTATTTATTAAAGAGGCAAATCAGAAAATTTTAGGCTTAGAGGAAGAAAGAGTTTCCTTTTCTAATAATCTTGTAGATATTCAAAGTAAAGTTAATAGCCTTTCTTCTCGCAAAAAGAGGCTTTTGGTAGAAATAGCTAAGTCGGAAACAGAAGTTAGGGAATTTGAGGTTAAATTTTCTGAAATTGAGAAACAAGTTCAGGAATTTCAGGTAAAGTTTGAAAGTTTTAAGAAAGATAGGAAAGAGCTCTTAAGTAAAATAGAGAATTATAAAAAAGAAATTGATAAATTAACCGAAGAAAAATTGAATAAGGAGAAAGAGTTAGCTATTATTTCTTCTCAACTGGAATTTTTAAAAGAATTAAGAGTAAAGTATGAAGAATTCCCTCAAACTCAGGATATTACTATAATTTTGGATAAAGAAGTTCCTTTTTTACCTTCGGTCATTTTAGCTCGTGTTGACAGGGATTCTCTTTTGGAAGAGGGTTCTTCTCTTAAAATGAGGACTCAAGCCAAGATTATTCCTCAAAAGGTAGAAGAGATGACCACTAAAATTTCTCAGCTTAAAGGAGAAGTAGAAGCTATTCAGAATAAATTAGATAACAACTTTAAACAACTATCATTTTTAGAAGAAGAGTTAAAAGCTAAAGAAGAAGCTTTCCGGGAAGAAGAGAAGGAATTTTCAAGAGTTAAAGAGATAGAGAAAAATTCTAAAGAAACTTTAGAGAGATTAAAAGAAGAAAAGTCTTTAGTAGAGATAGAGCTTAAAGATACTCAAGAGGGATTAAATACTCTTTTTTCTCAACAAGAACAACTTAAATCTGCTTTTTCTGAGAGAGATTCCCAGCTTAAAGAATTAGAACACTCAATAAAAGAAGCCCAGGAGATTATAAAGAGAAATGAAATAGAAATTAAAAATTTAGAGATAGAAATGACTCGCCTCAATACTGAGATAATTTCTTTAGAAGAAGATAAGAAGAGTAAACAAAATACCTTAGAAATCTTCTTAAAAGATTTAGAAACTTTGGAGTCAGAGATTGCTAATTTAAATAGAGAGAATTCAGAAATTGAAAATAAGATTACTTCTTCAGAAAATGAGAATCAGGACTTTTTAAAACAGATAGAAAATAAAGAAAAAGAAAGAGGTTTTTTAAAGGAGAGTATAGGGAAGCTTAAATCTCAAGAGGGAGATTTATTCTCCCAGAAGCGAACTATTTCAGAGGAATCTGAACTTGTTCAAAAAGAATTAGATAAAATAAGAGAAAAAGTTCATCAGTTAAGGCTCAAAATCCAGAATCTCGATTTTAACCAGAGTAAGATAGTCTCAGATTTAAACCAGCTTTATTCAATAGAGTTGAACTCCGAAGAATTGGATTCTATAGAAGAGTCTTTGCCAGAACTCCAGACTCAGGAAGAGACATTAAAGAGAAAACTTAAATATTTAGGGACGGTAAATTTAGCCAGTTTAGATGAATACAAGGAATTAGAAGAAAGATTTAATTTTCTTAATACCCAACGCCAGGATTTGCTTTCTTCTAAGGAGGCATTAAAGAAAGCTATGAGTAAGATTAAAAAGACTTCTTCGGAAATGTTTATTGAGGCTTTTCAGAAGATTAAAGAGGAATTTAAAGGTCTTTTTAGATTTCTCTTTGGAGGAGGCAAGGCTGAAATATACCTTTTAGACGAATCTGACCCTTTAGAATCAGGTATCGATATAATAGTTCAACCTCCTGGTAAGAAACTTCAGAGTGTAAGTTTACTTTCTGGTGGAGAAAAGGCTCTTACAGCCATAGCTTTAATATTTGCCATCTTTAAGTTTAAGCCTTCTGCTTTGTGTATATTAGACGAGACAGATGCTCCTTTAGATGAGGCTAATGTGGATAGGTTCAATTATCTTCTTTCTGAATCTGCTAAAAATTCTCAGTTTATAATAATTTCCCACAATAAAAAAACTATAAGTAAAGCCTCTGTTCTTTATGGGGTTACTATGCAGGAACAGGGAATATCCAAGATAGTTTCAGTTAAGTTTACTGAAACTCCAGCCTCTCCTTAAAGATTTACATTAACAAAAAAGTGAAGCTTGATTTTTTAAGAAATATATGTTATTTATTTTGGTATTATGAACGAGAAAAATTTACAAGATTTGCAAGAGGAATTAACTCGTTTAAGAACCCAGTTTAAGATATTTTATGAGATTACCCAGGCTTTAAGGACTACCTTAAAGTTAGATGAAATTCTTTACATCATTCTTACTGCTATAACTGCTCATGAAGGTTTGGGGTTTAATAGAGCAGCTCTCTTTTTTGTTGATTATAATCGCAAGAAGATAAAAGGGATTATGGGGATAGGCCATGTTGAACCGCAGGAGGCTGAGGGGATTTGGAGGTTCATTAAGGAGGAGAGAAAAGACTTATATGATTTAATAGAGGAATATCACCGAATAAAGGAACTTCCAGAAAAGCCTAAATTTTTTGAGTTAGTCCAGAGTTTGGAATTTCCTCTGGATGAGAGGGCTGGATTCCTCTATGGAACCTTTAGCGAAGGCTTCCTTATCCATTTGAAAAAAGAAAATAAAGAAAAATTTTCTCAAGACCCTCTCTATAAAGTATTTTTATTTGAAGAAGCAGCCTTTCTTCCTCTCTGGGCTAAGAATCAAATAATTGGAATCTTGTTTGTGGACAATTTTATTACTAAGAAGCCAATTCAGGGAGAAGATTTAAATATTCTAAATATGTTTGCTTCTCAGGCAGCTTTAGCTATAGAAAATTCAAAACTTTTTGAAGATGCCCTCTTTAGAGCTCATACTGATTCTTTAACTAACCTCTGGAATTATGGGTATTTTCAGTATAAATTGGATGAATTCTTTGTTCAAGCTTCGAAGTTTAATAAAAGACTTTCCCTCCTTATGATTGATATAGATGATTTTAAAATTTATAATGACGAATTTGGACATTTGGAAGGAGATAAAGCTTTGATTAACATAGCTTCTTTAATAAAGAATTCTTGCAGAAAGCGGGATTTGGTCTGCAGGTATGGAGGAGAAGAATTCGTGGTGATTCTTCCTGAGGCTTCCAAAAAAGAGGCTTATGAGATTGCCGAAAGAGTTAGAGCTTCGGTTGAAGATAGCTCTTACCTCTTTAAGAAAAGATTTACCGTAAGTATCGGAATAGCTTCTTTTCCTGAAGATTGTCAGGATAAAAATTCTCTGGTGGGAATTGCTGACTCTTTTCTCTATCAGGCAAAAAGAGAAGGGAAAAATAGGGTAAGCTTTAAAACCTGGAGTTTCCCCAAAAAATAAGCCCAATTTTTTGTAAGTCTATAATAAACAAGGGAATAAAAAAATAAAAATCTACAAAGAGGGCACTCCTTGTTTTATAATATTTTTAACCAGAAAAATGGGCAA
>JAGGWS010000075.1 GCA_021163425.1 Candidatus Omnitrophota bacterium
TAATAAAATTTATCTTTAGAAGTTTTGAGTTTCTCTTTGCATAAAGATATAGCCTGCTCGTACTTTCCCCGGTTATACAAAAAACTGAGTTTTTCTCTTAAATCTTCGGCTTTTAAATTAAAGGAAAGAATAAATAATACCAGCGTTAAAAAGTATCTCATAATCTTAAACCCTAACCAAAACCCCTCGTAACTTGACATTTTACTTTCAAAGTATTTTGTCAAGTTACGGTATTCAGGAAGAAATAAGTCTGCTAACCGCTGAAAAAACTTCTTCCACAGCTATCTCTCTAAGACAGGCTATATCATAAGGACACTCAGGAAGCCTAAATTTCTTATAGCAAGGCCTGCAGGGCAAATCTTTTTTCAAAATAATGTGCTGAGAAGGGTTAAAAGGATACAGGCCATAAACTTTTTCACTTACCGGGCCAAACAAAGCTACAATTTTTTTATTTAAAGCATTAGCAACTTTAAGCAAGCCTGAATCATTACCCAAGAATAAAAAACACTTATCTACCAGAGCTACCACCTCTTCTAATCTCCAGCCAGTAAAGTTAAATATATTACTGGAGTCTATATCAGAAATAATCCTCTCTACATTTTGGGCTTCATCAGGCCCGGCAAAAATAAAAATCTTCGCCCCCAATTCAGAAATTATTCTTTCAATAAGTAAAGAAAAATTTCTTTCTGGCCAGCGCTTTCTGAAAGCCTGTTTATCTAAAGTCTTTCCTCCACAGGGAGCTATGCCAATAACTAAATCTTCTCTAAAAACCTTACCTTCAAGAAAACTATCTACTTTTTCTCTGTTTTCTTTAGAAGTATAAACTTCTAAATTATAAGGCTCAGGCTCAACCCCTAATAGCTTTAAAACATCTAAATAGTAATCAGCAACGTGTTTGTCTTCAAAACCTTCTATCTTTATCTTTCTGGTTAAAAAAAAGCCTCTTCTTTTATAATCTAAACCCACTCTTTCTTTTATTCCTGCCAGAAAAGAGAAAAAACCATATTGAGAATTCAGAGATAAATCTATACTTACCTTTATTTTTTCCTTCCTAATCTCAGAAATAAAACTAAGCCCCTTCTTGACCCACTTCAATTTAGAAACTCTCTTTATTTCCTCAAATTCATCTCTCTCGTAAATAAATATCTTCTCTATTAAAGGGTTAAATCTTAAAACAGGGTAAGCTCTCTTATTGCAGAGATAATAAATCCGGGAATCAGGAAAATATTCTTTTACATTCCTTATTAAGGGTGTGGAGAATAAAACATCTCCTATTCCAAAAGGGTTTATTATTAAAAAAGAAGGCATCTTCTCAGTAGGTGGTAAATCTTTGAATATCGTCTTCTCCCAAATAAGAACCAATCTGGACTTCAATTATCTTCAAAATTTTACTGGTGGGGTTGTAAACTCTGTGTTTACATCCAGGCTTAACATAAATACTTTGATTTCTTTTTACTATAAACTTTTTCTTACCTAAAGTAACTTCAGCTCTTCCTTCCACCACATTCCAGTGTTCACTTCTAAACTTATGTTTCTGAAGAGAGATATATTTTTTAGGATAAACCCCGATTTCCTTTACTTTATAATTATCAGCCTTTTTCAATACTGTATAATAGCCCCAGGGCCTGTAAACTGTAGGGCTTTCTTTCACTATATCTTTATTTTCTTTTTTTAGTATATTTACTAAATCTTTCACCTCCGAAGCTTTCCCCTTCTTTAAAACCAGCAAAGCATCAGGAGAATCTATCACCAAACTATCTCTCATTCCTATTAAGACGGTTAAGCGGTAAGGAGAAAACACCAAACAATCTTTAGAATTAATTAGATAAGCTTTACCTATTGTATAGTTTTCTTTATTCTGGGAATAAAACTCTAAGAAACTCTCCCAGTTTCCTAAATCAGTCCATTCTCCTTTAAATTTGATAAATCCTAATCTTTTTGTCTTCTGAATTAAAGCATAATCAATTGAATCTTTAGGGACTTTAGAGAATTCCTTTATGAATTTATTCCAGCCAAATTCATAAGGTTTATATATTTTATCAGCATATTTTTTAAGCTCTTCCAGAAAAACTCTTTTCTTAAAACAAAAAATACCCGCATTCCAGAAAGCACCTTCCTTAATCAATTTTTTAGCCAAAGAGTTTTGGGGCTTCTCTATAAATTTTTTAACTTTACTACCTTCAGGTAAGATATAACCATAACCAGGCTGAATTTTTAAAGGGTCTATACCAAAAACCACGATTAAATCTTCACTGGCTAATTTTTCAGCTTTCTTTAAAGAAGAAATAAATTTTGAGAGAGGTTTTATAAAATGGTCAGAAGGAAATATATAAATTATGTCTCCGTCAGAAATTTTATCTTCTAAATACTTTACTCCCAAAAGAATAGCTGGAGCAGTATTCTTAGAAACAGGTTCAATTATCAGATTCTCTTTTAATCTATACTTTTCTTTCTTGCTTAAAAAATCTGAACTCTCTATCTGATTATAAACCGTAAACTTATAATCTAAAGAAGAAATTATATAGATAGAAGAAGGAGTAAAAAAAGGCTTAAGTCTTCTAAGAGTAAGTTTAAATAGAGAATAACCCTCCTTAAATTCTACAAACTGTTTGGGATAATTTTCCCGGGATAAAGGCCACAGCCTCTCACCTTTACCCCCGGCTAAGATAAAGGCTATTTTTTTACTCATTTATAAGCACCCCTTCTTCTTATCTCCTGAGAAAACCAGCCTCCAGTATAAGCATCTAAACCTGCAGTAAGTTCTTCTAAATAAAGTTTCTTCTTAAGAAGCTTTTGCCCGTCTTGAGGAGGGTTTTTTATCAGTTCAAATTTTATCCTTCTCCTTTCAAAATAAATCCTTCTTAAATCGTCTAATAAGTCAATTCGGGTCTGGGTATCTAAACGGGCTCTACTATCTATGTCATCTTCATAACTATTCCAGATTAAATCTCCTACATTCCAGGATAACCCCACGCTCCAATCACGGGGACCAACACTCCATTTTCCATAGGAACTGGTTACGCTTTTATAATAATCCACATCTACACTAGGAAATATAGCTCTTAACCTTATCCTTCTCTTCCAATTCTTTATAATATCCGGATGAAGATGATTATAGTTTAAGGCTTTCTCCTGAACTTCTAAATAAGAGGGTTCGTCCTTAAGATATTTTTCTACATTATCAGCTGAGTCTGAACTTTTTAATTGCCTCTTGTACAAACCTGAAGAAGTAGCTAAAAATAATACCCCCTTAACCCAGGCTAAATCTCTTACTTCAGAAGAAGCACCTCCTGAAATATTATTAAGAGTCCTATCTTCAAGATTTAATTCGTATAAACCTTCTTCTGTAGCTAAATATAAAATATTTTTATCAGGAACTTTGCTTATTTCTTTTATGTTTAAACTGTTTAACCCAGCAAGATTTAATCTCTGCCAGGCTTCTCCCTTATCCTTAGAAACAAATAATCCTGAAGTGGTTCCTGAATAAATATTCTGAGTATCTTTGTCTAAATAAATACACTGAGGTATATTTCTGAAATTCTCTTCTTCTCCCTCTTCTCTATAACTCCTGGCTACAAGAACTCTTTCTATCCTCTCTAACTTTTTATCAGCTAAGTAAATTCCTTTAGAACTGGCCAGGATAACAATGCCTGAATCAGGAAGAATTTCAATATCGTACACCTGGATATCTTCATCTAAATTAAAGACTCTTCTAAACTTATAGATACCCTCTTCAGCTAAATATAACTGGAGTTTCCCCAAAAAATAAGCCCAATTCTTTGTAAGTCTATAATAAACAAGGGAATAAAAAAATAAAAATCTACAAAGAGGGCACTCCTTGTTTTATAATATTTTTAACCAGAAAAATGGGGAAAGAGTTTCCCCAAAAACAAGGAGGTGCCCCTATGAAAGATGATATCTTAATCAGGGAAAAAGTCAATGAGCAATTGGTAAAGTTTTCTGATAAGCTGAGTGAAGGATTAAAGAAGGCCAAA